>JBBQQX010000001.1:0-108926 GCA_038215405.1 Burkholderiales bacterium
TACGGCACCCGCCGCGATGCCGACGCCGTTGTCGGCCACGTGCAACTGCAAGGACGTCGCCGTGCCGCTCAATTGCACCGAAATGGCCGAGGCGTTGGCATGGCGCAAGGCGTTCTCCAGCGCCTCGCGCGCCACCATGAAGGCGGCGTATTCAATCTCACCAGGCCAGCGCATCGACTCAAGCCCGCGCGGCACATCAATCAAGAAATCGAGTTGCGGATGGGTCATGGAACGGTTGCGCAACTCATTGTCGAGCGCCGCAACCAGCCCCTGGTCCTCCAGCAAGGGCGGGCGCAAATCAAGCAGCGCCTGCCTGACCTGCTGAATGGCCTGGTCGACAAGCTTGCCCAACTGCGCCTGTTGCCGTTGCACGGCGGTGCTGGTACTTTTCTTGGACTGAAGGGCCTGCGCGGTTTCGTGCGACATGCGAATCGCGGCCAGGGTCTGGCCCAGTTGGTCATGCAGCGTCTTGGCCAATTGCTTGACCAGCGTCTTCTCTTGCGTCATGAGTCGCTGTGTCAGCTCAGAGAGTTGCACCCGGGACTGCTGCAACTGGGATTGCGAGTTGGCTCGCTCGGTGACATCGCGCAGGCATGAAATCAGCAACTTCTCCTCGTTGATCTTGACCTTGGAGAGCGTGCCTTCCAGGTCCAGCTCGCGTCCATCGGCATGCAAGCCCTTGACAACCCCCAGGCCCATCATGTGGCTGTTCGCTGCCGAGTCGGCAAATGCGCGCAACTGCTGCGGTTGCGCCGCCCGGTGACGCTCAGGCAGCAGCAGCGCCATGTTCTGGCCCAGCATCTGCTCACGGCGGTAGCCAAAAATGCACTCGGCCCCGGTGTTGAACATCCTGATCTCACCGTCAACGTTGAAGCTGATGATGGCGTCAGTGGTCGAATCCATCACCGCAGACAGCGTCTGGTGCTCCTCGCGCAGTCGCTGCTCGGTCAGGTGCTTTTTGGTGACATCACGAAAGTACACCGCCAGACCCTGTCCTGATGGGTAAACGTGTACTTCGCGCCACTCTTCATGCGGGGCAAAAAACGCCTCATAGGTCACGGCCGTTTTCTCGCGCACGGCCCGCTCACCCTCCAGCTGGAAAATGGTGCCCACCGCCTGCGGAAATTCTTGCCAGACATTGCGTCCTAGCAACTCATCCGGTGCCCGGCGCAACAGGTTGCCGGCCTGCGTATTCACGTAGGTAAAGCGGCAGTCGTGATCAACCACGAAAAACGCATCGGTGATGCTCTCCAACGTGGTCAGCAGGCGCTGGTTCAGCTCGCGCGTCACTTCGTCGGCACGGCGCTGTGCGCTTAGGTCGCGCACCAGCGCCAAGCGCGCCTGGACGCCGTCAAGCTCGACATACTCGGTCACCACCTCCACGTCAATCAGTTCGCCACTGGCGTGCCGATGACGCCACAGCGTCTGCGTGACGAACTCACCGCACGCCAGTTGCAGCTGTTGCTGCGCCTGCGCAGCGTCATCTGGCCGATGCAGGTCCAGCACGCTCAATCCGACAAAGGCCTGCTTGCTGTAGCCATACTGTGCAAGCGCGGCATCATTGACCGCCAGCATGCGAAGCGACTCCACGTCATAAACCCACATCGGCAGCGGATTCTTCTCGAACAGCAGCCGGTAGCCGATGTCGAGCTTGTGCGTGGTGTCTGTAGAAAGAGGCGTGTTCATGCGCGACTTCAGTCAGGCCTGATGCGGTGGATGAGGGTCATGGTTTTTTCAGGGTCAGAGCCATGGGATTTGAGCGAAGCTACCACGAAGGGCTTACAAAGATTTACATGCACATGCGATGGACCAGATCGTAATCCACACCGCCATACGCACGTGCGTTAACTGCCCCAACTTTGCGAGTTATCAAGGCACCGTCCACGGACATAAATAACCTTGTCATGTTGCAGCCGCTGCGGCCAGTGTCGTGTCGGCGGCGACGCACAGGCCATTGGGCAATCCCTCTACAGAAGGAAACCGTCATGGCCGGCTTACGTTTGTTTGAGCCCACCCCGCTGAGCAATCCCTTTGACACCACGCTGCGGCGCTTCGTGGCGCCCCTGCGCAGCGAGCGCTACTACGGCTCGGTCTCGCGCTCCTTCACCCTGGCGCAGGACGTGGATGAAAGCAAGGCCGTCGCCAAGTACCAAGACGGTGTGCTGTCGCTGGAACTGCCCAAGAAAGCCACGACAGAAGCATAGAACCCAGGCTGATCTGCTACGCTCAGCCAGATGCCTGCCCAACGCGCCGCCCCGGAACACGCCGCTAACGCCATGCCGCCCGGCCTGGTGATCTTGCTGCTCTCCCTGCTTTTGGGGTTGCAGCCCATCACCACCGATTTGTATCTGCCCGCACTGCCTGCTCTGACCGCTGGCTTTGGTGCACCGATGACGCAGGCGCAACTCACTTTAAGTGCCTTGCTGCTGGCTTTTGGGTTATCGCAACTGGTTTGGGGGCCGCTGTCGGACCGTTTTGGCCGGCGCCCCATTCTGCTGATCGGCATGAGCGCCTATGTGCTCGCGTCCGTGGCCAGCACGCTCGCTCCCAGCATGGGTATGTTGATTTTCTGGCGCACAGTGCAAGGTGCTGCCATGGGCGCGGGCGTGATGTGTGCGCGCGCCATCGTGCGCGACCTGTACACGCCGGTGCAAGGCGCGTACGTGATGTCCAAGGGCTTGAGCGGCTTGGGCGTAATTGCCTGCCTGAGCGCACCGCTGGGCGGGTTGCTGGCAGGCTGGTTCAGTTGGCGCGTGGCGCTGCTGGCGCTGGCCGTTTTTGGTGCGCTCAGCCTGGCGCTGATTGCCCGGCGTTTTACCGAGACTCTGGCGCAGAAAGATCGACAGGCACTGCAACCGGCCCGCTTGGGGCACACCTGGCTGGCGATTGTGCGCAACCCGACATTTGTCGCCTTTTCCGCGCTGTCCGCCGCATCCTACGGGGGCTTGTTCACGTTTTTGGCGGCATCTTCATTTGTCTTTATCCAGGTGCTGGGCTGGCGCACCAGCGCCTACGGGTTGCTGATGTTCAGCAATGCGCTGGCCTATCTGCTGGGCACTTTTTTGTGCCGCTACTGGCTCGCGCGCTTTGGCGTGCGCCGCGCCGTGGCGCTGGCAGGTGGCCTGTCGCTCAGCGGGGGCAGCCTGATGGGCGTGATGGCGCTGGCCGGGCTGCACAACGGCTGGTCCCTGATGCTGCCGCAGTACCTGTTCATGCTCGGCCACGGCGTGCACCAGCCCTGCAGCCAGAGCGGCGCGGTCGGGCCATTCCCGCAAGCGGCGGGTGCGGCATCCGCGTTGAACGGATTCCTGATGATGATCGCCGCCTTTGGCATGGGCGGCTGGCTTGGCGCCCACATGGACGGCACGGTACTGCCGCTGGCGCTGGGCGTGTGGTTCTGGAGCGTGTTGATCGCGCTGGCAGCGTGGACGCTGGTGCAACGACAAGGCCACCATGACGAACACTGAACGCACCCTGCGCCCAGTGCGCTATCTGGCCATTGCCGGACCAACCGCCTCCGGTAAAACCGCTGCCGCACTGGCGATTGCGCGCGAGCATGCGGTGGAAATCATCAGCGTCGACTCGGCCCTGGTCTACCGTGGCATGGACATTGGCACCGCCAAGCCCAGCGCCGACGAACTGGCGGCAGTGCCGCATCACCTGATTGACATCCGCGACCCGCTGCAAGCCTACAGCGCCGCCGAATTTGTGACTGACGCGCAGGCTTTGATAGCCGACATCACAGCGCGCGGCAAACTGCCGCTGCTGGTGGGCGGCACCATGCTGTACTTCAAAGCATTGCTGGAAGGTCTGGACCCGATGCCCAAGGCCGACCCGGCCACGCGCGTCGCGATTGCTCAGCAAGCAGCCGAACAAGGCTGGCCCGCGCTGCACGCCGCGCTGGCCGAGGTGGACCCGGTGACGGCGGCACGCCTGCACCCGGCCGACTCGCAACGCATTGCCCGCGCGCTGGAGGTTTACCGGCTGTCGGGGCAACCTCTGTCGTCCTTTCATACTATTAAATTAGTAGCTACTAACACAGATGAAACGAGGGCTAGAGCCCTAAAAGATATAAATTCTGGGTCAAATGAGCACCTGCTGATTTCACTCGAGCCGCAAAACCGTGCCTGGCTGCACCAGCGCATCGCCCAGCGCTTTGACGCCATGCTGGCCAATGGCTTCATGGAGGAAGTCAAAGCGCTGCGCGCGCGCGGTGACCTGCAGGCTGACTTGCCCGCGATGCGCTGCGTCGGCTACCGGCAAGCCTGGCAGGCGCTGGACGGCCTTTGGCCGATGAAGGAGCTGCGCGACAAAGGCATTTGCGCCACGCGCCAGCTGGCCAAGCGCCAGATCACCTGGCTGCGCTCAAGCCCTGAGCGCCGCATCGTGGCCTGCGATGCGCCCGATGCGTTGGCACAGGTGATGGCGCTGGCGCGTGAATTCGAATCCGCAACTAACAAGCTGCAAGGTCAAGCATGAGTCTGGTCGTGTCCAATTTGAGCAAACACTACGGCGATGTGCCAGTGTTTGCGAACGTGTCGCTGAAGGTGTCCGATGGCGAGTTTGTGGCGATCGTGGGCGAGTCGGGCGTGGGTAAATCGACCCTGCTCAATTGTCTGGCGGGGCTGGACCAATGGGACAGCGGCTCGGTGGTGTTGGATCAGCTTGATCTGAGCCAGCTCAACGACGACCAGCTGGCGCGCCTGCGGCGCGAGAAGATCGGCTTTGTGTTCCAGGCCTTTCATGTGCTGCCGCATCTGGATGTAGCGCAAAACGTGGCGCTGCCCCTGATGCTGCTGGGCCAGCACGACGACGCGCGGGTGCAAGCCATGCTGGCGGCCGTTGGCCTGGAGGGCTTGGGCGCTCGCCTGCCGCAGCAGCTCAGCGGCGGCCAGTTGCAGCGCGTGGCGATTGCCCGCGCGCTGGTGCACCGCCCCAAATTGCTGCTGGCCGACGAGCCCACCGGCAACCTTGACCCCAGCACCGCCGCCCGCGTGATGAACGCGCTGATCGAGCAAGCGCGCCAACAGCACGCCGCGTTGGTCCTGGTGACCCACTCGCAGGCGGCGGCCACCCGCGCCGACCGGGTGCTGCGGCTCAGTGCCGACGGCTTGTTCGATTCCGAGTGATGCCGCCCGCGCGCATTTTGATATGGGTTTAACGCGCGTACTCGTCCAGTCCCACCAGCCCGATTTTTTGCAGCCCCGTCTGCTGCGCGGCCGTCAGCACCGCCGCCACGGCGTCGTACTTGGCGCTGCGGTGCGCCCGGATATGAATTTCGGGCTGCTCGCCCAGTTGGGCCGCAGCCTGCAGTCGCTGGGTCAGATCGGCGCGCCCGGCCAGGAGCTCACCATTCCACAACACCAGATTTTGGGCGCTGACCTCGATCCTGACCACCAGCGGCTCGGTTGGCCGCGACAGGGGCACGCCAGCCGGCATCTCCATGTTGACCGAGTGCAACTGGATCGGGATGGTGATGATGAGCATCACCAGCAGCACCAGCAGCACGTCGATCAGCGGGGTGGTGTTCATGCTGACCGTGACCTCGGGGTCGCCGGCGTCCAGCGCTTCGTCAAAGTCAATGGCCATGGGACGGCTCCGTCACGAAACCGATGCGCGTGATGCCTGCCTGCTGGCAGGCGTACAACACCCGCGCCACGGCCTCGTAGTCGGCGCTGGCATCGCCCCGGATGTGAACCTCGGGCTGCGGCGTTTGCCGTGCAATTGGCATGAGCTTGTCCTGCAGCGCTTGCGCACCCGCCACCCTGGCATCAAACCAGTAGGTGCCGCCATGGGCATCTACCGTGATGACCACCGTCTGCGGCTGGCGCTGCTGCAATTGGTTGGCTTCGCGCGGCAGGCGCACGGCCACCGAGGTGTTGATGACAGGAATCGTGATCAAAAAAATGATCAACAGCACCAGCATCACATCCACCAGCGGCGTGGTGTTGATCTCGGACAGCACGGCGTCGTCATCGTCCTCCCGGTAAGTGATCGCCATGGCTCAGGCCGCTTGGTTGGCGCCGGTGGCGCCGCGCTGACTCCTGTCGATTTCCACCAGCAGCAGGGTATGGAGCTCGGAGCCAAATCCCTTGACTGCGTGCAGCGAGACCCGGTTGCGCCGTACCAGCCAGTTGTAACCCAGCACCGCGGGCACGGCCACGGCCAGACCCAGCGCCGTCATGATCAGCGCCTCGCCCACGGGGCCGGCGACTTTTTCGATCGAGGCCTGGCCCGACACACCAATCGTGACCAGCGCGTTGTAAATGCCCCAGACCGTGCCGAACAGCCCGACAAAGGGCGCGGTCGACCCGACCGTGGCGAGCACCGACAGCCCCTCTTGACTGCGCATTTGCAGTGTTGCCACCGAGCGCACGATGTCCTGGCTGAGCCAGCTGTTCATGTCAACCTGGCCCGCGAGACTGTCATAGCGGCGCGCGGCCTCAAGCGACGACTCGGCGATGAAGCGAAAGGGGCTGGCTTTGTCAAGGCCTTGGACGCGCTTGTTCAACGTGTCAGTGCTGGCAAAAGCCACTTTCGCCGCGCGCGCCTGGGCGTTGAGTCGGCCTTGGGCCAGCAGCTTGGCGACAATGAAGTACCAGCTGAGTAAGGACATGAGCGCCAGCAGCAGCAGCGTCGTGCGCGCCACCAGGTCGCCCTGCGCCCAGACCGAGCGCAGGCCATAGGGATTGGCCGCGGGCTCGCTGGCGGGCGGGGTGATCACCGGGGCAGCCACGGGTGACATTGCAGCAAGCGTGGCGCTTGGAGCCAAGGCCATGGGCGCCTCACTGGCCGCAAGGGCTGCGGGTGGCTCCGGTGCCGCCACGGGCTGCGCCTGGACCTGAGCAAGCGCGCCAAGTGCCAGCGTCAAAGAGAGCAGCCAGACCGGGACGCGACGGGTCATGAGAGGATTTGGTGGCATGGTGATTTCCTGGGTTTCTTGAGAAAACGGGTGAAAAATTGACATGGTTGGTGGCCCCGGTGCTGGCTGCTATTTGCACTTATCGCGCGCGGCCGCGAGCGGAAGGGTGATGAGGTTGATCAGGCTGCCATTGGCGTTGGCGGCCAGGCAATCGGGTTTTTCTGCAGCCGACACGCCCTCGGCCAACCGGTCGCGTCGTTGACCACCGTTGAGTTGCTCGTTCGCCAGCTCGGCCAGGCTGCGTTGCCGCGACGGGTTGTACATGTGCGGGTACAGACCCAAGGGCACTCTGGCAGCACCCGGCGACGCCTGTGCCCCGGCAGACCCCATCGGCGACGACGGCGTTGACGGCGCTTGCGCCGCAGGCGCCTGCTCTACCGGCGTGATGGCAGTTGGCCGCGCCGGTGCAGCAGTTGGCACGGGGGCGGCTGCAGGGCCCGCCGCTGGTGCTGGTGCTGGTGCTGGTGCTGGTGCTGGTGCTGCGGCCGGGGCTGGAATTGGCATTGGCTCCGGCTCCGGCGCAAGAACTGGCTCCAATGCCGGTGCCGGTGCGGGCTCCTGCGCCGGCTCAGGGAGAACGGGCGGCGCCACTTTCGCTGGCTCGGGGACTGGCAGCGGCGGCGCTGGCTCGGGCACAGGCGGCGGCTTGACCGGCAACGGTGACGGCTCGGGCGCTTTGTCTGGGGGCAGTTCGATCGCCCTGGGCACGGCTGCGACCGGTTCAGGCGCCGTCTTGGACGTGACCACAGGCTTGCGCAATGGCACCGTGATACGGGTCGGCGCGGGTGCCGGCGTTGGCGCCCTTTCGCGCAGCAAGGTGATCGGCGCCAGATACTGCACGACACTGCGCACCGTGTGCATCACCGGTGTCGACTGCAGCACAAGCCACAGGAGCGCGAGGTGCAAGACCCCCGCCGTCAGCACCGCAGGCATCGACAGGCGCGCCCTGGGCAGCAGACTCCTGGCCAGCGGGTTGACCTGGCTCACAGTGAGGAAAGCACGATTAGACATTCGATCATGAAGACTATCTTACTTTGTGCCGCATCGGCCAGAGCCAGTCAGCACAACCCGGTCGGCGTCATGCCGCGAGCGGTGACGCGCGCTGGATGCGTTCGATCAATCGACAAATCAGCTGCGCTGCCTATAATTTGCAGGCTTGAGTAACCACCCAGAACCGACCGGAGGCAACATGCAGAAAAATCAAAGTTCACGTGGCCACAGCGCGCGCGTCATGCTTGCCATCCTGATGCTGGGAGTTTCAACCGCGATGGCAGCGGACAAGACCGGGATCGAGGTGGTCGAACAAGTTTGCGCTGCTTGCCACGCCACGGGCAAAGATGGGGCGCCCATGATCGGCGACGTTGGTGCCTGGACGCAGCATGCCAAGCAGGGCTTGGGAAAGCTCGCGGAGCACGCCATTTCAGGGCTCGGCAACATGCCGGCCCATGGCGGGCAACCCGCCCTGAGCGACCTTGAAATCAGCCGCGCCATTGCCTACATGGTCAGTTTTGGCCATGCCGTCGATCCCACCAAGCCGTATGCGTCGCCGCGCACCGTTAACCCAGAACAACTGGTGCAAAGCCACTGCCTGAACTGCCACGGTGACGGCAAGGCGGGCGCGCCACGGGCCGATGATTTCGCGGCGTGGAAGCCGCGTCTGCAAGTCGGGGTTGAAGCCCTGGCACGCTCTGCCGTCAGCGGCCATAAGTCAATGCCGGCGCGCGCAGGTCTGAACAACCTGAGCGATACCGACGTGCGCAACGCCGTCATCTTCATGATCGTGCAAAGCGCAACGGCGCAGGCCCATTAGAGGCCCCTTGACCTGATGCAGGAGCTGTGGGCACGCGCAAACCGAGTCCGTCAATTTGAAAACCGTGCCTGAACTCTGCAACCCCTTCACCCTACGCATCTACTGGGAAGACACCGACGCTGGCGGCGTGGTGTTTTACGCCAACTACCTCAAATTCTTCGAACGTGCACGCACCGAGTGGCTGCGCTCTGTCGGGATCGAGCAAAGCGTCCTGCAAGCGCAAACCGGCGCCATATTTGTGGTGGCTGAGGTGCAATTGCGTTACCTGGCTTCAGCCAAACTGGACGACCTGATCCAGGTGACAGTCAAGGTGGTGGCGCAGCGGCAGGCGTCGATGCAACTGGAGCAACAAGCCTGGCGCGGCGACACGCTGCTGGCGACGGGCTTGGTTCGGGTGGGCTGTGTGCAGGCCGCCAGCTTGCGCCCCCGGCGCATGCCAGATCAGGTGCTGGCGGCGCTGGGTACGCCGGCCTAGGCCTGAGGCATGAGGTAGCCCTGCGCGTGGCCGAGCCTGGTCCGTTCAAGCGGCAGCTGATTTGCGCAACTGGCGTTCGCGCTGGCCTTCACTGTCGATGGTGGCCACCAGCAGCCCCAGTTCTTGCGCCAGGATGTCGAGCACATCGTCAAGCGTGACCAGCCCGACCAGGTCACCCTGGGCACCCACCACGGGAATACGCCGCACGCCCTTGCTGCGCATGGTGTACATCAGGTCAATCAGCGAGTCGTCCTCGCGCGCGGTGACCAGATCGGTGGTCATCACGTCTTCCACCCGCAGCGTGGCCGGGTCCAGGTCAGCGGCGATGGCCGCCGTGACGATGTCGCGGTCGGTCAGCAACCCGACCAGGATGCGCTTGCCCGCCACCTCATCCACCACCACCAGGCAGCCGACATGGTTCTCGCGCATCAGTCGGGCTGCGCCCGGCAAGGTCGTGGCTCGCAAGGCGATGCTGACGTGGCGGGTGCATATCTCGCCGGTGGTTAAGCGTTCGCCCATTTTTTCTTCCCCCTTTTTTTGCCTCGTGTGACAAAGACAAAGATGGACGAAGTGCCCATCAGTCTGTGCTGATTCTGGAAGCAGCCCACGCCAGCGCGCTTGAGCTTTCTCAAGAAACAGAGCACATAGCGGGGCCGCCGTGGACGCTTGAGTGAATCCAGGAAATCAATGCAAAAATGGGGCCGAATCGACCCCAACCCAATCTCGAACCCAAAAAGATCAATTCGGGCTTGAATTGATCCGAGCCCCGCCCTTTCAATGTGTAAATGATGTTTGATCTGCTGAAAACCTTCTCCTGGCAGGAGCTGATCCAGCATCCCTGGCGCAATGCGGCGGCCGTGGTGGCGGTCATGCTGGGAGTAGCGCTGGCGTTTTCGGTGCAACTCATCAACGCCTCGGCGCTGGACGAGTTCTCGCAGGCGGTGCGCTCGGTCAACGGCCAGCCCGACCTAGAGCTGCGCAGCGTGCAGGGCAGCTTTGACGAGGCACTATTTGCCCGGGTCTCGCGTCACCCCCAGGTTCGACTCGCCAGCCCGGTACTGGAGCTGGGAAGCTACGCCTTGGCACCGGACGGGCATCGCGCGGCCGTGCGCGTGGTGGGCATCGACACGCTGGTGGTGGCGTTTGTGGCACCTGACTTGATGCCGCTGCCCTTAAAGACCGCCGACCGTCTGGCGCTGTTTGCCCCCGACACGGTGTTTCTGAACGCAGCCGCGCAAAAGCTGGCACAGGGCCAAACGCTGGGGCTGCAAAGCGGCCTGCAGATGCACCTGGTCACGGTGGCGGGGAGCGTGCGCGCGGGCGGGGCAGCGCTGGCGGTGATGGACATTGGCGCGGCGCAGGAGTTGTTTGACAAACAGGGGCAGCTCTCCCGCGTCGACCTGCGGCTGCAGCCGGGCGTGGATGCACTCGCTTTTGCACGCGCGCTGCAGACCGGGCCGCAATGGCCGGCGGGCCTGAGCTTGAGCCCACCCGGTGACGCGCAAACCCAAGCCCAGGACCTGTCGCGGGCCTACCGCGTCAACCTCAGCGTGCTGGCTTTGATTGCCCTGTTTACCGGGGCGTTTTTGGTGTTCTCGGTGCTGTCATTGAGCGTGGCCAAACGCGCGCAGCAGTTTGCCTTGCTGGCGGTGCTGGGCCTGAGCGCGCGCAAGCGGCTGGCCCTGGTGCTGTGGGAGTCGCTGGCGCTGGGCCTGGTGGGCAGCGCGGCCGGTATTGCGCTGGGCACGGCTCTGGCGGCGCTGGCGCTGCGCCTGCTCGGCGGTGACCTGGGTGGCGGCTTTTTTGCCGGGGCTTCACCCCAACTGCAATGGAGCGGCTGGGCGGCGCTGGGCTATGGCGCCTTGGGGCTGGTCGCCGCCCTGGTAGGCGGCTGGTGGCCCGCACGCAGGGCGCAGGGACTGCCGCCAGCGCAAACACTCAAAGGACTCGACAGCACTCAGGGCGCCCGCCACAGCCACTGGATCAGTATTATCTTGATAGCTGCTGGCGCCCTGTTGACGAGGGCTCCGCCCGTTTTTGGCATACCCCTTGCCGCTTACATGTCGGTCGGCCTGCTACTGGTGGGCGGCATCACGGCGCTGCCCTGGCTGATTGGTGTGCTGCTGGACCGGCTGGCCGCAAGGGTGGCGCGCCACACCTTGCCACTGCTGGCGGTGGAGCGGGCGCGCCGGCAGCGGGAGTCGGCGGCTGTGGCTGTCAGCGGCGTGGTGGCTTCGCTCAGCCTGGCGGTGGCGCTGACGGTGATGGTGGCGAGCTTCCGCGAATCAGTGACGGTCTGGCTGGACCGGATACTGCCCGCTGACCTGTATGTGCGCAGTTCCCGAACCTTGAGCGCCAGCGACACGGTGTACTTCACGCCCGACTTTGTGCGCGCCGTAGGACAACTACCGGGGGTACAAAAGCTGCAGACGCAGCGCCTGGTGTCGCTCAAGCTGGACCCGGCACAACCGCCGGTGGCTTTGATCGCACGCGACCTGACGGAGCCCGCGCGTAGCCTGCCGCTGGTGGGCGATGCCTTGCCGGTGCCAGCCGGGCAGATTGGCATCTACGTGAGCGAGGCGATGGTGGACCTGCAGGGGGCCAGGCTGGGCACGGTATTTGCCCCACTTTCAGCGTCATTTAGGGCTCTAGCCCTCGTCAATACTGAGCAGGAAGCTACATTTTTTGTAGCAGGCGTGTGGCGCGACTATGCCCGCCAGAGTGGCGCCATTGCCATCGACCAGCGCGTGTTCGAGCGCCTCACCGGCGACCGGCGCGCCAACGACCTGGCACTGTGGCTCAATAAGCCGGACGAGGCCGAGACGGTGCAGCGGGCGGTGCGCACGCTGGCCGGTCAGGGCGAAGCCAATGCCGATGGTAGTGGCCCGGGGACTGCGGATGCAGCCACGACCGGGCGCCACGGCGGCGCCAACGAATTACTCGAATTTGGCACCGCCAACCAGATTCGTGCGACGTCGTTGCGCATTTTTGACCGCAGTTTTGCCGTGACCTACTGGCTGCAAGCGGTGGCGATTGCGATTGGCCTCTTCGGCGTGGCGGCCAGCTTCAGCGCCCAGGTGCTGTCGCGGCGCAAGGAGTTCGGCCTGTTGGCGCACCTGGGGCTCACGCGCCGCCAGATTCTGCAATTGGTCGCCCTGGAGGGCAGCGCCTGGACCAGCGTGGGCGCCATTGCCGGGCTCGGCCTGGGGCTGGCGGTGTCGGTGGTGCTGGTGCATGTGGTGAACCCGCAGAGTTTTCACTGGACCATGGAACTGATGCTGCCCTGGGGCCGCCTGCTGCTGCTGTGCCTGGCCGTGGTGCTGGCCGGCACCGTCACCGCCTGGCTGGCCGGGCGCGCGGCGGCGGGCAAGGACGCGGTGCTGGCGGTGAAGGAAGACTGGTGAAGCGAAGCCGGCAAGAATGCTACTTGTCAAATCGCACTTGACGCATTCGGGGCACACTGGTGACCAGTCTGCCGTCGACTCAGCGCTGATTCAGTCCGGGTTCAGACGCATGATTTCGGTGAATGAAGCAGATCAGCCTATGGAAAACCATGCCCGGTTTCGCGATTCACAGAACGTAGAATGAAATCTCTGTTCATTTTTACCCGCCGTGGTCACTCCGCGGATTTTTTAGGATTAATTGATGAAAAAACTCCTGCTCGCCGTCGCTTTGGGATCGCTCTGCGTTGTCTCCTTTGCGCAAGGCAAAGACCTGAAGGTCGCCATCGACCCGACGTACCAACCATTCACCTTCAAGACCGCCGACGGCAAGCCGACCGGCTTTGACGTTGACATCGCAAGCGCGCTGTGCGAGCAGATCAAGCGCAAATGTGTGTTTGTCGAGCAGGCTTGGGACAGCATGATTCCGGGCTTGCAGGCCAAGAAATACGACGTCATCATCAGCTCGATGTCGATCACCGAAGATCGCCTGAAGGCGATTGATTTCACCAACAAATACTACAACACGCCGAGCCGCGTGGTGGTCAAGAAAGACGTGAAATTCACCGGCCCGGCTTCCCTTAAAGGCATGAAGATCGGCGTGCTCAAGTCCAGCACGCAAGAGAAATACGCCTTGGGCGAGCTCAAGCCAGTGGGCGTGGAAGTGGTCTCCTATGACGCGCAAGACCAGGTCTATCTGGACATCAAGTCCGGTCGCCTGGATGGCACCGTGGCTGACTTTGTGGAAGTCACTGGTGGCTTCCTGAGCAAGCCAGAAGGCAAGGACTACACCCTGGTTGGCCCCGAGCTCTACATCGAAAAGTACTTCGGTATTGGTGCCGGTATCGGCCTGCGCAAGGGAGACACGGCGCTCAAGAACGACTTGAACGGCGCCATCAAGGCAATCCGTGCCAACGGCACCTACAAGAAAATCAACGACAAATATTTCAAGTTTGACGTTTACGGCAAGTAAATACACCAGCGAGCACCGGCAGCAGCCCACCGATGAGTTCCTACTACACGTCCATTTTGTATGGTGCAGTGCTGACGGTGGGCGTGTCGCTGGCCGCCTTGCTGGTGTCTGTTGTCTTGGGCCTGGTCGGTGCCGGCGCCAAACTCTCGGGTCGCCCCGTTTTGGTGGCGCTGGCTACGCTCTACACCACCATCATCCGCGGCATCCCGGAGCTGGTGCTGATGCTGCTGATTTTTTATGGCGGCACCATCGGCCTGAATAATTTGCTCGAGGCGATGGGCAGCGAAGCGACGGTGGACATCAACCCTTTTTTTGCCGGTGTGCTGACCATCGGCTTTATCTACGGCGCCTACATGACCGAGACCTTTAGGGGTGCCATTCTGGCCATTCCCAAAGGCCAGGCCGAAGCCGCCTGGGCCTTTGGCATGGGCCGCACGCAGACTTTTATGCGCATCACCGCACCGCAAATGGTGCGCTACGCCCTGCCCGGCTTCACCAACAACTGGCTGGTATTGATCAAGGCCACCGCGCTGGTGAGTTTGATCGGCTTGCAGGAAATGACTTACCTGGCCAAGCAGGCCAGCGCCGCGACGCGCTCGCCCTTTGCCTATTTCTTGTTCACCGCCGCACTGTTCTTGATCTACACCACGGTGTCGCTCTGGGTGCTGCGCCGGCTCAACGCCCGTTACAGCCTGGGTACCAAACGGGTGCAGCTTTAATGAATTTCGCCGTCATTTTTGAGCCGCAAAACCTGGCGCTTTTCGGCACCGGCATCCTGACCACGCTGGGCCTGCTGTTTTGGTCATTGGCGGTGGGCGCCGTGCTGGCGCTCTTGTGTGCGCTGGCCCTGACCGGCCCGTGGGCGCCGCTGCGCTGGGTCGTTGGCGCCTACACCTATGTGATGCGCGGCACCCCGCTGTTGATTCAGGTCTACCTGATCTATTACGGCCTGGGCCAACTGGAGTGGATACAGGCGCGCTGGGACAGCGTGTGGCCCTGGACGCACTTCAAGGAACCCTTCTTTTGCGCACTGCTGGCGTTCAGCCTGAACACCGCCGCGTACACTGCCGAGATGCTGGCCGGGGCCATTCGTGAAACCAGTGCGGGCGAGATCGAAGCCGCGCAGGCTTATGGCATGAGCCGCTTCAAGGTGATGCTGCACATCGTGCTGCCCAGCGCGATGCGGCGCACGCTGCCGGCCTACAGCAACGAGGTGGTGATGATGCTGCAAGCCACCAGCCTGGCCAGCGCCGTGCCCTCGATGCTGGATGTCACGTCGGCCGCCAGCCGCATCTATGCCACCTACTACCTGCCGTTTGAGGCCTATCTGGCCGCCGCCGCCATCTACCTCGTGGCCTCTTTTTGCCTGATCGGCTTCTTCAGGTTCAGTGAGGCTCGCCTGCTGGCGTACCTGGCGCCTCGCAAGATTTGATTCCAGGAAAGCTCACACCCCATGCTTCGCATTGATCATCCCCTGCTGTCCGGCAGCTTGGGCAGCACCAGGACTTTGACCAGCTTTCATTTTGGTCAGCCTGGCAGCGGTCTCAAGGTCTATATCCAGGCCAGCCTGCATGCCGAAGAGTTGCCGGGCATGCTCGTGGCGCACCATCTGCGCGCCTTGCTCGAAGCGGCAGAAGCAGCAGGCCAGATTCACGGCGAAATCATTTTGGTGCCGGTGGCCAATCCGCTCGGACTGGCGCAGCGGGTGGATCACAAGCCAATGGGCCGCTTTGATCTCGACACGTCTGAAAACTTCAACCGCCATTACCCGGATCTGGCGCGCGCCGTCGGGCCGCTGGTGCGCGATACGCTGGGCGATGACCCAGAGCAGAATGTGGCCCTGGTGCGCGACGCGATCGGCCACTACCTGGGCGACTGGCTGCCCGGCACTGAGTTGCAGAGCTTGCGCCACAGATTACTGACGCTGGCCCATGACGCCGACTTTGTACTCGACCTGCATTGCGACTGTGAAGGCGTGCTGCATTTCTACACCGAAGAAGCATGCTGGCCGCAGTTGGATCCACTGGCGCGTTTTCTGGGCAGCGAGGCAATTTTGCTGGCGAAGAATTCAGGCGGCGGACCGTTTGACGAATGCCTGTCGGGCGCCTGGTGGCGGCTGACCGAGATCTTTGCCGACCTGGGCCGCAGCCTCCCGCTGCCCCAGGGCTGCTGCAGCACCACCATCGAATTGCGCGGCGAGCTTGACGTGAGCCATGCCTTGGCACAACAAGATGCCCAAGCGATCGTTGACTGGCTTAAACATATCCAACTGTTGGCGTGTGAACAGCCGCCAGCGGTGCCCACCTTCAAATGCCAGCCGACACCGCTGGCGGGCTCGGAAACGCTCAAGGCAGCTGCCTCTGGCCTGGTGGTGTTTGCGGCCGAAGTGGGCCAGACCTTGCGCGCGGGCGATCTGGTGGCGGAGGTGATTGACCCGATTGCCAACCAGACGCAGCGCGTGCTGGCCGGCGTGGACGGCGTTTTTTATGCCCGCATCCGCGACCGTTACATCACTGCCGGTGGCGAACTGGGCAAAATTGCCGGCGCCGTCGCCTTCAGAACCGGCGAGTTGCTGGGCGCCTGAACCTTTTAATGTTCTCTGCTACCCGATCCATCCATGACCCTCTCGACTATCAAACTCCAGGCCGACAACATCCACAAGCGCTTCGGCAGTGTCGAGGTGCTCAAGGGCGTGTCGCTGACCGCTCATGCCGGTGACGTGATCAGCATCATCGGCAGCTCGGGCTCGGGCAAGAGCACTTTTTTGCGCTGCATCAACCTGCTGGAAAAGCCGCACGAGGGCCGCATCGTCGTGGCCGGCGAAGAGCTCAAGCTGGTGGCAGGCGCCAATGGCGAACTCGGCGCCGTTGACCCCAAGCAGTTGCAGCGCATGCGCACCAAGCTGGCCATGGTGTTCCAGCATTTCAACCTGTGGGCGCACATGACGGTGCTGCAGAACATCATCGAAGCACCCGTGCATGTGATGAAAGTGCCGCGCGATGAGGCCGTGGAGATTGCGCGCAAATACCTCAAGCGGGTCGATCTGGCCGGCATGGAGGACCGCTACCCGGCGCACATGAGCGGCGGCCAGCAGCAGCGCGTGGCGATTGCCCGTGCGCTGGCGATGGAGCCCGAGGTGATGCTGTTTGACGAGCCCACCAGTGCGCTCGACCCGGAACTGGTGTCCGAGGTGCTCAAGGTCATGAAAACGCTGGCCCTGGAGGGCCGCACCATGGTGGTGGTGACCCATGAAATGGGCTTTGCGCGCGATGTATCCAACCACCTGATCTTCCTGCACAAGGGCGTGATTGAAGAAGAAGGCAATCCGGCCCAGGTGCTGGCCAATCCCAAAAGCGAGCGGCTGGCGCAGTTTTTGTCGGGCAGCCTGAAGTAAGTCAGCGATGAAGTGGCTACACACCGCCGTTGCGCTGATTGAAGCCGACTACCAGCGCAGCGCTGACACGCACCTGATTGCCCTGCCCCTGCCCAGCTTTGCCCGCTGCGGCATTGACCTGTATTTGAAGGATGAGTCGACGCATCCCACCGGTAGCCTCAAGCACCGCCTGGCGCGCTCGCTGTTCTTGTATGGGCTGTGCAATGGCTGGTTGCACGCGGGCTCTACCGTGGTGGAATCGAGCAGCGGCTCGACCGCGGTGAGCGAGGCCTACTTTGCGCGCCTGCTGGGTTTGCCGTTCATCGCCGTGATGCCACGCAACACCTCGCCCGAGAAGATCGCCCAGATCACGTTTTATGGCGGCCGCTGCCATCTGGTGGACAGCGCCCCTGCGGTCTACGACGAAGCGCGCACGCTGGCAGAGCAAACCGGTGGCCATTACATGGACCAGTTCACCTATGCCGAGCGCGCCACCGACTGGCGCGGCAACAACAACATAGCGCAAAGCATGTTCACGCAAATGGCGCGCGAGCGCCATCCGGTGCCGCGCTGGATCGTGGTGGGTGCGGGCACCGGCGGCACCAGCGCCACCATTGGCCGTTATGTGCGCCACCAGCGCCACAACACGCAAGTTTGCGTACCGGATCCACAGGGATCGGTATTCGGAGAATTTCACCGCACCGGCAACGCCAGCCTGACCGGACCGGGTTCGTGCATCGAAGGGATTGGCCGGCCCCGCGTGGAGGCCAGCTTTATCCGCACCTTGGTTGACCGCATGATGGAGGTCAGCGATATCGATTCCGTGGCCGCCATGCGCGTGTTGTCGCAGCTGCTGGGGCGCAAGGTGGGGCCGTCGACCGGCACCAATTTTGTCGGCATGTTGGCATTGGCCCGCGAGATGCGTGCGCAGGGCCAGCAAGGGTCTATTTTGTCGCTGCTGTGTGACGCCGGGGAGCGCTACCTGGCCAGCTACTTTGATCCAGACTGGGTGCAACAGCACTTCGGTGACTGCACGCAAGCGGCAACGCAGATCCAGGCGCAACTGGCTTGAGCCTGCCATGCCGCCGGACCGCTTGCGACGATCTCTTCTGGCCACCGGCCTGGGCTGCGCCGCGCTGTGGCCCTGGCCCACGCTGGCGCAAACCGGCGCACCACCTGTGCTGCAGCGGCGTCTGCTGAAAGCACCCCGTGATCTGGGCAGCCACCCTGACGACGCGATTGAATGGTGGTACCTGACTGGCCACGCCCGTTCAGGCGAGCGGGACTTCGGCTTTCAGGTCACCTTCTTTCGTTCCTGGGTGAGCGCCACGCAGGCGATGCGTTCGCGTTTTGCCGCCAAACAACTGATCTTTGCCCATGCCGCGCTGACCGATGTGCAGGGCAAAAAACTCTGGCACGACCAGCGCATTGCCCGCGCCTCGGGCAGCGCCGAGATTGACCTGGCCGGCGCCAGCGAAACAGACACCGAGCTGCGACTGCGCGACTGGTCGCTCAAGCGCGAGGCGGACCTGACCGCGCCCGGCGGCAACGCTGACGTGGGGCAGCGCTCACGCTACCATGCCCTGGTCGCAGGCCGTGACTTCAGCCTGGACCTGCTGTGCACCGAAACGCAAAGCTGGCTGTTGCAAGGCGATGGTGGCTTGTCGCAAAAAGGGCCCGAGGCAGCGCAGGCGAGCTATTACTACAGCCTGCCGCAACTGGCGGTGCGCGGCCAGATCACGCTGCAGGGCCAACTGTTTCAGCTGGACGCCAGCGCCCCGAACGCGGCCTGGCTCGACCATGAGTGGAGTCAGTCGCTGCTGCCGTCGCAAGCCGTCGGTTGGGACTGGATCGGCATGAACCTGATTGATGGCAGTGCGCTGACTGCTTTTCGCCTGCGCGACGCGGCGGCTAACGCCGTCTGGGCCGGCGGCTCGTTTCGCCCGGCCGCTGCTGGTGCCCCCACCCGAGTTTTTGCGTCGGCTGAGGTGGTGTTTGAGCCGCTGCGCTATTGGCGCAGCACTTTGACGCAGGCGCGCTACCCGGTCGAATGGCAAGTGCGCACGCCCGTTGCGGTCTACCGCGTGAAGGCGGTCATTGACAACCAGGAACTCGACAGTCGCCAATCGACCGGCGCGGTGTACTGGGAAGGCTTGAGCGAGCTGCTGGACAGCCAGGGCAGACGGGTCGGGCGCGGCTACCTGGAGATGACCGGCTATGCCGGGGCGCTGCGGCTGTGAGGCTGGCCGCACAAGCTCAATGCGCCCCGGCGGCGGCATCGACCTGGCTGGCGGAGCCGACATTGCCAGCGGCGCTGCCAGCGCGTTTGGGACGTGCGAGCCACACCACCGGAATCAGCAGTAGGAAAATCAGCGCCGAGGCAAAAAATACATCATCAATGGCCAGCATGTAGGCTTGCTGATCGATCAGGCGATTAACCTGCGCCAGCGCCTGTTCCGCGCTCAAGCCCGCGCTGCGCATGCCGGCCAGCACCTGCGTGGCCGTGGCGCTGCCCGGGTGGATGGATTCAACCAACTGCGCATGGTGCAGCGCGGCACGGTCTTGCCAGACGGTGGTGGCAATCGAGGTGCCGAACGAGCCCGCCACGATGCGCACAAAACTCGACAGGCCGGAGGCCGCCGGGATATTGTCCGGTGCAATGCCTGACAGCAGGATGACCGACAAGGGAATGAAGAAAAACGCCATCGCGATCCCTTGAATAATCGTCGGCAGCATCAGGGTGCCAAAGTCGGCCTGGGTGTTGAACTGCGAGCGCATCAACAGCACCACGGCAAACACCACAAACGCAAAGCTGGCGAGCCAGCGCGGATCGACCCGGTTCACGTTTTTGCCAACGATCGGCGACAGGATGATGGCGAACAGTCCGACCGGCGCCAGCAACATGCCCGCGTCAATCGACGGGTAGCCCATGAACTGCTGCAACCACAAAGGCAGCAAGACCACATTGCCAAAAAACAGACCATAGCCGACCGCAATCGCCAGCGTGCCAGACCAGAAATTGCGCCGCTTGAACAGACGCAAATCGACCACCGGGTGTTCTGCCGTGAGCTCCCAGGCCAGAAAAATAGCACACCCCACGAGCGCGACCAAGCCCAGGGCGACCACTTCCGGCGAATGAAACCAATCGAGCTCCTTGCCTTTGTCGAGCATGATCTGCAAGGCGCCGACCCAGATCACCAGCAGGCCCAGACCCACCGAGTCAATCGGCAGCTTGCGCGTGACGCTTTCGCGCTTGTGGTAAATGCGCCAGACCATGAAGGCGGACAACAGACCCACCGGGATGTTGATATAAAAAATCCACGACCAGTTGATGCTTTCGGTGATCCAGCCGCCCAGCAGCGGGCCGAGCACGGGTGCCACCAGCGTGGTGATGGCCCACAAGCCCATCGCCAGGCCGGCCAGCGCGGGCGGGTAGCTGGACAACAGCAAGCCCTGCGACAACGGAATCATGGGGCCTGCCACAAACCCCTGCATCACCCGAAACATGATCAGCATCGTCATGTTGGGGGCCAGCCCGCACAGCCACGAGCTCAGCACAAACAGCAAGACGCTGGTGATGAACAGGCGCACCTGGCCAAAGCGCTGCGACAGCCAGCCGGTCAGCGGCAGGGCAATGGCGTTGGCGACGCCAAAGCTGGTGATGACCCAGGTGCCCTGGTTTGCACTCACCCCCAGATCACCGGCAATGGCCGGCAGCGACACGTTGGCGATCGACGAATCGAGCACGTTCATGAAGGTCGCCAAAGAGACGGCGATGGTGCCCCACAGACGTGCCGAACCTTGCAACGGCGGCGGATTGAAAGGCGTGGCGGTGCTCATGCGTGACTCAGCTCAATGGCGCATCAAGTCAGCGGTGGCCCAGATTGGCGGCGACAATTTTCTCCACCTCTTGCGTGGCGCCCCGCTCAAGGGCTTCATAGACTGGGGTCTGTACCAACGCGGCAGCACGCGGTGCCTCGGCCAGCATCTTGCCGTCCTGCCTGCTGACATCCACGGTGGCGATCATCGACAAGCCAACCCGCAAGGGGTTCTTTGCCAGCTCGCCCGCGTCCAGCGCCACCCGCACCGGGACGCGTTGCACCACCTTGATCCAGTTGCCGGTCGCGTTTTGCGCCGGCAACAACGCAAACGCGGCACCCGTCCCCATACCCAGGCCGCTGACGACACCCTTGTAGGTTACTTTCTTGCCGTATAGATCGGCCGTCAATTCGACGCTCTGACCGATCCGGATATGGCGCAGCTGGACCTCCTTGAAGTTCGCATCAACCCACAACTGCTGAGGAGAAATCACGGACATCAAGGGTGTCCCGGCCGCCACCCGCTGCCCCAACTGCACGCTGCGCCGTGCCACGAAGCCGTCCACGGGCGAGGGCAAGATGGCGCGCTCCTTGGCCAGCCAGGCTTCACGCACTTTGGCGCTTGCGGCCTGCACACTTGGGTGCTGTTCAACGCTGACACCCTCCGTCAAGGCCTGATTACCGAGCAGTTGTTCGCGGGCGGTAGCGACGCCGGCCAGCGCCGAGGCCAACGCACTCTTGGCGTTGGCCAATTGGGTTTGACTGTGATTGAGCTCTTCTTTGGACACCGCGCCCTCGCCCGCCAGGGACTGGCGTCGGTTCAAGTCGTCGGTGGCACGCGCGATTTCGGTCCGGGCCTTGACCACGTCCGGCTCGCGCAAACTGATCTGGGACTGCAGGCTGGCGTTGTTGGCATACAGCGTGCGCACTTGCCGCACGCTCTGCGCCAGATTGGCTTTGGCAAGATCGAGCGCCAAGGCGGCATCGGCGGGATCAAGCCTGACCAGAGCTTGCCCGGCTTTGACGAAATCGGTGTCATCAGCCAGGATGGCGACCACCGTGCCGCCAATTTGCGGCGTGATCTGGACCACGTTGCCCTGCACATAGGCGTTGTCGGTAGATTCGAAATGGCTGGCAACCAGCCATTCGTAAGCACCCCAGCCCAAACCAACGATGAGGACCACGCCCGCAATGGCGCTCAGGGCTTTTTTGCGCGCTGGATCACCAGCGGCACGCGGGGCGGGGGAAGGAATTTGAGCTGGGGTCATGGTGTGAAAGGGCTGAAGATAAGGTGTGCTTTACTGCTGCGCGGCGGCGCCGGGCAGTTCGCCGCGGTAAGCCCCGCCCAACGCGCGCATCAAAGCGACCTGGGTGTCCATGGCGCGTGCGGCCAGCTCGACGCCTTGACGACGTTGGCCCAGCACGGCCGTCTCGGCGGCGAGCACCTGGAGCAAGTTGCCCAGCCCGGCCTCATAGCGCCGCGTGGCGATCGCGTAGGCCTGCTCGGCTGCGTCTTGCGCCGCGCGCTGCTCGCCCTGCTGACGGGCGATGGCTTGGGTCGAGGTCAACTGATCGGCGACCTCGCGCACGGCCTCGATCACGGCAGTGTTGTAGCTCGCAATGGCCGCGTCCAGGTCAGCCGTCTTGACCCGCAAATTGGCCCGCAAACGGCCGCCATCAAACAAAGGCAGGCGCAGCGCCGGGCCCACGCCCCATTGCTCACTGCCCGCCCCCAACAAGCGGTCCAGGCCGATGCTGGAGAAACCGGCAAAGGCGATCAGATTGACGTTGGGGTAAAACTGGCTTCTGGCGCTGGCGGCGTCCTCGCTGGCGGCTTCTACGCGCCAGCGCGCCGCCGCAATGTCGGCGCGCCGCCCCAGAAGATCAACCGGTACTGCCTCTGGAAATGCTCTGTTTTCAATAGTGGCAGGTACAGGTTCAGCAAGGGCTAGCGACTGATTTGGCTTAGAAATCAACGCAGCCAATGCGTTGCTGGCAAGTGTCTGCTGCTCCTGCAGAATCTCAATCTGCAGGCGCGCCTCGGGCAAAGTGGCCTCGCTCTGACGCAGTTCCAGCCGGGTGTCCAGCCCGGCATCGACGCGGCTTTGGACCAGTCGCAAAACCTGTGTGCGCTGCACCAGCTGGGCTTGTGCCACCAAGCGCAAGTCATGGAGTCGCACCCATTGAAAGTAGCTTCGCGCCACCGTGCTGGCCAGCAGGGTGCGGGCGGCTGCGGCGTCAGCCTCAGCCGCCCGCTTGTTGCCCAATGCTGCGGCGAGTGCAGCGCGATTTTTTCCAAAAAAGTCAAGCTCCCAACTGCCGGTGAGTTGCGCAGTGCCGGTCTCATTGATCGAGCCGGCCAAGGGCGGTGGAATCATGCCCTTGGCGGTGAACTTCTGCCGCGTGGCGTCAATCGCAGCAACCAGTTGGGGGCCGCTGGCAGCTTGCGCTAAGCCAACCCCGGCCTGCGCGCGCAGCAGCCTGGCTTGCACGACCTGCAGGCTGGGGTTGCTTGCCAGCGCTTGCTCAACCAAGGCATCGAGTTGCGCGTCACCCAACTCGCGCCACCACTGGGCGCCGGGCATCCCGGCCGCGGGGGCAGACAAGCCGAGTGACTGGGCATCGCGCAGCGGCGTTGGCGCGGTGCTATCGGGCGGGCTGGCGCAAGCCGACAAGACCAGAGCCGTCATCGTCAAAAAGGCTGCCGTCCAGAGGCAGATCGAATCAGGCTTCACGGCTACCTTCTGCCGTGGCCGAAGCTGATATGGAGCCTCTGGCATTGCCCAGAATGCGGCGCAAAAAACCCTTTAGTGTTTCAAACTCCTGCACCGAGAAACCGGCCAGATGGGCGTTTTGGACCCGGCTAAGCACCACCGGAATGTCGGCCGCGGCGGCGCCACCGGCATCGGTCAGCTCAATGTTGACGACGCGCCGGTCTGCCACCGAGCGCACGCGCCGACACAGCCCTTTGGCCTCGAGCCGGTCCAGCAGGCGGGTCATGGCACCGGCATCGAGATGGCATTGGCGCGCCAGTTCGGCCACGGTGGAGGCTTGGCCCATCGACAACTTGAACAGCGGCACCCACTGCGCGTTGGTCAGGTCGCTGGTTTGGAGTTGACGCTCCACCTCTTGTGCCACCAGCGCCAGCACGCGGCGCATCAGGTAACTCACGCTCTCTTCAGGCGCGTAATCTGCGGCGTGATAAAACTCGATGGCGCTAGAGGGCTCGCCCAAGGGGGCTTCGTCAAGGTTGGAACGGATGGATGGGCTTGGGGAAATCATGAGGAGCGCGATACTAATTGCTCAGGCAATGAGTGTCAAGGCTTTGTTTATTGCGGCAACGTTTCCTGTGGCTTTTGGCTACACTGCGCAGCATGCCGAACCAAGCCACTGCCGCCTCATCTACGCCTGACCCGATCAAAGCGTCACCGCGATCATTGTCTGGCTTGACGCCCTTTCTCAGACCGTACTTTGGTCGCATTGCGCTGGCACTGGTGTTTCTGGTGCTGGCCGCGGCGGCTACGCTGGCTTTTCCGGTGGCGCTGCGCTACCTGATTGACGGCGGGCTGGTGCAGGCCGACAAAGGCGCCCAGATGATGGCTTTGCGTGAGCACTTTGTGGCCCTGTTTGCCGTGGCGGTGGCCTTGGGCCTTTTTTCTGCCGGGCGCTTCTACATGGTGAGTTGGCTCGGTGAGCGTGTCACCGCCGATCTGCGCAACGCGGTCTACGCTCATGTGCTGCAGCAAAGCCCAGAATTTTTCGAGACCACGCAGACCGGCGAAGTGTTGTCACGCCTGTCGGCGGACACCACGCTGGTGCAGACCGTGGTGGGCTCGTCGCTGAGCATGGGCTTGCGCAATTCTGTGATGGGTATCGGCGCTTTGGGCATGCTGATCTGGACCAACCCGATGGTCATGGTTCAGGTGCTGGGCGTGTTGGTGTTGATCGTGCTGCCCAGTCTGTGGTTTGGCCGGCGCGTGCGCAGGCTGTCACGCGCCAGCCAGGACCGGCTGGCAGACTCCAGCGCCATCGCGGCCGAAGTACTCAACGCCATTCCGGTGGTGCAAAGCTACACCGCCGAGCCGCGTGAAGCGGCGCGCTTCAACAGCGCCACCGACAACGCCTTCAACACGGCCGTGCGGCGAACGAAGGCGCGCTCGGTGCTGGTGGCATTCATCATCATTGCCACGTCGGCCGCG
Source organism: Burkholderiales bacterium (assembly GCA_038215405.1). Classification (GTDB taxonomy): domain Bacteria; phylum Pseudomonadota; class Gammaproteobacteria; order Burkholderiales; family Burkholderiaceae_C; genus Rhodoferax. Next base: position 25,011 of record JBBQQX010000001.1, read on the forward strand.
CTCTTGTGGGGCTTGTACCAGGGCACGCAGGCCGTCATCGCCGGGCGCATCAGTGCCGGCGATTTGGGCCAAACGGTGCTGTACGTCATCATTCTGGCCAGTGCATTCGCGATTCTGGGCGAGGTCTATGGCGACTTGCTGCGCGCGGCCGGTGCGACCGAGCGGCTGATGGAGCTGCTGAGCAGCCAGTCTCCCATCACTTCACCGTCAAATCCGGCTCCAGCCCCCGTGCAGCTTGCGGGAAGTGCTATTAGTTTTGATAAGGTGACATTCAACTATCCTTCGCGTCCGCAGCAAGCGGCACTGACCGACTTTTCACTGGCGGTGAAGCCGGGACAAACCGTCGCTCTGGTGGGACCCAGTGGTGCCGGCAAGAGCACCGTGTTCCAGTTGCTGCTGCGCTTTTACGATCCGGCGACAGGACAGATCGTGCTAGACGGCGTGGCGACACGCGAGTTATCTTTGTTTGAGCTGCGCCAGCGCATCGGCATCGTGCCGCAGGACGCGGTGATTTTCTCCAGCAGCGCACTGGAGAACATTCGCTATGGCCGACCCGAGGCCAGCGATGCGGAGGTCAAGGCGGCGGCGCAAGCGGCCTTTGCCGACGAATTTATCAACGCCCTGCCCGAAGGCTACGACACGTTCCTGGGCGAGCGCGGCGTGCGCCTGAGTGGTGGCCAGCGCCAGCGCATTGCCATTGCCCGCGCGATGCTGAAGAACCCGCCGCTCTTACTGCTCGATGAAGCCACCAGCGCGCTCGACGCAGAGAGCGAGCGCATGGTGCAAGCGGCGCTGGAGAGCGCCATGCGCGGGCGTACCACCCTGGTAATCGCGCACCGCCTGGCCACCGTCATCAAGGCCGACCACATCGTGGTACTGGACCATGGTCGTTTGGTGGAGCAAGGCACACACGCCGAGCTGGTGGCGCACGGCGGTGTTTATGCGGGCCTGGCGGCCCTGCAGTTCAACGCTTGATCACATGGCCAAGACCAGAGGCCCGGATTCTCCATCCTTGAGCGTCTGCTCCTGAGTGGCCCTGAACTCAGGCCAGGTGCCGCAGCTCACGCAGCGCCACCGAGATTGGCGCCAGATCGGGACTCTGGGTGCTGATGTTCTGCAACAACTTACACAGGCGGTCAACCGTGGTTTGATGCTGCGTTGTCCAGTCCGACAAATCTTGCGAGCCTGACAGCAAACTGCGGGTGATCTGGCTGGCAATGGAGTAGACGTCGTCGCGGGCACTGCCCCGAGCTTGCGTCTGCCACAAACTGTCGGTCGGCAAGCGGTTGATTTGAGCGCGCCAGGCGCTTAGGCCCAGAGTCCCCTCGACCCCAAAATAGGCGCGCGCGGCCTGCTCAAGATCAGCCTCGGTGCTTTGCGCCAGATCGACCAGATCAAGCGCCGGGAAGATGAACTCCAGCGCCGTCAGATTTTGTGCCAGCGCCTGTGCCACACCGGCCTGCACCAGCGTTTGGGTGGCTTGCTGCCAGTTGGCAATGGCCGGGGTCGGTAGCCAGTGCTCCAGATTACCGCGCAGCTCGCGCGCACCCGGCTGATAACGCTGGATCAGGGTCGGCAGATCGGTGTCCTTGGAGCGCAAGCGCAGCATCCAGCGCGAAGCGCGCTGCGCAATGGCCGTCAACTTGCTCAACAGGTCCAGTTGCAGGGAGCTCGAGACTTGGTAGTCGAGCGCGTCAATCTGATCCCATAGCGCTTCGAGATCAAAGATTTCACGTGCCAGGGTGTAGGCGCGCACCACGTCGGCTGCGGTGGCGGCGGCCTCTGCGGCCAAGAAGTTCACGAACGTGGCCCCGGTGCGGTTGACCATCGTGTTGACGATAAAAGTCGAGATGATCTCGCGCTTGAGCGGATGACGCGCAATGGCCTCCGGAAATTTTTCACTTAGCGCTTTGGGAAAGTAAGCGCGCAAGGCGCCACTGAAGTACGGGTCGTCGGGCAGGTTGCTCGCCACCAGGTCGTCAAACACCGACATCTTGGCGTAAGCCAATAAAACGGCGCCTTCTGGCGCGCTCAAGCCCTGCTTGCGGGCTCGGCGCAGCGCAATCTCCTCGTCACTGGGCAAAAACTCGATCGCCCGGTTCAGACGGCTGGCCCCTTCGAGCCATTGCATCAGGCGCTGTTGGCCGTCAAGCACATACAAGGGGCGATGGCAGGCGATGTCAAGCGCCTGGGTCTGGTAATAGTTGTCTGCCAGCACCAGATGACCGACTTCGTCCGTCATGGAAGCCAGCAGGTCATTGCGCTGCTTGAGCGTCAGGTCGCCCGCTTCGACCACCCGGTCCAGCAATATCTTGATATTGACCTCGTGGTCGGAGCAATCGACACCCGCCGAGTTATCGATGGCATCGGTGTAGATCAGACCACCCGTTTGCGCGAACTCGACCCGGCCCAGTTGGGTACAACCCAAGTTGCCACCCTCCACCAGTACCTTGCAGCGCAACTCCAAGCCATTCACGCGGAACGCATCTCCCGCCTTGTCGCCCGCCTGGGCATGGGTCTCATGGGTGGCCTTGACATAGGTACCAATGCCGCCGTTGTAAAGGAGATCGACCGGCGCCTGCAAAACAGCATGCAGCAGTGCCGCCGGGGTCAGTTCCTGCGCTTCAATGCCGATGACGGCGCGCGCCTGCACCGAGAGCTTGATCGATTTGGCCGCACGCGAATAAACGCCACCCCCTTCTGAAATCAGGTTCTTGTCATAGTCATCCCAACTCGAGCGTGGCAACGCAAACAGGCGTTGGCGTTCTGCGAAGCTGAGCGCGACATCGGGCGTGGGGTCGACGAAGATATGGCGGTGGTCAAACGCGACCACCAGTTTGATGTGTTCCGACAGCAGCATGCCGTTGCCAAAGACATCGCCCGACATGTCGCCAATGCCGACCACGGTGAACGGCGTGGTCTGGGTGTTGATGGACAAGCTGCGGAAGTGCCGCTTAGCCGACTCCCAGGCACCACGCGCTGTGATACCCATTTTTTTGTGGTCATAGCCGACAGAGCCGCCGGACGCGAAGGCGTCGCCCAACCAATAGCCATACTGGGCCGATACGCTGTTGGCAATGTCCGAGAAGGAAGCAGTGCCTTTGTCGGCGGCCACCACGAGGTAAGGGTCGTCAGGGTCGTGACGGACCACCTTGGGGGGTGGCACGACTTGGCCCTGCACCAGGTTGTCGGTCAGGTCGAGCATGCCCGACAGCAAGGTCTTGTAGCACGCAATGCCCTCGGCCATGTAGGCCTCGCGGTCACTGGCAGGCGGTGCCTTCTTCAGGACAAAACCGCCTTTGGAGCCCACCGGCACGATGACGGTATTTTTCACGTGCTGCGCTTTGACCAGGCCCAGGATTTCGGTGCGGAAATCTTCGGGCCGGTCTGACCAGCGCAGTCCACCGCGGGCAACTTTGCCCAGACGCAAGTGCAACGCCTCAACGCGCGGCGAATAGACCCAGATTTCGAACAGGGGCTTGGGCTCGGGCACACCCGGTAATTCGCGCGGATTGAGCTTGAAGCTCAGGTAGGGCTTGCCGTCACCGACTTCCGTGGTTTGCCACGCGTTGGTGCGCAGGGTGGCCATCACACTGGCATAGAACTGGCGCAGGATCCGGTCTTCGTCCAGGCTGGCGACGCCGCTCAGGAGCGCTTCAATACGCTCGCCGATGCGCGCCTGCACACCGCTGCGATCAGCCTCCCGCGCGGGGTCAAAGCGGGCCTCAAACAAGGCACTGATTTCTTGTGCGATCGGGGCATTTTTGTACAAAGTGGTTTCAATGTAGCTCTGGCTGAATGCAAAACCCAGCTGCTTGAAGTAGCGCGTGTAGGCGCGCAGGACCGTGATAGCCCGGGCGTCCAGAGTGGTGTTGAGCACCAGCCTGTTCAGGTCGTCACTGTCCACGTCCCCCTTCCAGGCCTGCACGAACAGCGCCTCAAAGCGCGACTTGATGACAGAAAGCTCGGTTCCAACCGGCAGCTGAAGTCCCAGATCGTGAATCCAGAACACTTGACATTGAGCACCGTCACCATTGGCGTTGCTGACCCGGTAAGGCTGCTCATCGAGCACGCGCGCACCCAGGCGCTCCAGCACCGGCAGTGAATCGGACAGGGCAACCTTGGAGGTGTTGTAGATTTTGAAACGCAAAAGACCCGCTCCGGCGTCCAGCGGACGATACAGCTTGACCGCCAGCGGCGACGCAGGCGTCAATACCGACAATGCCTGCGCGTCTTCTGCAGCCACCTGGGCCGAAAAATCCTCACGGTACGCGGTGGAGAAAGCACTGGCAAAGCGATGCGCTAATGCCAAGCCTGGACCTTCGCCATGGGTATACAGCAGCTCTTGCGTGCAGTCGTCCTCCCAACGCTGCGCGAGCCGGGCAATATGCGCCTCAAGCGCACGCAGGTCCAAGTTTTTGGGGACCTGATCCTTGGCCCGAACCAGGTATTGGATACGCGCCATCGGGCTGTCGGTGAGCATCGGGGTGAACTCGACCGACTGACCATCCAGCGCGTTCGCTAGCTCTTGGCCAATCTTGATGCGCAGCTCGGTGTTGTAACGGTCGCGCGGCACAAATACTTGCACCGAGGTAAAGCGTCCAAATGGATCACTGCGCAGGAACACGCGCGTGCGCTGGCGCTCTTGCAGACGCAAGATTCCAATGGCATGCTCGATGAGCGTGGCCGTATCCGTCTGGAACAGCTCATCGCGCGGGTAGGCCGCCAAAATTGACTGTAGCGACTTGGCTGCGTGGCTGTCCGGCACCACACCAGCCGCGGCTGTGACCTCGGCGGCGCGACAGCGCACCTGGGGAATATCGCTGACTGGCGCTGAGTAGGCGGCGGAGGTATAGAGGCCCAGAAAGCGCGCCTCGCCGACCACCTGACCTGCGGCGTCAAATCGCTTGACGCCGATATAGTCCAGCCACGCAGGACGGTGCACGGTCGCCCGGGTCATGGCCTTGGTAATGAGCACGAGTTGATCTGAGTCGAGAAAAGCCACGGCATCGGCGGGCAACTGGGTGACGGGCGTATGAACCGCTCCCCGCAGCACGCCCAGGCCAGACTCGGGAATGGCGACCAGACTCACCGCGTCGCCATCACGCACGAGGTTGTAGTCGCGTGCCCCGAGAAAGGTGAAATGCTTAGCCTCAAGCCAGTGCAAGAACTCGACGCCCTCTTGTTGATTGTCAGAGGTCAGTCGCGATTGTGCCGATGCGTCGGCTACGGCCTGTAACCGACTCAGCATGGGTCGCCAGTCCTGCACAACGGCGCGCACATCACCCAGGATGCGGGACAGCTCACTGGCCAGTGCGGCCCGATCAGCCTCACTCACGACGCGATCGCATTCCACGAGAATGAACGACGCCATCGCGCGGGCTTGCTCGCCGCTGTGCGATGCGCCGGAAGCTTTGACCAGGTGACCCTGGTCGTCGCGTTGCACACTGAGCAGAGGATGAACAATCCAGTGCGCAGTACGGCCACTGCGATTGACGGCCATGGTGACAGAATCCACCAAGAATGGCATGTCGTCATTGACGATTTGAATAGCCGTGTGCTCGCTCACGTAGCCATCTTCAGCCAGGGTTGGATTGAACACCCGAACTCTGGCACTTTGCGGTGCACAGGGCGCATCAGCCAAACGCCAATGCGCACTGGCAATGGCAAACAAAGTCGCGGGTCCACGGGTCTGGATCTCATCCGGGTCGGCGTTCTCGAAATAGGCCAACATGAAATCAGCAAGCCGGCTGGCGGCAGGCCCAGCATGCTCCTGGGTATAGGTCAGCAGTTCGGTAAGCGCAGGATGGATCATGGTATCTCCGGTTGAACTTTGGTGCCTCAAATTCTAGGCTTGCAGGCCTAAATCGACTCATATTTAGCTCAAGAATTCATGGCGTTATGCAAGAGTCGCATCACCCCTTCCAACCAACGATCCGAAGACTGATGACTATTGCAGCGGGCCCTTGAGGGCAACGGGGAGCGACAAGGACATCACGGCGATTCCCTCCTCAATGAGGGACTCGGCTTCGGCGCGGGAAGCCTGGCCGCGAATGCTGCGCTCCTTGGTTTCTCCGTAATGCATCTTGCGAGCCTCCTCGACAAAACTGTCACCCACATCATCGGTATTGGCCACAATGTGATGGGCCAGCGCCATCCAGGCATGCTGCATGGCCTGCTCTGGGCCCTGCGGCGGGGCGACTTCCGGTGCATGAGATGGCTCGCTCCGGCCACCGGTCAGATTCAGGCGCGGCGCGCTCAAGCGTTTGCTGATCGCTGCGTCGCCACAGACGGGGCACTGGACCTCGGCCCGCCTGCATTGATCCAGAAAATCATCTTCGGATGCAAACCAGCCTTCAAACACATGCTGATGACGACACTGAAGATCGAGAACTTTCATGGCGTCATTATCCGGCGGGGAGGGACGCCGCGGCTGGATGCCAATTCAAGGGCCAGGCCCCTGACAAATAATTCTGCAGCCACAAGGCTGCCGTCAGGGTCTTGCCATCTGTGACCCTGCCATCACGGCACCATTGCAGCAGCTCGGTCGGAGTGGCAGTGAAGACATCCAGAAACTCACCTTGATCAAGCTGACGCACGCCGGATGTCAAATCACAGGCAAACCAGATATCAATGAATTCAGTGGAATAGGAAATGACTGGGTGCAACACACCCGCGTGTGCCCACCGCGACCCGCAGTAGCCGGTTTCCTCAAGGAGCTCTCGCTGGGCGCAGCGTTGCAGGTCTTCTCCTGCGTCGAGCTTGCCCGCCGGAAACTCGATCATCACCTGGCCGACGGGATAGCGAAACTGGCGCTCCAGTACCACCCTGATTCCGCCGTTTTCGTCCTCAAGCAGCGGAATAATCATGACGGCACCTGGATGCACTATGTATTCGCGAGTGGTGCTTGCCCCGTCGGGCAACCTCACCACATCGCGGTAGGCGTGAAGAAAGTGACCCTTGACCAATTCCTCAGTACTAAGTCTTTGTTCAATCAAATGAAGATCGTTCATGAGAACTGGCTAGAACGCAACGCCGCAATCAGTCAAGACACTGAAGATCGAAATAGGTTCCACACCTTGCCAACAGGCAGTGCGATCAAATCGATACCGCTAAGTGCCGGCGCAAGGCAACCGCCTCAATCGATCAGGTGCCCAGCATTTGCACCACCGCATTGGCGCATAAAGTCATCAGACCGCCAGGCAACAGGCCAAGCACCAGCAACAGTGCGCCGTTGAGGGACAGAACGGCCCGAACATCAAACGGCGCCGACATGGTGCCAGCCCCGACAGGCTTGTCAAAGTACATCACCTTGACGACGCGCAAGTAATAGAAGGCACCAACCAGCGACATCATGACGGCGAACACGGCCAAACCGATGTGGAAAACACTTCCCGAAGCGACCAGCGCCTGCAACACAGAGAGCTTGGCATAGAAACCAACCATCGGTGGAATGCCGGCCAACGAGAACAAACACACTGCCATCACGCCGGCGTAGAGCGGACTGCGCTCGTTCAATCCAGCCAAATCAGCGATCTCTTCGCTCTCAAATCCATCCCGGGCGAGCAGCAGGATCACACCAAAACTGGCCAGCGTCGTCAACACATAGGTGATCACGTAAAACATCGACGAACTGTAAGCGTTTGCGGCATAGTGAATGTCGCCGTTGACCACGCCTGACATCAAACCAATCAGCACAAAACCCATGTGTGAAATCGTGGAATACGCCAGCATGCGCTTGAGGTTGGTCTGTGCGATGGCAGCCAGATTGCCAATCAGCAACGACCCAATGGACAGCACCATCAACATCTGTTGCCAGTCTATGGCCAGTGGCAACATTCCCTCCACCAGCAGCCGAATGCAGATGGCAAAAGCCGCCAACTTGGGGGCGCCAGCGATAAACAACGTAGTGGCCGTGGGTGCGCCCTGGTACACATCAGGAATCCACATGTGAAATGGGACTGCACCGAGCTTGAACGCCAGGCCGGACACCACAAACACCAAGCCAAATACCAGCACCTGATGCTTGATTTGGCCTGAATTGATCGCTCGGAACACGGCATTCACATCCAGCGACCCGGTGGCACCATAAATCATTGACAAACCATAAAGCAGGAAACCCGAAGCCAGCGCACCCAGGACAAAATACTTCATGGCCGCCTCAGTGGCAGTCGCATGGTCTCTCCGCAGAGCAACCAGCGCGTAGCTCGCGAGCGTCAGCAATTCCAGCCCTAAATAAATCACCAGGAAATTATTGCCGGAGATCATTACAAATATGCCCAGCAGTCCGAACATGCTTAAGGAGAACATCTCGCCACCACGCAGCATGTCTCGATCAGCGGCGTAGGGACGGCCATAGACCAAGGTCACCATCACGGCAATCGCTGCAAAACACTTGAGCCAGTTGCCCATGGGGTCACTGACCACCATGTTGTTAAACCCGTAAACGGTCCCGCCACCGACTGCGTAACTCGCCTGCAGCGCCGCCACGATGGCCAGAGTCAACAGCGACAGCAAATAGGTCTGCGTGCGCCGTGGACTTTTTACCCCAAGGTCGGCCAGCGCGATAACGCAGGCCATGATGAGCAGGATGATTTCAGGGTAAACCGAAATCCAACTGAGTTTGTCGATCATGTTCTATCTCTTAATTCAATTTGGTCGATTCACACTGATCAGATCAGCTTGGATGTCGCGACGTGCCTGAGCAACTCCGTCACCGATGTATCCATCACATCGGTAAAGGGCTTCGGATAGATGCCCATGTACAACACCGCGATTGCCAGCAACGCCAGCATCAGAAACTCACGTCCATTGATGTCTTTCAGGGCCCTGACGCGATCATTGGTCACCGGGCCAAGGTAGACACGCTTGACCATCCACAGTGTGTAAGCGGCGCCGAAAACCAGCGAACTCGCGGCCGCAAAGCCCATCCAGAAGTTGGTCTTGACGGCGCCGATGATCACCATCCACTCGCCGACGAAACCAGCTGTGCCCGGCAGCCCGCAATTGGCCATGGCAAACAGCAGCGCAAAAGCAGTGAACTTGGGCATCATGTTGACCACGCCACCGTAACTGGCGATCTCACGCGAATGTGCTCGGTCATACAACACGCCGATCGACAAGAACATAGCGGCCGATACAAAACCGTGGGAGACCATCTGCACCAGGGCGCCGGACATGCCAAGATCATTAAAGATGAAAAAGCCCAATGTCACAAATCCCATGTGCGCAACCGAGGCGTAAGCGACTAGTTTCTTCATATCGGTCTGGACCAATGCGACCAAGCCGACATAAACCACCGCAATGAGCGATAGACCGATCATCAACCCGGACCATTCGTGTGCCGCGTCCGGGGCTATCGGCAGTGAAAACCGAAGGAAACCATAAGCCCCAAGCTTTAGCATCACGGCGGCCAACACCGCCGACCCGCCTGTGGGCGCCTCAACGTGCACATCAGGCAGCCAGGTGTGCACCGGCCACATCGGCACTTTGACAGCAAAAGCCGCGAGAAAGGCAAAGAACAGCAGGGTCTGCACCGCGCCGGCCAAGGGAAGCTGATACCACGTTGCCAAGTCGAAACTGCCGCCTGACTTGGTATACAGAAAAATCAGCGCCACAAGCATCAAGAGCGAACCGAGCAGGGTGTACAAGAAGAACTTGAACGCGGCATATATCTTGTTGGGACCGCCCCAGATACCGATGATCAGGTACATCGGAACCAGCGTGGCCTCAAAGAACACATAGAACAACATGCCATCAAGCGCACAGAAAACACCAATCTGCAAACCGCTCAAAATCAGGAAAGCGCCCATGTACTGATTGACCCGTCGGGTGATGACTTCCCAGCCGGCAATCACCACAATGACGTTGATAAAGGCCGTCAGGATCACCATCCAGAGTGAAATTCCGTCCACACCCAGGTGGTAATTCACATTGAAGCGCTCTATCCACGGCGCCTTCTCGACAAACTGCATCGCAGCCGTGCCGAGTTTGAAGCCCGCGTACAAGGGCAAGGTAACAAGAAAACTGACGATGGCACCAATCAGCGCGACCCAACGCACGGTGCGCGCCTGATCATCGCGACCAAGTGCCAGCAGCACAACACCAAAAACAATTGGTGTCCAAATAGCCAGGCTCAACAAACCCATTTTTCTTATTCTCCTACTTGAGCCAGACGAAATACGTCATCAGCACAAAAACACCCAAGATCATGACCAGCGCATAGTGATACAGGTAGCCTGTTTGTACCCTGCGAATCACGCCTGATACCCACGCAACTCCTTTCCAGGAGCCGTTCACCAACGCGCCATCGATCAAGGCCTCATCGCCACCTTTCCACAGCCCAACACCCAAGGCGCGGGCGGCGCGCGAAACCACGTTTTCATTGAACCAGTCCAGGTAGTACTTGTTTTCCAGCACTGTGTAGATCGGCTGAAATCGGGTCTTGATCGCCGCTGGCAACGCCGGATTAACCATGTACATGTAGTAGGCACTTGCCACACCGAAAACGGCCAACCAAAACGGCATTGTCATCAGCCCGTGCAAAGCCATCTGCACCGGGCCGTGGAACAGCTTGGCCATTTCTTCCATGGCTGCGTGCTTTTCCAGATTGATGAAGATCGAGTCCTTGAAAAACCCTCCGTACAACATGGGCTCGATTGTCATGAAACCGATTACGACTGAAGGGATAGCGAGCAATATCAGCGGCACGGTCACCACCCACGGTGATTCATGTGGCTTGTGCTGCTTTGCGTCATGACCATGATGCGCGTCGTGGTGGGCGTCCGGATTTTGGTCATAGCGCTCCGCCCCATGGAAGACCAAAAAATACAGCCGAAAGGAATAAAACGCTGTCAGAAAAACACCACCCAACACAGCAAATGTAGCGAAGCCGGCCCCGGGCAGATGGCTTTCGGAAACCGCTTCAATGATGCTGTCCTTGGAATAAAAACCTGCAAACAACGGGGCGCCGATGAGTGCGAGAGAACCGAGCAGCGATGTGATCCAGGTGATGGGCATGTATTTGCGCAGTCCACCCATCCAGCGGATATCCTGGTTATGGTGCATTCCCATAATGACCGAGCCGGCGGCAAGGAACAGAAGCGCCTTGAAGAATGCATGTGTCATCAAGTGGAACACCGCCACCGAATAAGCCGATGCACCCAGAGCGACGGTCATGTAGCCCAACTGGGACAGCGTGGAATAGGCCACGACACGCTTGATGTCGTTTTGAATTACACCCAGCAACCCCATGAACAGGGCCGTAATGGCACCGATCACCAAGACAAAGTTCAGAGCGGTATCGCTGAGTTCAAACAAGGGTGACATGCGCGCCACCATGAAAATACCTGCAGTCACCATGGTGGCAGCATGAATCAACGCCGAGATCGGTGTCGGGCCTTCCATGGAGTCGGGCAACCAGACATGCAACGGAAATTGCGCAGACTTGGCCATGGCACCGATAAATAAACAGATACAGATCACCGTCACCAACATCCACTCGGTACCCGGAAAAAGCAGCTTAGCCAATTCATTCTTCTGGGCAAAGATTTCGGTGTAGTCGAGCGAACCCGTATAAGCAATGATCAGCGCAATGCCCAGAATAAAACCGAAGTCACCCACGCGGTTAACCAGAAAAGCCTTCATGTTGGCAAAAACAGCAGTGGGCCGGTTGAACCAGAAGCCGATCAGCAGATAGGACATCAGACCAACACCCTCCCAGCCAAAAAACAGTTGCAGCAGGTTGTTGCTCATGACCAGCATCAGCATCGAGAACGTAAAGAGGGAAATGTAGGAAAAGAAGCGGTTGTAGCCTTCATCTTCCTCCATGTAGCCTATCGTGTAGATGTGAACCATCAGGGACACAAACGTCACCACGCACATCATCATGGCTGTGAGACCGTCAACCAGAAAGCCAATTTGCATCTTCATGTTACCCACCACCATCCAGGTGTACAGGGTTTCATTGAAACGGGCACCATCGAGCGCCACACTCTTGAGTGTCATGGCAGACAGGATGAAGGCAATCAGGACGCCCAGAATCGTGAGCGAATGCGACAGGCGCCGACCGATCCAGTTGCCACCAAACTTGGTGCCAAAGATGCCAGCCAACACAGCACCCACCAACGGCGCCATGGGCACCGCAAGAAGCGTCGAAGGGATCAGGGTTTGACTCATCTTATTAACCCTTGAGCGTATTAAGTTCATCCACGTTGATGCTAGATTTGTTGCGGAACAACAGCACCAAAATGGCTAGACCGATTGCTGACTCTGCGGCAGCAACAGTCAGGATAAAAAACACAAATATTTGTCCGTGCATGTCTCCCAAATAGTAGGAGAAGGCCACAAAATTAGTATTGACGGCCAACAGCATCAGTTCGATCGCCATCAACAAAACAATCAGATTCTTGCGATTGAGAAAAATGCCGATCACCGACAGCGCAAACAACATGGCGCCGAGCGACAGAAAATGTCCAAGGGTTAGAGTCATTCTTTCTTCTCCGCATTCATGGAGTTAACCGCGTCTTCCAGCGCCGCCACCTTGGTCGAGGCCATCTTGAGCACGACCATCCGATCCTTGGCTTTCACCCGTATTTGAGAGGATGGGCTCAACTGTTTGCTGTCCTTACGTTGGCGCAAGGTCAACGCAATAGCCGCAATCATCGCCACCAGGAGAATCGCTCCAGCAATTTCAAGGGGGTAAACATACTGACTGTAGAGAATTTTGCCCAGCTCACGGGTATTGGATAGTTCGATGCCGGCCCGTCCAAGCACCGCAGCGTTTTGCGGTTCATCACTGACGCGAAATCCTCCCATCAATACCGCAGCCATCTCCAGCGCGACAACGACGCCTACCACGGCCGCCAGTGGGAAATGTTTCCAAAAGCCTTCGCGCAAACCATCGACTTTGATGTCCAACATCATCACGACAAACAGAAACAGCACCATCACGGCGCCGACGTACACCAAAACCAGTGCAATGGCTAAAAACTCGGCCTTTAGCAATAACCAGATGGCCGCCGCCTGAAAGAATGCCAGTACAAGGTACAAGACGGCATACACCGGATTGCGCGAGGTAATCACTCGAAAGGCGGCGAAGAGCAGCACGATCGAGAAAAAATAGAAGAAGCCCGTCTTGACGTCCATGTGTCGTTACTTTTTTCCGGTGTTCAAAAGGTGATAGCTGCTGATGCGGTCGTTAGCGGTATTTGGCATCAGCTGCCCTGGCTGCCGCAATCTGCGCTTCGTAGCGGTCGCCCACCGCCAGCAGCATGTCTTTCGTGAAATAGAGGTCGCTACGGGATTCGCCGTGGTATTCGAGGATGGAGGTCTCCACAATCGAGTCGACCGGGCAACTTTCTTCACAAAATCCGCAGAAGATGCACTTATTCAAATCAATGTCATAACGCGTCGTTCGGCGCGATCCGTCGGCGCGAAGTTCTGATTCAATGGTGATTGCCATCGCTGGGCAAATGGCTTCGCACAGTTTGCAGGCAATGCAGCGCTCTTCGCCGTTGTCATAACGGCGCAATGCATGCAGGCCCCTGAAACGGGGCGACAGAGGCGTCTTTTCCTCTGGGTACTCCAGCGTGATCTTGCTGCGAAACGCATATTTGCCAGTCAGCGCCAGGCCCTTGAATAACTCACCCAGCATGAAACTGGACAGGAAATCTTTCAACGAAAAGGCACTCTTGTTTTCGATTTCAACAGCACTTGAAGTAGGGGTAGACATAGACAACTCGAATTACTTCCAAATGTTCCACGGGGTCTGCATCCATCCCCCGACAACCACAAGCCAGACCAAGGTGACCGGAATAAATATTTTCCAACCCAAACGCATGATTTGGTCATAGCGAAATCTCGGGAACGAGACCCGTACCCAGACAAACATCGTCACGATGAAAAACGACTTGAGTCCCAACCAGATCCATCCAGGAATCCAGTTAAGCAGGACACTGTCGATGGGCGACAACCAGCCGCCAAGGAACATGATCGTCGCCAAGACCGACACCAGCCAAATGTTCGCGTACTCCGCCATCTGGAACATTGCCCAGGACATCCCCGAGTATTCCACCATATGGCCCGCCACAATTTCTGACTCGCCTTCAATCACGTCAAAGGGAAGTCGATTGGTTTCCGCCAGACCAGAAATAAAGTAGACCACGAAAATCGGCAACAGCGGCAACCAGTTCCACGACAGGAAGTTAAGGCCCATCTCTGCAAAGTAACCCTTACCCTGGCCGGTGACGATGTCTGTCATATTCAGACTGGCTGAAACCATGAGTACAACCACGAAGCAGAAGCCCATGGCAATCTCATAGCTAACCATCTGAGACGATGCACGCAATGCGCCAAGGAACGGATATTTTGAATTGGAGGACCAGCCAGAGATAATCACGCCATACACCTCCATCGAGGTGATCGCCATCAGAAACAGCAAACCTGCGTTGATATTGGCCAAAGCAATGTCCGGGCCGAATGGAATCACAGCCCATGCCGCCATGGCGGGCATCACGGTCATGACCGGACCCATATAAAACAGAAATTTTTCTGCAGCTGCGGGTCTGAGCACTTCCTTGCCCATCAGTTTCAGTGCATCGGCTATGGGTTGCAGCAGACCCCAAGGTCCGACCCGGTTTGGACCCATGCGAATCTGGGCCCACGCCAGCAACCTGCGCTCCCACAGCGTCGTGTAAGTCACAGCGCCCATCACAAGCATCAAGACCAGCGTCACCTTGATTAGAGCCCATATCACCGGCCAGGCAATGGCGGACCACCAAGGCGCCGCCAGCAGCCCCTCCCCCAACGCGAAGATGGTATCGATCATGCTGTCACCTCCTGCGCCACATCATGTGGTCTAGCGTCTGCCGTGAGCTGCAGGCTCGCTGCTCGCCGCACAATCCCATCGAGGTCATAAATAGCGACGACCGCCGGTGCCACTGCGACAGGCGTGAGGTCAACGACAGCCTGGGTTGCATTACTCAACGTGGCGCCCGCCAAAACTGACTCACCTTCAGCCGGCAAGCCCGATACGCGCTTGAGTACCTCCTGCGAGGTTTCGAAGTTGAAATCGGCGATTCCTAGCAGGTTACCCAGCACACGCAACACTTTCCACGCCGGGCGAGTTTCACCCAGCGGTTTAACGACCGCATGAAAACTCTGCACCAAGCCCTCGGCATTAACAAAGGTACCCGACGTTTCGGTGAACGGCGAAATCGGCAACAAGACGTCACTGAAAGCCATATTGGTTTTGAACGGACTCAGCGTGACCACCATCTCAGCCTTTGACAGAGCGCTCAAAGCCAAGGCACCCGGTGCTGAATCAAACTCGGGTTCGTTGTTCAACAGAAACACGGCTTTCAGATCACCACGGAGCATTTGCCCCGCATTCAAACCCTTAGGGCCGGGCAGAGCCCCAGCAACTTGTGCGCCGACCGTGTTGGCCGCCTCCGTCAGGTAACCGACAGTGGCGCCTGTCTGTGCGCCAATCCAGTTGGCAAGCGCCAACAAGCTCGACGCCTGGGCATGGTGCGCGGCCGCGTTACCCAACAAAATTGATTTACGCTCACCACTCAGCAAAGACTGCGCGATGGCTTTAGCTACGTCATCAGCATTGCCCGGAACCGGCGGCTCAACGCCCTTCTGGGCCGCCACTGCAAAGGCCACGTCTGCCAGCGCCTGCGCCCAACTACGGGCGTCACGCAGCAGCGTGTTGGCCACGGGCATCGCCCAGTCTTGCGCACTAGCAACAATAGCATTCACCGCACAACCCTTGCGGGCCGCCTGGCGAATGCGTTGGGCAAACAAGGGGTGATCCTTGCGCAGACTGGAACCCACCACCAACACACGTTGCAGTTCAGACAAGGACGCTATCGAGGTACCTAAATAGCGCACGCCTTCGGACGCAGGGAACTCGGCGTTGCGCAAACGGTAATCGACGTTCTCGCTACCCAGGCCACGCATCAAAGCGCCAGCCAGAAATGACTCTTCCAAGGTACTGTGCGGGCTGACCAACGTGCCAATGCTTTGGGCGCCATGCTCCGCCTTGATCTGCTTCAGGCCATTGGCGACATACTCCAGTGCGGTCTGCCAATCGACGGCATTCCAGACACCGCCCTGCTTAAGCATGGGCGTGGTCAGACGCTCATCGCTGTTCAGCGCTTCATAGGAAAAACGGTCTCGGTCTGCAATCCAGCATTCGTTAACAGCTTCGTTCTCAAAAGGCACGACGCGCATGACCTTGTTGTTCTTGACCTGTACAACCAGGTTGGCACCGGTGGAGTCATGCGGACTGACGGACTTGCGGCGCGACAACTCCCAGGTGCGGGCACTGTAACGAAACGGCTTGCTGGTCAGGGCGCCGACCGGGCAAATGTCGATCATGTTGCCGGACAGTTCCGAGTCAATCGAGTGGCCGATAAACGTTTCGATCTCGGCATGCTCGCCACGATGCGACATCCCCAACTCCATCACGCCCGCCACTTCTTGCCCAAATCGAACGCATCGGGTGCAATGAATGCATCGGCTCATTTCCTGCATGGAAATCAAGGGACCCACATCTTTGACTGCCACGACGCGTTTTTCTTCTTCGTAGCGCGAAGAAGATGCGCCATAACCGACGGCCAGATCCTGCAACTGGCACTCGCCGCCCTGGTCGCAGATGGGGCAATCCAGTGGATGGTTGATCAGCAGGAATTCCATGACCGACTTCTGCGCCTTGATTGCCTTCTCGCTTTTAGTACGGACAATCATGCCTTGCGCAACTTGCGTAGCGCAGGCGGGCATGGGCTTGGGCATTTTCTCCACATCAACCAGACACATGCGGCAGCTCGCCGCAATGCTGAGCTTCTTGTGGTAGCAAAAATGCGGTATGAAGGTGCCTGCCTTTTCGGCTGCATGCATGATCATGCTGCCTTCAACAATATCTACCTTCTTGCCGTCGAGTTCAATTTCAATCATCTTGGGACTCGCTCAGACGTAGGCTGGGACCATGCAGGTCTTGTGCTCTACGTGGTATTCAAATTCAGGGCGGAAATGTTTGATCATGGCGCGCACAGGCATGGCTGCAGCATCTCCCAGGGCGCAAATGGTGCGCCCCATGATGTCTTCAGCGACGTTGTCCAACAGGTCCATGTCTGTGGGTCGACCCTGACCATTTTCGATCCGGTCCACCACACGCGACAGCCAACCGGTACCTTCGCGGCAAGGCGTGCATTGCCCACAGGATTCATGCATATAAAAATAGCTCAAGCGCTGCAGACTCTTGACCATGCACCGGCTGTCATCGAGCACAATCACGGCGCCAGAGCCGAGCATTGAACCCGCCTTGGCGATGGAGTCGTAGTCCATCGTGCAATCCATCATGATGCTGCCAGGCAAAATCGGAGACGAAGATCCGCCAGGAATGACGGCCTTGAGTTGGCGCCCCTTGCGCACGCCGCCGGCAAGCTCGAGCAGTTGGGAGAACGGCGTTCCCATCGGGACTTCGTAATTACCGGGAAGCTCCACATCGCCGCTCATGGAAAATATCTTGGTGCCCCCATTGTTGGGCTTGCCGCACGCCAGATACGCCAGCCCGCCATTGCGGATGATCCACGGCACCGCCGCGAAAGTTTCCGTGTTGTTGATCGTGGTGGGCTTTCCGTACAGGCCAAAACTGGCCGGGAACGGTGGCTTGTAGCGGGGCTGGCCTTTTTTTCCTTCGAGCGACTCCAGCAGAGCAGTTTCTTCACCGCAGATATAGGCGCCATAACCATGCGCAGCATGCAACTGAAAGCTGTAATCACTGCCCAGAATATTGTTGCCAAGAAAGCCGGCAGCACGTGCTTCTTCCAGAGCCTCTTCAAACCGTTGGTAGGTCTTGAATATCTCGCCATGAATGTAGTTGTAGCCCACTGAAATGCCCATCGCGTAGGCTGCGATGATCATGCCCTCAATCACCATATGGGGATTGAATTGCAGTATTTCACGGTCCTTGCAAGTGCCTGGCTCGCCCTCGTCGGAGTTGCAGACAAGATACTTCTGACCGGCATACTGACGCGGCATGAAGCTCCACTTGAGCCCTGTCGGGAAACCGGCTCCGCCACGCCCCCGCAAGCCAGACTCTTTGACAGTTGCAATCACTTGATCCGACGTCATGCCAGCAACAGCGCCATCAACGCCGAGGCCGCCGTCTATTCCGAGTATTTTTCGCAGCGCCTGATAGCCACCGCGCGATTCGTAGTCTTTCAAATGCCAATTCGAACCATTCAAATCCGCATAGATCTGGGGACTGATATGCCGACCATGAAAACCGGTCTGCACGCCGGTGGCCTGAAACTGGGACAGTATTTTGTCAGCCAACATTACTTATCCCCCGCAGCGCGCAAACCATCGACCAGTTGGTCGAGTTTGTCGTCAGTCATGAAACTGCACATGGTCTGGTCATTCACCAACAGCACCGGTGAATCAGCGCAAGCCCCAAGGCATTCACATTGCTGCAAGGTAAACATGCCGTCAGACGTGGTCTCGCCCATTTTGATGTCCAACTTGTGCTCAAGATGCTTGAGGGCCTTTCCGCCATCGCGCAACTGACAGGGCAAATTGGTGCAGACATTCAACTTGTATTTCCCAACCGGCTGCTGGTTGTACATGTTGTAAAACGATGTGACTTCGTGCACTGCCATCGGGGCCATACCCAGGAATTCCGCCACTTCGGCTTCACTGTCGGCACTGACGAAACCAGCCTCCTGCTGAACAATCGCCAGACACGCCATGACGGCAGACTGCTTCTGGTCCTGCGGGTATTTGGCAACTTCTTGAGCGAAGCGCACTTTTGATTCTTCGGAGATCATCGATCAACTTCCCCAAACACAATATCCAATGAACCAATGATGGCCACCGCATCGCCAATCATGTGGCCCTTCCCCATCTCACCGAGCGCGGCCAGATGGACAAAAGCAGGTGGCCGAATCTTCATTCGGTACGGCTTGTTGGCACCATCACTGACCATATAGATGCCGAATTCGCCTTTCGGATGCTCAATGGTCGCGTAGGCC
This sequence comes from Burkholderiales bacterium, assembly GCA_038215405.1. Classification (GTDB taxonomy): domain Bacteria; phylum Pseudomonadota; class Gammaproteobacteria; order Burkholderiales; family Burkholderiaceae_C; genus Rhodoferax. Next base: position 44,048 of record JBBQQX010000001.1, read on the forward strand.
TCGCCTTCGGGCACAGAAAAGCCCTCAGTAAACAGCTTGAAGTGGTGAATCAATTCTTCCATGTTGGATTTCATGGACTCACGGTTTGGCGGCGCGATCTTGTGGTTATCAGTGATGACCGGACCGGGATTGACGCGCAGCCAATCGACACACTGCTTGATGATGCGGTTGGACTGCTTCATCTCTTCCATGCGCACCAGATAGCGGTCGTAGCAGTCGCCCGTGACGCCTACCGGAATATCAAAATCAAGCTGGTCATAGATCTCATACGGCTGCGTCTTCCGCAAATCCCAGGCAACCCCGGAACCGCGCAACATCGGGCCACTAAATCCAAGATTGAGCGCGCGCTCAGCAGTCACCACGCCAACGCCGACTGTGCGCTGTTTCCAGATACGGTTATCCGTCAACAGCGTGTGATATTCACCCAAATAGGTCGGAAAGCGCTGGGTAAAGTCATCGATGAAATCAAGCAGACTGCCATCACGAGCGCGATTCAGCCTTTCAGTGGACTTGGCGCTTCTGATCTTGTTGGGCTGGTGCCGCGCCATGGTGTCGGGCAAATCGCGATAGACGCCGCCCGGCCGGAAATAGGCCGCGTGCATGCGTGCACCACTGACCGCCTCATACATGTCCAACAGGTCTTCGCGCTCGCGAAAGGCGTACAGCATGACCGTCATTGCGCCGCAGTCCAGAGCCCCGGCGCCCACAGCCAACAAATGGTTGAGCAGACGGGTAATCTCGGCGAACATCACGCGGATGTACTTGGCGCGGGTGGGAACTTCCAGGCCCAGCATTTTTTCGATGGCTAGGCAGTACGCGCTTTCATTGCACATCATCGACATATAGTCGAGACGATCCATATATGGCAAGGCCTGGATATAGGTTTTGGTCTCGGCGAGTTTCTCAGTGGCCCGATGCAGCAGCCCGATATGCGGATCAGCGCGTTGAATCACTTCGCCATCAAGCTCCAGCACCAGACGCAACACGCCATGCGCTGCCGGATGTTGCGGCCCAAAATTAAGGGTGTAGTTTTTTATTTCAGCCATAAAAAGCCTAGTGCAAGCCTCCGTAGTTGTCTTCACGGATGATGCGCGGTGTGATTTCGCGAGGTTCAATCGAGACGGGCTGGTACACGACACGCTTGAGCTCGGCGTCATAGCGCATCTCGACATGACCTGAAACCGGAAAATCCTTGCGGAACGGATGACCGATGAAACCGTAATCGGTGAGGATTCGGCGCAAATCAGTGTGGCCTTCGAAAACAATGCCAAACAGGTCAAAGGCTTCTCGTTCGAACCAGTTCGCAGAACTCCAAAGATTGCAAAGCGACTGCACCACCGGCAGACTGTCATCGGGTGCAAATACCTTCAACCGCACGCGCTGATTCAGGCTCACCGACAGAAGATGCGACACCACACAGAAACGCAGTCCGGATTGAGGCTGATCCTTGTAAGTCGAGTAATCAACGCCGCACAAATCCATCAGTTGCTCGAAGCGGCAATTGGGGTCGTCCCGCAAGATTTGTGCTGCCTGCAAATAATGGGCACTGCCTACGACGATGGTCAGTTCACCCAGTCGAAGGACACTGCTAATGAGCAGGTCGCCCAATGCAGCCTCAACATTGACTTTGGTCGTTTCGGGATTCACAGCGAATGAAGTCATCACCAGTCCCTTATGCGCGAGCAATGGTTTGCGTGCGGCGAATCTTGTGCTGCAGCTGAATGATGCCGTACAGAAGCGCTTCCGCCGTAGGCGGACAGCCCGGCACGTAAACGTCCACCGGAACGATACGATCACAACCCCGCACCACCGAATAGCTGTAGTGGTAGTAGCCGCCACCGTTGGCGCAGGAGCCCATGGAAATCACACGGCGGGGCTCGCTCATTTGGTCATAGACTTTGCGAAAAGCAGGCGCCATCTTGTTGCACAGCGTGCCCGCCACAATAATCAAGTCCGATTGCCGCGGGCTGGCGCGAAACACCTCGGCCCCGAAGCGGCTGATGTCGTAACGGGCGTTCGCCGCGTGCATCATTTCAACCGCGCAACAAGCCAGTCCAAAAGACATGGGCCAAAGCGATCCGGTCTTAGCCCAGTTCATCACCGAGTCGTAACTGGTGGTGATAAAGCCTTCTTTTAATATGCCTTCAATCATCGCATCACTCCCAGTCAAGGGCTCCCTTTTTCCACTCGTAAACAAACCCAACGACGAGGATGGCCAAAAACACCATGACTGACCAGAAACCAAGCGCACCAATATCTTTCAGCGCCACCGCCCAAGGAAACAGAAAGGCAATTTCGAGGTCAAACAAAATGAACAGGATGGCAACTAGGTAATAGCGCACATCGAATTTCATTCTGGCGTCGCCGAAGGCTTCGAAACCGCATTCGTAAGGCGAGTTCTTTGCAGCATCAGGGCGATTGGGTCCGAGGATGTACCCAATGATTTGTGGCGCAACACCGACACCGATGCCAACCAGAATGAACAAAAAGATTGGCAGGTATTGATCAAGACTCATAAAAGGAGATTTTGTTCCAAGTATCGGCTTGCTGCATTGATCCACATCAAGCATGTTTATTTGGTGCCGTCGGCGAGACTCGAACTCGCAAAGCTTTCGCCACTACCACCTCAAGATAGCGTGTCTACCAATTTCACCACGACGGCTCTTTTGTGTCTGGACCGCACAAACTGCATTGTGCTTTTAGCCCTCCAGACAGGACTGTAGTCTACCCTTAATTACGGCAAATCTTGACCACTGAGCGCAATTTGAACGGCGTTTATTTCGAAGGAATTTGAGCTGCACCAGACGCCGGAACCACAGGAGGAACAACGACCGGAACGGGGACTGAAACAGCAGCACCTTCAAGCACACTTCCCGAACTCACGGTCGGACGCGCGGTGCCGAAATAAGCAAGCATCAAGGTGCAAACAAAGAAGATCGTGGCCAGCACAGCCGTGGTCCGCGACAGAAAATTCGCACTGCCACTGGCGCCAAACAGACTACCCGAACCGCCGCTGCCAAAGGCTGCGCCCATGTCGGCTCCCTTGCCATGTTGCACCAGAATCAAGCCGGTCATGGCCACCGCGGAAATCATCTGAACCGCGAGAAGAATAGTTAACAAAGCGCTCATCGAATACTCCTAAATATGTGTAACGGCCTATGCTTGAAATCAGCAAGCGCAGGCAATGATGGATAGAAAATCAGCGACCTTGAGTGCGGCACCGCCCACCAGGCCGCCATCAATGTCGGGCTGGGCCAGCAAGTCCGCCGCGTTCGCCGCGTTCATGCTGCCGCCATAGATAATGGGAATGCGACCAGCCTGGTTTGAGGCTGCCTGCAACTGTTGACGCAGAACGGCATGCACTTGCTGAGCTTGCTCAACACTTGCGGTCTTGCCAGTGCCGATGGCCCACACGGGTTCGTAGGCCACAACCACCTCGCTGATGCAATGGCCATTGGCATGTATCACCGCCGCCAGCTGGCGCTTGACCACTTCTTCCGTCCGGCCCGCTTCACGCTCAGCCAGCGTCTCCCCAACACACACAATGGGCGTAATGCCGCGGGCCAGCGCTCGCTGCGCCTTCGCCGCCACGAGAGCATCGGTCTCAAAGTGATACTGGCGCCGTTCAGAATGACCAACGATGCAATACCGGACACCGAATTCCTGCAGCATGGCACCCGAAATTTCACCGGTGAAGGCACCTACCTCATGCTGGGACAGATCCTGCCCACCCAAAGCCATGGTGCCGCCAGCAAGCAGCCCCTGGCATTGCGCCAAATAGACCGAGGGCACACACAAGGCCACCTGACAGACGGGCACACCCATCCCGGCCAGCAGGCCGTTCACCAGAGACTCATTGGCAGCCAGGCTGCCATTCATTTTCCAGTTGCCTGCGATCAGCTTTTTCTTCATGCCACACCCCAAGTCAAAATTATTTTCCCGACATGCAAATTGGACTCCATCAAGGCGTGTGCCTTGCCTGCATCCTGCGCCGCAAATGTACTGTGAATCACCGGCTTGACGCGGCCCGACTCAAGCCACGGCCAGACGTTTTTCAACAGCGCCTGTGCAATCGCCGCCTTGAAAGCCACCGGTCGCGCCCGCAAGGTTGACCCCGTCACTGTGAGGCGCCGACGCAGTACCAGGCCGGCGTTGATCTCGCTCTTGACACCACCCTGCACGGCGATGATGACCAGGCGGCCATCCTCACTCAAACACTCGATCTCCTTGGCCACATAGCTGCCAGCCACCATGTCAAGAATGACATTCACGCCCTGTCCATCGGTCAATCGCTTGACCTCGTCCTGGAAGTCGTGGGTCTTGTAGTTGATGGCATGGTCGGCGCCCAGCGCCAGACAAGCGCCACATTTGTCGTCGCTGCCCGCTGTCACGATAACGCGTGAACCCAAAGCCTTGGCGATCTGAATGGCGGCAACGCCAATACCGCTGGCGCCACCCTGAACCAACAGGGTCTCGCCTGGCTGCAATTGGGCCCGGTCAAACACATTGCTCCAGACCGTGAAAAACGTTTCAGGCAGCGAAGCCGCCTCGACGTCACTCAGGCCTTTGGGTACCGGCAGGCACTGAGCCACCGGGGCGATGCAATACTCAGCGTAGCCGCCGCCAGCCACCAGCGCACAAACACGATCTCCCAGTTTGAAGCCAAAGCGCGCCAACGCCTGCGCATCGCCGCCATCAATCACGCCCGCCACCTCCAGCCCCGGAATATCCGAAGCACCTGGCGGCACCGGGTAATTGCCCGTGCGCTGCAGCACATCCGGTCGATTGACACCGCTGGCCGTCACCCGAATGAGCAGTTCGCCCACGCCAGACACCGGCACGGGCCGCTCACCCAGACGCAAAACGTCAGGGGCTCCAAAAGCGGTAATTTCAATGACGTTCATGACAATTTAAGGCGCTAGCCCCCGTGCAATAAGCACGAGTAGCTATCAATTTAATATCAATATGCCGACGATCAAGCGTGCTCAGGGCCACCTTGGCCCGGACGGTCCAGCAACACCTTCATGGACAGCTTGATGCGGCCCTTTTCGTCAGTCTCCATCACCTTGACCTTGACGATCTGGCCCTCAGTCAGGTAGTCGGAGACCTTTTCAACGCGTTCGTGCGCGATCTGGCTGATGTGCAGCAAGCCATCTTTACCGGGCAACAGGTTGACCAAGGCGCCGAAATCCAGAATCTTGGTGATCGGGCCTTCATAGATCTTGCCGATTTCAACTTCAGCCGTGATCTGCTGGATGCGGCGTTTGGCTTCTTCAGCCTTGGCCGGGTCGCTCGACGCGATGGTGATGGTGCCGTCTTCGTCGATATTGATCTGGGTACCGGTCTCCTCAGTCAAGGCACGAATGACAGAGCCGCCCTTGCCGATCACGTCGCGAATCTTGTCAGGGTTGATCTTCATGGTGAACAGGCGCGGCGCGAAGTCGGACACCTCGGTCTTGGCCTCGGCCATGGCTTCTTGCATCTTGCCCAGAATGTGCATGCGCGCTTCCTTGGCCTGCGCCAAGGCGACTTGCATGATTTCCTTGGTGATGCCCTGGATTTTGATGTCCATCTGCAATGCGGTGATGCCGTTGGTGGTCCCGGCGACTTTGAAGTCCATGTCACCCAGATGGTCTTCGTCACCCAGAATGTCGGTCAGCACGGCGAAGCGATTTTCTTCCTTGATCAGACCCATGGCGATGCCCGCCACGTGGGCTTTTATAGGCACGCCAGCATCCATCAAGGACAGGCAACCGCCGCAGACCGAGGCCATCGACGAGGAGCCGTTGGACTCGGTAATTTCAGACACCACACGCATGGTGTAGGGGAACTCTTCTTTGCTCGGCAGCACGGCCATCAGGGCACGCTTGGCCAGTCGGCCGTGGCCGATTTCGCGCCGCTTGGGCGTACCGACTCGACCGGTCTCGCCGGTGGCAAAGGGAGGCATGTTGTAGTGCAGCATGAAGCGGTCTTCATAGTCGCCAGAGAGCGCGTCAATGCGCTGGGCATCGCGCTCGGTACCGAGCGTGGTGACCACCAGCGCCTGGGTTTCGCCGCGCGTGAACAAGGCCGAACCGTGGGTGCGGGGCAGTACGCTGTTGCGAATTTCGATGGCACGCACGGTGCGCGTGTCGCGACCGTCAATGCGGGGCTCGCCAGCAAGAATCTGGCCACGAACGATCTTGGCTTCAATGTCGAACAGCATGCCGTCAACAGCTACGCCGTCAAACTCAACGCCTTCGGCCTTCAGACCCATCTTGGTCCAGGTAGTCACTTCACGCGTCGCTTTGGTGCGGGCCTGCTTGTTGCGGATTTGATAAGCCGCTGCCAGCTTTTCCTGGGCGAGTGCGCCCACTTTGGCAATCAGCACTTCATCCTTGGCCGGCGCTTTCCAGTCCCACACCGGCTTGCCGGCGTCACGAACCAGTTCGTGAATCGCGTTGATGGCGATGCTGCCCTGCTCATGACCGAACACCACAGCGCCGAGCATGATTTCTTCGCTCAGTTGTTTCGCTTCCGATTCAACCATCAGCACTGCGGCCTCGGTCCCGGCCACGACCAGATCCATGACGGAATCTTTGCGTGCAGTCTGACCAGGATTGAGCACGTACTCGCCATTGATGTAACCGACACGGGCGGCGCCGATCGGACCGCTAAAGGGAATGCCACTGACGGACAGCGCAGCGCTGACCGCGATCAAGGCAGCAATGTCCGCATCCACTTCAGGATTCAAGGACAGCGTATGAACAACGACATGCACTTCATTGAAGAAGCCTTCGGGAAACAGCGGGCGGATCGGACGGTCGATCAAGCGACTGGTCAACGTTTCAAACTCGCTTGGACGACCTTCGCGCTTGAAGAAGCTGCCGGGAATCTTGCCTGCAGCATAAGTTTTCTCGAGATAGTCCACGGTCAAGGGGAAGAAGTCCTGACCGGCTTTGCCTTCGGTCTTGGCAACCACGGTGGCCAACACCACGGTGCCATCCATGTCCAGCAGCACGGCACCACTGGCTTGCCGCGCGATTTCGCCGGTTTCCATGGTGACGGTGTTTTGACCCCATTGAAAGGTCTTCGTAACTTTATTGAATATGCTCATTTTTTATCTCCTGGTCAATTTGGGAAGTGCAGGCCACTTCGCCCGAGCCCGGATTACGCCTCGCAGAACACGATGCCATTCCAGGGAAATTCAAATCGAATTCATCTGGAATGACACAGCTTCGCTCCGCTTTCAGCTTCTCCGAAGTAAAAAACGCCTGAGCTAGTAACCTAACTCAGGCGTTCATCATTTGATTCAACGATTACTTGCGCAGACCCAGTTTGGCGATCAAGGCAATGTAACGATCAGCGTCTTTGGATTTCAGGTAGTCGAGCAACTTGCGCCGACGACTCACCATGCGCAACAGACCACGACGACCGTGGTGGTCTTTGGCGTGCGTCTTGAAGTGAGGCATGAGTTCATTGATGCGGGCTGTCAGCAGCGCAACTTGAACTTCGGGACTACCGGTATCGCCGGCTTGACGTGCGTTGTCTTTAACGACAGCGGCTTTAATGCTGGATGCGATCATGATGATTTCCTGTTTGATGTGAACTTGCGTCAGGCGCTGGAACTGCCCCTGACGTGCACTGCTGCAATTTGCAGAGCCTTGGATTATAACCAACCCGTCCAACGGGCCCGCTCTTGCCGGTCCTTGCCACAGATGGCCGACCTCTCCCCGCCGCGTTTATTCCATCGGTCGGTGCATTTTGCAGGTGGTGGGCAGCTCGGCACCGCTGGCAGCAATGTTTTTGACAACCCGAAAGCCGTAGCCCGAACCTTCGACATCAAACTTCACGCCGGGCGCGCCTTGCCGCTCCATCACGCCCACCACAAGCGGCTGCTGAAACTGGTGGTCAAGCGCCCGCATCACCCCGGTTTGTCCACCAAATGTGACCTTAGCCCTCTCCAACTGGACCGCAACAGCTATCGAATCAGTAGTTCCCGCTTTCTCTATCGCCTGCGCCAGGGATTCCACCATCAGTTGCATGCGCATGTGCACATAATCGTCGGCCGGCTTCGGGAAACGCTGGCGGAAGGATTGGTAAAAGGCTTCGCTTTGCTTCGTGGCCACATTGGGCAACCAGTCGGCCACGGCAACCACCTTGCCAATGCCCGCATCGCCAATCGCCGCTGGCGCACCCAGCGCATTGCCGTAGAAGGTATAAAACTTTCCCTCAAAGCCGACTTCTTTCGCCGCCTTGACCAGCAGCGTCAGGTCGTTGCCCCAGTTGCCGGTAATGACCGCCTGCGCGCCACTGGCCTTGATCTTGGCGGCATAGGGCAAGAAGTCCTTCACGCGACCCACCGGGTGCAGTTCGTCGCCCACTACCTGCACGTCCGGACGCAACAGTCCAAGCTGGCGACGGGCTTCGCGCGCCACGGCATGTCCAAAGCTGTAGTCCTGACCAATGAGGTAGACGCTCTTGACGGTCTTGTCCTCTTTCAGCACCTGCATCAGGGCGCTCATGCGCATGTCGGCATGGGCGTCAAAACGAAAGTGCCAGAAACTGCATTTTTCGTTGGTCAAAATGGGATCGACGGCCGAGTAATTCAGGAACAGCACGCGCTTGCCCGGCTCGCGTTCGTTGTGTTTGTTGATGGCGTCAATCAATGCGGCCGCCGTCGCAGACGAGTTGCCTTGCACCACAAACTGGGCGCCGTCGTCGATCGCCGATTTGAGCGCCGTCAGCGCCTCCTCGTTCTGGCCTTTGCTGTCGTAACGCTCAATCGCCAGCAGACGGTTGCCAACGGCGGCGCCGTCTACGCCGGCCAGTTTGACGCCACCGCGCGCGTTGACGCGCTCCACCGCCCAGACCAAATTGCGGAACACTGCCTCGCCGGTGTTGGCAAAAGGGCCACTCAGGCCCTCAATCATGGCGACCTTGATCGGTGCCGGCGCCGCTTGCGCCAACGCCAAGGCCGGAAGGCATAGCGCCACTGCCAGCAATTTCAAGGCTGCGCGGAAAGAAAAAAACATATTGGGATCTCTCTTGAATACGCCGCTCGCGCTCGCAAATTCGATGCAAGCGGAGGTTCATGTCGAACGCCGCGCAGTGTACACAAGGAGTTAAGCCATGTTTTTTACCACCACCGCCCCCGCCAGCTTTCGCCGTTCCGTCTATTCGCCGGCGGGCCGCTCGCTTGAGCGTTTCCTGAAAGAGACACAAGTGACCGGTGCCCAGACATCCTGTGCCGTGACGCAGGATGACAAGTCTTACACCCTGTCGTTTGATGTACCCGGTGTTGCCAAAGACCAACTCAGCATTGGCATTGAAGGAAGTGTCGTGCGGATCGAGACCAAAGAAGGCGCCGCACGCCGCTACCAGCAGGCTTACGAGTTGCCGCAGGACATTGACGCGAGCACCAGCGAGGCCAAACTGGAAGATGGGGTACTGACGCTCAAACTTGGCAAGCAGCAAGCCCTGAGCAAAGTCACGCCATTGCCCATCAATTGATCTCAGGTTTTCGAATTTTTTAAGGATCAGACCTGAGGTGGCTGGCTGCCTGGCAAAGACCGCAGCCGCCCAAGCTTGTGGGCCAGCTCAACCGCGGAGCTGACGCCCATCTTGTCGAAGATATTGGCGCGGTGAAACTCCACCGTGCGCGGGGTAATGCCGAGGTGGTCCGCAATGTTCTTGTTGTAGTGACCCCGAATGAGCTCATCAAGCACCTCGCGCTCGCGCGGACTCAAGCTGGCCAATGCCTGCCTGAGTCCGCGCGATTCCTGGTCGGCGTCGCAAATTGCCGTGGCAGCGGCCAGCGCCTGCTCCACCCGGTCCACCAGTTCATTGTCCTGAAATGGTTTTTCCAGAAAATCCCAGGCGCCGCTCTTGACCGCCGCCACCGCCATGCCGACGTCACCGTTGCCGGTCAGGAACAACACGGGCCATGGGCAACCGAGCGCTTTGAGCCGCTCGAACGTTACCAGCCCCGACAAGGGCTCCATGCGCACATCAAGCAGCACCGCCGCATGGCCCCAATCGGGCTGGAGCGCCCGCGCGGCATCCAGAAAGGCCACGGCGCCGTCCCAGGTGGCGGCCGCGTAACCGCGCGAGTCAAACAGCCAGGCCAGCCCGTCCCGGATGTCGGGGTCATCGTCAACGATGTGAATGGCAGCGGGGCTCATGGCATCTCCTTGGCTGCAACCAGGATGGCGAACGAGGTGGACGCGGCCAGTGCATTGGACTGCGCATCAGCCAGGGGCAGCCACACGGTAAATTGGGCGCCGCCCAGCAGCACGTCGCGCCCGACCGCGATGCGGCCATGGTGCGCTTCCACAATCGAGCGGCAGATCGCCAGTCCCATGCCCATGCCGCCCTCCTTGGTGCTGAAGAAGGCGTTAAAAATGTTCGCTTTCTCTTCCTCGTTCACACCGGGGCCACTGTCGGCCACCACTATCGTGGCCATGCCGTGGGCCGCGTCCTGCGTCACCTCCACCCGCACCCGCACTGAAGCGGTGCCGCGCAGCGCCCAGTCGAGCGCGTTGCCGACCAGGTTGTTGACCAGATGCTCCAGCAACAGTTCGTCAGCGTCAATCCAGATCGGCCCCTGCGGTTGCAACAGTGCCAGCTGCCGCCCCTGCGCCTCGCTCATGCTGGTCAGGACGCGCTGCAACACGGCCGACAAGTTCAGCCGCTGGCGGGAAATTTCTCGCCGCCGCGCAAAGGCATTGACATGCTGGATGATGCCCCCGGCCCGCTCTGCCAAACGCGCCATGCGTGCAACCACCGGCTCCATGTCTTCCAGCAGGATGCTGCCTCCGCGCAAACGGTTGAGCAGCCCGTTGGCAAAACTGCTCAAGGCGCCGAGCGGCTGGTTGAGCTCATGCGCCAGCGTGGAGGCCACCTCGCCGACTGCCACCAGGCGGCCGGACGCCTCGAGTTTGTCCTGCTGCAGGGCGGCCATGCGCTGCGCGCGTTTGCGCTCGCTGATATCCAGCACCGAACTCATCCAGCCGAGTTGCTCACCGCTGGCAGCATTCAGCGGCGCCTCGTGGATCAATACATCGAGCAGGCGTCCGTCCCGGTGCTGGAACTGCACCTCGACCCCGTCCTCCAACGTGCCTTGTGCAATGATGTCCCGATGCACCAGTTGCAGTTCATTGGTCTGGTCGCGCGGCCAATAGGGAAAGGGCATGGACAACCCCACCAACTCCGGCTGCGTGTAGCCGACCAGGCGGCAGAAAGCTTCATTGACATACAAAATTTTCCCTTCCAGATTCCAGGCGCGCAGGCCGATGGTGACCGAATTTTCCATCGCAGTGCGCAAAGCCACCTCGGCTTGCAGACGGGCCTGCACCTGTTGGCGTTTGACAATGTCGCGCCGCAGCGCATACAGGCTGACCAGCATGCCCAGCAAGAACAACAATGCCACCAAAAAGAAAATGCGCGGCACGGTGGTCGGCTGCACGCCCATTGGGGCGACTTCCAGCGACAAATCAGTGCCCGGCAAATTCATGGCGGCACGATACGGACTCGCCTCCATGGGCAATTCCGGTGCCAGCGCCCCGTCATCAGTGACCAGTCGCACCACATGGTTTTGCGCATACCAGGCGGGTATCAGCGCATGGACGGCACGGTCCATCGACAACGCGGCCAGGTAACTGCCGGCAAATTGACCTCGGTCAAAAAACGGAACAGCCAGCCAGACCACATCGGTAGCGGCACCATCAGACTGCTGCATCAGCCCGGCGTAGGCGGCCCGGCGCAGACCCCGCGTCACGTCTTTCATGCTGCTCAGCGCCTGCGCATTGGCGGGGTGCGCCGCCCAGTCCAAGGCCCAGCGCTGCGGGCCGGCCGACAAATCGTGGGCCTGGCCCGCAGCCAACCAACCGTGCGACAGGACCACGCCGGGCTCACGCCACAACAGCCCGCCCTGCACCGTATCGGCTGCGGTCTGGCTGGGTTTTTTGCTCAGGGATTTGCCTCCGCCCAGAACGGCCTCACGGGCCAGCACCAGCAGATCGTCTTCCAGCCGCCGGAAATGGAACTGCACACTTTGTTCCAACCACTGTGCGTCGGCGGCGCGCCGACGCACCTCCTCTTCGTCCTCAAAGGTATTGAGGTACAGCACCAGTGTGACGACCGAGGCCACCAGCAACAGCAACAAGCCCAACAACCACAACAGGGCCCGCCGGTTGCGACTGGCGTGACTTGGCGTCGACTGTTGCAGCAAGGCAAAGTCAAGCGCCTGATCGGTGGGCACGGGGTTGGTCTTGGTCACAGGATTTTCAGACAAGTCCTCGCATAATAGCCAGCATGAGCGCTCTTCACTTTTCTGCCTTGGCCGCTTGCGCAGATCGCCGTCAATGGCTACGCGGGCTGACGGCGTTCGCCATGGCATCGTCCTTGTCATCAAGGTCTGCCATGGCTGCGCCGCATCCGGAAATTACGCTGCGATTTTCGCATGTGGTGGCCGAGGACACGCCCAAGGGTCTGGCGGCTAATCGCTTCAAGCTGCTGGTGGAGCAACGCTCGGCTGGGCGCATCCGGGTGCTGATTTATCCCGACGCCCAGCTTTATGGCGACCACGATGAAATGCAGGCGCTGCAACTCGGTGCGGTCGACATGCTGGCACCGTCACTGTCCAAGTTTGGCCACATCGGGTTGCCAGAGTTTGAATTGTTTGATTTGCCCTTTTTGTTTGAAGACGTGTCCAATGTGCGACGTATCACCGAGGGTCCCTTGGGGCAGCGGCTGCTTGAGCGTCTGAGTCGCCAACGGCTGATCGGACTGGGGTTTTTTGACAACGGATTCAAGCAAATGAGCGCCAACCACCCTTTGTTGGAGCCTGCCGACTTCATCGGCTTGCGCATGCGGGTGCAGGATTCGCGTGTCATTGCAGCGCAGATGCGCGCCTTGGGCGCGTATCCGGTCACGCTGCCTTTCAGCGAAACACGGCGGGCCCTGGCCAACGGCGTCGTAGACGGTACCGAGAACCCGGTCTCCAACTTCTGGACCCAGCGCATGCACGAAGTTCAAACCGATCTCAGTCTCACCGAGCATGGCTATCTAGGCTATGCGGTGGTGGTCAATCAGCGCTTTTGGCTTAGCATCTCCGAGCGCGACCGGGCGCTGCTGGAACAAGCCCTGCGCGAAGCGCTGTCCTATGGCAACCAGATTGCCGATTCACAAAACGACCTGGCGCTGGCGGCCTTGCGCGGTACCAGTACCACCCGCATTCACACCCCGACCGATGGCCAGCGCGCACGCCTGCGTAAGGCGGTAGAGCCGGTGCACCAGGCACTGCGCAGTCGCATCGGGTCACAGTGGATGGACGCGCTGCGTAAAGCCCTAAATCAGCATACCTAGGGTTAACCCTAGCTGTTGAAGATCGCAGTTGTCCTGCCTTCGTGTGGCAGCTATTCTTCGCCCGGCTCAAGGCCTGCGGCGTCAGTGGTTTAGCACCAACGCCAGCGGCAATCTTGATGCCAAAAGGCAAACTTTTATCTACTGAACAGCCCCGCAAGATGACCTCCTCCAAACCGGAACAAAAACGTCCCATCTACAAATCGCTTTATGTTCAAGTGCTTACGGCAGTGACGCTTGGCGTCCTGCTTGGGCATTTCTACCCCAACATTGGGGCCGACATGAAGCCCTTGGGTGACGGATTTATCAAACTGATCAAGATGATCATCGCGCCTATCATTTTCTGCACCGTCGTCATCGGCATTGCGGGCATGGAAGACATGAAGAAAGTGGGCAAGACCGGTGGCCTGGCCCTGCTCTATTTTGAGGTCGTCAGCACGCTGGCCTTGATTGTCGGTCTGGTGATCATCAATCTGGTTGAGCCCGGCGCGGGCATGAACATCGATGTGACCACGCTTGACACCAAGAGCATTGCCGCCTTCACCGGGCCTGGCAAGATGGTGGGCACCGTCGATTTCTTGCTGAACATCATTCCCACCTCGGTCGTCGATGCCTTTGCCAAGGGCGAAATCCTGCAGGTGCTTCTGTTCGCAGTGCTGTTTGGCTTTGCCCTGCACAAATTCGGTGGTCGGGGCACCATGGTCTTTGATCTGATCGAAAAGCTGTCCCACGTGCTGTTTGATATCGTCGGCATCATCATGAAGCTGGCGCCGATCGGTGCGTTCGGCGCAATGTCTTTTACCATCGGCAAGTACGGCATTGGCTCCCTGTTTTCACTGGGCAAGTTGATGGGAACGTTCTACCTGACCTGCTTGATTTTTGTCTTTGTGGTGCTGGGCACGATCGCTCGAGTGCATGGCTTCAGCATCTGGAAGTTTGTCAAATACATCAAGGAAGAGTTGTTGATCGTGCTGGGCACCTCTTCTTCCGAGTCGGTGCTGCCGCGCATGATGGAAAAAATGGAAAACCTGGGCGCCAAAAAAACCTGTGTCGGCTTGGTGATCCCAACGGGCTACTCTTTCAATCTGGATGGCACCTCCATCTACCTGACCATGGCGGCGGTCTTCATCGCCCAAGCGACCAATACGCCCATGACGCTGATGCAAGAGATTACGCTGCTGGCCGTGCTGCTGCTTACTTCCAAAGGCGCGGCTGGCGTCACTGGCAGCGGATTTATTGTGCTGGCGGCAACGCTTTCGGCGGTGGGCACGGTTCCTGTTGCGGGTTTGGCACTGATCTTGGGCATCGACCGGTTCATGTCTGAGGCGCGGGCGTTGACCAATCTGGTGGGCAACGGTGTCGCCACGCTCGTCGTCGCCAACTGGACCGGCGAGCTCGACACGAAGCGTCTACACGCGGGCTTGAACAACGAAACCTGGATCGAAGCCAATGTACCTGAGCTGCTGCTGGACGAAAAAGTAGCGCACATGGCGCTGGCTAAAAAATAAGGAAAGGCACTGACACCGTTGCGGTAGGCGAACGCCGACAATCGGTGCGGGAGCGGGTTAACCCTAGCTGTTGAACGCCACAGTTGCTCTACCCTCGGGCGCACGTTAGTCTTCGCCCGTTAGTTTTTGACATTAATTTATTCAGGAGCCATCCATGAAATTGAAATTAGTACTCGCCAGCGCTTTGCTGGCTGTCGGTTTGAGCGCCGGTGCCCAGACCATCATCAAGTTCAGCCACGTCGTCGCGGTCGATACGCCCAAGGGCCAAGCCTCGTTGTTCTTTGCCAAAAGGGCAGCCGAGCTGACCAAGGGCAAGGTCAAGGTCGAGGTTTATGCCAACAGCGCCTTGTACAAGGACAAAGAAGAGATGGAAGCGCTGCAAATGGGCTCGGTCCAAATGTTGGCACCCTCCCTGGCCAAGTTCGGTCCACTGGGCGTGAAGGATTTCGAGGCCTTTGATTTGCCCTTCATCTTTGACGATACGGCAGACCTGCACAAGATCACCCAGGGCCCGATTGGTGCCAAACTGCTCGCCAAGTTGGACCCCACGGGCATCAAGGGCCTGGCGTTCTGGGACAACGGCTTCAAATCCTTCTCGGCCAACACGCCGCTCAAAAACGTTGCAGACTACAAGGGCAAGAAGTTCCGTATCCAGTCATCGAAGGTGCTGGACGAAGAGATCCGCTCGGTCGGTGGCATTCCTCAGGTGATGGCTTTCTCTGAGGTGTATCAGGCGCTGCAAACAGGTGTTGTGGACGGCACGGAGAACCCGATTTCCAACTTCTACACGCAAAAGATGCATGAAGTGCAAAAGCACCTCACGCTGACCAACCATGGCTATCTTGGCTACGCGGTGATCGTGAACAAGAAATTCTGGGACGGTCTGCCGGCCGACGTGCGCGGCCAACTTGAGACGGCCATGAAAGAAGCCACCGTCTATGCCAACAAGATCGCCCAGGAAGACAACGACAGTTCTCTGGCGGGCGTCAGAAAGAGCGGCAAGACCGAAGTCTACGTGCCAACCAAGGAAGAGCGCATGGCACTGAAGAAAGCAATGGCGCCGGTCCACATCAAGATGGCCGATCGCGTGGGCAAGGAACTGCTTCAGTCCATTTACAAAGAAACCGGTTTTGACCCAGCCAAGCTTTAAGCTGGCTTGAGACACTAGCGCAACCTTGACGACGCATCGTCGGAGCTCAAACCATGAAATTTCTTGATCACCTGGAAGAGTGGATGGTCACCTTCCTGATGGGTGCTGCGACGCTGATCGTCTTTGTAGCGGTGGTGCACCGTTATGCCGCGGGCCTGCCCATTCCTGGTGTCCAGGACTGGCTCTTGTCCCTGAACCTGACTTGGGCCCAGGAACTCACCATCATCATGTTTGTGTGGATGGCCAAGTTCGGCGCCGCCTATGGCGTGCGCACCGGCATTCACGTCGGGGTCGACGTGTTGATTAACCGCATGCCAGACAAGACAAAAAGCAAGTTCATCATCTTCGGGCTGTGTGCCGGCGCCCTGTTTACCGGCATCGTCGCCACCTTGGGCGCGACCTTTGTTTGGGACAACGGTGCACACCATGCCTGGTTCAGCATGCTGGGCTTGTCGGTCGAAGGCATTCCACAGGGCCCGACCACGCCGGATCTGGAGATGCCCACCTGGATGGTCTACAGCGCCGTGCCCCTGGGCACCAGCCTGATGTGTTTTCGATTCTTGCAGGTCATGGTCAACTTTCTCAAGACGGGCGAGTTGCCGCACCACGACCACGGCCATGTGGACGGTCTGGAAGCAGAGACGCCACCGGTCGACTTCAACCCACTCGGGATGGATGACAACCTGCACCCTTCTGATGTAAAGAACAAAGAAGGGGGTTCGAAATGAACGCCGCCATTATTTTTGTGCTGCTGCTGGTGCTGATGCTCACCGGCATGCCGATCTCGATCTCGCTGGGCCTGACGGTTCTGACCTTCTTGTTTGGCTTTACCGAAGTGCCGCTCGAATCCGTAGCGCTCAAGCTCTTCACCGGCATCGAGAAGTTCGAGATCATGGCGATTCCGTTCTTTATTTTGGCGGGCAACTTCTTGACCCACGGCGGCGTGGCCAGGCGCATGATCAACTTTGCCTCGAGCATGGTGGGCCACTGGTACGGCGGCTTGGGCCTGGCCGGGGTGGTCGCCTGTGCCCTGTTTGCCGCAGTCTCAGGCTCATCGCCTGCCACCGTGGTGGCGATCGGCTCGATCCTGCTGCCGGCCATGACCAAAGCGGGTTTTCCCAAGAGCTTCGGTGCCGGTGTGATCACGACCTCGGGCGCACTGGGCATTTTGATTCCACCATCGATCGTGATGGTGATGTATTCGGTCGCCACCAACACCTCGGTCGGAGCCTTGTTCATGGCTGGCGTCATACCCGGCATTGCGCTGGCCGGTGTGCTGGCCGGCGTCACCTGGTACCGCGCCCGCAAGTTCAACTACCCACGCCTGCCCAAGGCGACCTGGTCTGAGCGTTTCCATGCTTTCAAGACCTCGGCCTGGGGTTTGCTGCTGATCGTGATCGTCATGGGCGGCATCTACACCGGCATGTTCACGCCGACGGAAGCGGCGGCCATGAGCGCGGTCTATGCCTTCATCGTGGCGGTGTTCGTCTACAAGGACATGAAGCTCAAGGACGTGCCCAAAGTGCTGCTCAACTCGGCCAATATGTCGGCCATGCTGCTGTACATCATCACCAATGCCGTGCTGTTCTCGTTCATCATGACCAATGAGAACATTCCGCAGGCGCTGGCCGACTGGATGCTGGGCAATGGCCTGGGCATGGTGACCTTCTTGCTGGCAGTCAACGTGATGCTGCTGCTGGCGGGCAACTTCATGGAGCCCTCCAGCATCGTGCTGATCTTCGCGCCGATCCTGTTCCCGGTGGCCATGAAGCTGGGCATTGACCCTGTGCACTTCGGCATCATCATGGTGGTCAATATGGAAGTCGGCATGTGCCACCCGCCGGTGGGCTTGAACCTGTATGTAGCTTCGGGCATCACCAAGATGGGCATCACCGAACTGACGGTGGCGGTCTGGCCCTGGTTGCTGGCGATGCTGGGCTACTTGATGCTGGTGACCTATTGGCCGCCCTTGTCCACCTGGTTCCCGCGCATGCTGGGCATGATGTAGCCCGACTGGTACGGTCTGTCGAGCAACAAGCGGGCACGTTCAGGCTTTGCGCCTGAACGTGCCCGTTTTTTATTGAACCTTGTCCACCGCACTGAGGTTTCGCTCAAGCCGTGATGGGTTCTTCAGGAGACACAGAATGAAACTCGACAACATGAAAATTTCCACCCGGCTCATCCTCGGATTTGGCACATTGGGTTTGCTGATCGTCTTTATGGGTGCCGTCGCGCAGGTCAAGGTCAGCGTGATGAACCAGTTGTTTGCCCAGGTCATTGAGGAACATATCCCCAAAATCGCCTTGGTCAACGACATCAAGAGCGATGTCACCTTGATTGCCGATGCCCTGCGCAACATGATCATCTTGACCGACACGGCAAAAATCATCAAGGAAGGCGAACGCATCCAGGCGGCCCGATCGCGCACCGCGGAGCGGCTCAAACAGCTGGCCGACCAGATGACCGCGGCCCAAGGCAAGGCGGTGCTGGCCAAAGTCAACGCGACCCGCGGTCAATACGATCCGCTGGAGGCCGAAACCATGAGCCTGGCCGCTGGCGGCCAAATGTTCGAGGCCAAGGCGCTGCTGCTTGACCAAGTGCGCCCGGCACAACAAGCCTATTTTGAAGCGCTCGACGACCTGCTCAAGTACCAAAAAACGCTGCTCGATCAGTCCACGGCCGCGACGCAGACGGCGGCGGCGAGCACGCCGCTGGTGATCGGTGTTACGCTGCTGATCGCTCTGGCTGTGGGTATCTTGTTGGCGGTCTGGATTATTCGCTCCATTACCGGTCCGGTTCTGCAAGCCGTGCAAATCGCCCGCGCTGTTGCCGCAGGCGACCTGACGCTGCAATTTGACGCGAACGGCAAAAACGAGATTTCGCAACTGCTGCAGGCGCTCAAGGGCATGCAAGCCAGCCTGGTAAAAGTGGTCTTCAATGTGCTCCAGGGCGCTCAAGGCGTCTCCAGCGCCAGTGCCGAGATCGCGCAGGGCAACCATGACCTGTCAGCGCGAACGGAGTCCCAGGCCAGTTCACTCGAGGAAACCGCCGCCTCGATGGAAGAACTCAACGCCAACGTCAAGCACAACTCGGACAGCGCCGCGCAGGCCAACCAGTTGGCGCTGAATGCGTCGACGGTGGCTCTCACCGGGGGCCAAGTCGTGGCTCAGGTGGTGCAGACCATGAAAGGCATCAACGACGCCTCGAAAAAAATAGCCGACATCATCAGCGTCATTGACGGCATTGCCTTTCAAACCAACATCCTGGCACTCAACGCCGCCGTTGAAGCGGCCCGCGCTGGCGAGCAGGGTCGCGGTTTTGCCGTGGTCGCCAGCGAAGTGCGCAGCCTGGCCGGGCGCTCGGCCGAGGCGGCCAAAGAGATCAAGTCCTTGATCAATGCCAGTGTGGAGCGGGTGGAACAGGGCTCCACGTTGGTCGACCAGGCCGGTGCCACCATGACCGAGGTGGTCAATGCCATCCGCCGCGTCACCGACATCATGGGTGAGATCAGTGCCGCCAGCCAGGAGCAAAGTGCCGGTGTCTCGCAGGTGCGCGAGGCAGTGACGCAAATGGATCAGGTGACGCAGCAAAATGCCGCGCTGGTGGAAGAAATGGCAGCTGCGGCGAGCAGCCTCAAGGCCCAAGCGCAGGACCTCGTGCAAGTGGTGGCTGTTTTCAAACTCGCCGCCGATGACGGTCAGCGTGCCCTGCCATCGCAGGCCGGGCGTGTCGGCTCGCCTCGCGCTTTACCCCGATGATCACAGCAACTCAGGCAGCCCAGTCTTTAAGCAAAATGGCGCTCTAGCCCTCGTCATATAAGCGTTTACTGCTATCTATTTTGCATCTAGTTGCATTCGTGACCGCCAGCAGAACGGTGTGACTTTTCAGCGCCAAGGCCGCACCGCGCGTTGTTCAATCGCCAAAGCAAATCCCCAGATCACGCCCGGTTTGCAGCGTGTCGCTGTCCAGCGGCACCGCCTTCATGCGCCCTGCGACTTCTTCCAGGGCAACGTAATCGACTCCGCTCAAGCCCAGCGCCACCATGATGCCGGAATGCCCCGCGTCCAGCGCGCGCACGGCGGCGGCCCCAAAGCGCAAGGCCGCCAGCCGGTCAAAGGCAGTCGGGCTGCCCCCGCGCAGCAGGTGCCCCAGCACCACCACGCGCGTGTCCTTTCCGGTGCGCTCGGCCAGGGCGTGGCCAATGCGCTCGCCGATGCCCCCCAGCCGCTCGGCATGGCCCCCCTCAGCCGGCGCCAGTAACTCGCGGTGCCCATCGCTGGGCCGCGCGCCTTCAGCCACCAACACAATCGAATACAGCCGCCCTTCGCCATCGCGCGCGCGAATTTTGGCCGCCACCTGCTCCAGGTCAAAACTGATCTCGGGCATCAAAATGGCATGCGCATTGCCCGCAATGCCCGCATGCAGGGCAATCCAGCCGGCATAACGGCCCATCACCTCGACCACCATCACGCGCTGGTGGCTCTCGGCGGTACTGTGCAGGCGGTCCAGACATTCAGTGGCGAAGCCCACCGCCGTGTCAAAGCCGAAGGTGGTAAAGGTCTTGTCCAGGTCGTTGTCGATGGTCTTGGGCACGCCCACGACCCGCAGGCCTTTTTGGTGCAAGGCGTTGGCTATGGTGAGCGAGCCGTCGCCGCCGATGGCCACCAGGGCGTCGATCTGGTGAGTGGCGAAGTAGGTCAGGATTTCGTCCGAGCGGTCGATCTCCCGGATGCTGCCGTCGGGCATGGTGATCGGAAAATGCAGCGGGTCCCCTTTGTTGGTGGTGCCCAAAATGGTGCCGCCCAAATGTCCGATGCCGCGCACCTTGTCACGGGTCAGTCGGATCACGCCGCCCTCTGGGTAGCGCTCGGGAAACAAGATGCCATTGAAGCCATCACGGATTCCGTAGCATTCCCAGCCCCGGTTGGCGGCGGCAATCACCACCGATTGGATGACGGCGTTGAGACCGGGGGCGTCGCCGCCGCCGGTGTTGACGGCAATGCGCCGGATTGTGTTTGTCATGACGGGTCCTGCTGATGAAGATGAAGATGAAGGATACGCGCGAGTCGGCTCAGACCCCGTTCAATCGGCCGACGCTTGCGCCAGCTTTTCGCTCTTCCAGTACACATCATCGCCCGGCGTGCCATCGGTGCGGTAGCGGTTGAGCACACGAGCCAGCACAAACATCAGGTCACTCAAGCGATTGAGGTACTGGCGCGGCGTGTCCTTCAGCGCCTCCTGGCCTTCCAGCGCCACCACCGCGCGCTCGGCGCGACGCGCCACGGTGCGGCACACATGGGCCAGGGCGGCCGCGCGCGTGCCCGCTGGCAGAATGAACTCTTGCAGCCGTGGCAGGGCCTCGTTGTGCTCGGCCAGTGCGGCGTCCAGCGCCAGCACGGCCTGCGGCTTGAGCAGCTCGAAACCAGGGATGGAGAGCTCGCCACCCAGGTTGAACAACTGGTGCTGAATCTCTACCAACAGCGTGCGCAAGCCGTCGGGCATGGCCTCACACAGCAGCACGCCAATGTTGGAATTGAGCTCATCCACGTCGCCCATGGCGTGCACGCGCAGGCTGTTTTTCGATACGCGGGTGTTGTCGCCCAGCCCCGTGGTGCCGTCGTCGCCGGTGCGGGTGGCGATTTGTGTCAGGCGTTGTCCCATGAAATAGCTCCTGTAGTTGAGCTATTGTTGCAGCAAAATACCGACCACTGACCTTGCAGAACAGTCCGTAGCGAAGCGAAGCCCGGTCCCCAACCCAAAAATAAGATCCATGAACCCTTGCGCCCTGAGCTCCCCCCTGCCACCGGCCATCGTGCAGCGCGCGGTGCCCGACGCGTTTATCGCAGCATTGAAGTCGCGCTTTGCCGAGCGCTGCGCCACCGCGCTGGTCGTGCGTGAGCAGCATGGGCGCGACGAGTCCTCCTTCGAAGCACCGCCACCCGCAGCCGTGGTGTTTGCACAAAGCACGCAAGACGTCGCGGACGCGGTCAAGTTGGCCAACGACTACGGCGTTCCTGTCATTCCCTTCGGCGTCGGCACCTCACTCGAAGGCCATTTGCTGGCCGTGCAGGGCGGCATCAGCCTGGATGTCAGTCGCATGAACCGGGTGCTGTCGATCAACGCCGAGGACCTGACGGTGACGGTGCAAGCGGGCGTCACGCGCAAGCAGCTCAATGAAGCGGTCAAAAGCACCGGCCTGTTCTTCCCGATCGACCCCGGTGCCGATGCGACGTTGGGCGGCATGTGCGCCACCCGCGCCAGCGGCACCAACGCCGTGCGCTACGGCACCATGCGCGAGAACGTGCTGGCGCTGCAAGTGGTGACCGCCAGCGGCGACATCATCCGCACCGGCACCCGCGCCAAGAAAAGCAGCGCCGGCTACGACCTGACGCGCCTGATGGTGGGCAGCGAGGGCACGCTGGGCGTGATCACCGAGGTCACCGTCAAGCTCTATCCGCTGCCGGAGGCGATCTCGGCCGCGATCTGCTCCTTCCCCAGCATCGAGGCGGCGGTGCGCACCACCATCCAGATCATCCAACTGGGCATTCCGATTGCGCGCGTGGAGCTGATCGACGCCAACACCGTGCGCATGGTCAAAGCCTATGCCAAGCTCGCGCTGCGCGAAGAGCCCCTGCTGCTGATGGAGTTTCATGGCTCTCCCGCCAGTGTGAAAGAGCAGGCTGAAACGGTGCAGGAAATTGCCAGCGAATTTGGCGGCAATGCGTTTGAGTGGGCCACTACGCCGGAGGAGCGCACGCGGCTTTGGACCGCCCGCCACAACGCCTACTTTGCCGCCATTCAGTCCAAGCCCGGGTGCCGCGCCATTTCCACCGACACCTGTGTGCCGATATCTCGCCTGGCCGACTGCCTGCTCGACTCGGTGGCCGAGGCTGACGCCAGCGGCATCCCGTACTTCCTGGTCGGCCACGTCGGTGACGGCAATTTCCATTTTGGCTATCTGATCGACCCCACCAAGCCCGAAGAACGCGACACTGCCGAAAGGCTGAACCACGCGCTGGTGGCACGCGCCCTGGCGCTGGACGGCACCTGTAGCGGTGAGCACGGCGTGGGACTGCACAAAATGGATTTTTTGGTGACCGAAGCCGGCACGGGCGCGGTGGACATGATGCGCAGTATCAAAAAAGCGCTGGACCCGAACAACATCATGAATCCGGGCAAGATTTTTTTATTATGAATTTGATAGCTACTAGCCTTTATGGCGTGAGGGCTAGAGGCAAATCTGCTTAATAAAATCTTGTCGACGAGCAAGTCGTCGTAGTTCAAAAACAAAAGGGGTTACAGACCGAAATCTATAACCCCTTAGCTTTATTGGTGCGGCTGGCAGGAATTGAACCCACGACCCCTTGGTTCGTAGCCAAGTACTCTATCCAACTGAGCTACAGCCGCGAAAGCGTGAATTGTAGCACGCCAAAAACCGTCCGCGAGGATGTGAGCCTGGTCAGGACACTGATGCCAACATGCCCATTTCGGCATTGCTCATCAAGGCTTCCATGTTCATCACGATCAACATGCGATCCCCAATATTAGCCAGGCCGGTAATGAAGCGGGAGTCAATGGCGGTATCAAACTGCGGCGCCGCCTTGATGGACTGCGACGTCAAAGTGACCACATCCGACACCGAGTCCACTACGGCGCCAATCACCGTGCCGCGCACATTCAAGATGATGACCACCGTGAATTCGTTGTACTCGACCTTGTCGATATTGAGTTTCAGGCGCAGATCCACAATTGGCACAATGACGCCACGCAAATTGACCACGCCCTTGATGAACGAGGGTGCATTGACCATGCGGGTGGGCTCTTCATAAGAACGGATCTCCTGCACGCGAAGAATGTCGATCGCGTATTCTTCGCCACCAAGGCGCAGCGTGAGATATTGGCCGCCGTCGACCACGGTTTTGGCGACAGGTGTTCCTGTTTGAAAAGTGTTGGCGGGCTTTTTTTGCATCGTTTCCATGACTTCGACTCCTTTACTGCGGATGGTGCAGTAAGGCATGATACACGTGCAACACAGGCCGCGATGGCGCAGCGCCCCAAGCGGCGTTATCCACAAAAATGGAGATGAACCATGAACACACTTAGCGGACTGGACGCTTCTTTCCTCTACCTGGAGACACCCGAAATGCCCATGCACGTGGGTTCGTTTTGTCTTTATGAACTGCCAGAGGGCTTCAAAGGCAGCTTGCACAAAGCGCTTCAGACGCATATTGCGCAGCGCTTGCATCTGGCAACCATCTTCAACCACAAGCTCGGCTTCATGCCGCTGGACTTGGGACACCCCATGTGGGTTGCCGTTGATGATGTTGACCTCGACTTTCATATTCGACGGGTCAAAGGCAAGACTTTGACGGTGCGCCAGGCCGAGGCAATTTGCGCTGAGTTGCATGCGCAACTGATGGATCGTGAGCACCCGTTGTGGGAATTCCATGTGTTTGAGCGCATCAAGCGCCCGGACGGCAGTCTGTGCGCGGGCGTGTATTCAAAGGTACACCACGCGGCACTGGACGGCAAGGCAGGCACCGCGCTGACCCAGGCCATCATGAACGTGCGCGCTACGCCAGGTGAGGTGCCCACTGCGTCTCATGAGCATGACGACGCCCTGCAGCACGAGTTCAACATGGGAGAAATGATTGGCGGGGTATTGTCCAATTCCCTGGCGCAATACGTCAAGCTGATCAAAGCCATTCCCCAGGCGGCACGCGCCTTGGGTCGCACGGTGGTCAGGCAATCATTCAGTGGTTCTGGCAATACAAAACAGCCAAAATCACCGCTGCGTCTCGCGCCCATGACCGACTTCAACGTGGCGGTCACCCGAGAGCGCACTTTCGGAACCGTCAGCCTACCATTTGCCGACTGCCACGCCATGGCCAAAGCCGTCGGCGGATCGTTCAACGACATTGTTTTGTGGCTCTGCTCCACCGCGCTGCGAACTTACTTGAAGCAACACGGCGGTATCCCGAAAAAATCATTGCTGGCCGCGATGCCAATCAGCCTGCGCGCTCACGGCAATCAAGAACTCAATACCCAGGCGTCGATGACGGTGGTGGAGCTCGGCACACAATGGGCCGACCCGATGAAGCGGTTAAGGGCCATCATGGCATCCACTGGAAAGGTGAAGACCGCCATGGTTGACCTTAAAGGGGTACTCCCCACCGATTACCCGTCCCTGCTCGCGCCCTGGATCGTCGGCGGCATTGCAAAAGCGGCATTCAAAGCTTACTGCGCCACCGGTCTGTCGCACCGCTTGCCGATGCTGGCCAATCTGGTGGTCAGCAACGTACCTGGCCCGCAAGTGCCTTTGTACATGGCCGGGGCCAAAATGCTCACCAATCACCCGATGTCCATCGTCATCCATGGTGTGGCTCTCAACATCACGATCCAGACCTACGCCGGCTCGGTGGACTTTGGCCTGATTGCCGACAAACATGCGCTGCCGCAGATCCACGACCTGACCGATGCCTTGACCCAGGCCTTTGCAGAAGGACGCAGTTTGATGGTCGAGGCAGCAACGCCGAAGTCAGCAGCAGAACCACGCCAAAAGAGAAGCTCTCGCCAAAATGCGGCTCAAGCCGCAGGCGCAGTCACCAAGGCGACATGAACCCGGGAATCAAGCTCTTAAAACTCAATCAACCGCACCGTTGATGTCGGCAAAGCTGCTAGTGTCCACATTCAGGTGATTCGAGTTGACAACCCGAATTGAGTCAGACCCCACCAGCAACCCGATCCCGAACATGGCAAGTAACCGCCCCCTCAAAACCCTTGCCGGCAATAGTCCGGCCCAAGCAGCGCCCAGCGCGTGGCTGATGGCGCTTGAATTTCGCGCTTTTTGGGAGTTGGGGGCTGTCCTGCCCGCCTGGCCCTTCCTGCGCAAAGCGCCAACCGGCGACGGGCACCCGGTGATTGTGTTTCCGGGCCTCTCGGCCAGTGACTCGTCCACCCTGCCGATGCGCAGCTTTCTGGAAAATCTCGGCCACGACGTGTCGGGCTGGAACCAGGGCTCCAACTTTGGCCCGCGCGCTGGCGTGTTGCAGGCCGCCAAGCAACAAGTCATCGACACCTGTGAGGTTACCGGCCACAAAGTGAGTCTGATCGGCTGGAGCCTGGGTGGCATCTATGCCCGGGAAATCGCCAAGGAACTGCCTGACTGCGTGCGTGATGTCATCACGCTGGGCACACCGTTCGCGGGGTCGCACGAAAGCACCAACGCCTGGCACTTGTACGAACTCGTGAGCGGGCGCGATATCCACCGCGAGGTTGAACAGTTTGACTTGCCGGGAGCACCCCCGATGCCTACCACTTCTATTTTCTCCCGCACCGATGGCATCGTCGCGTGGCCAGCCAGCATCCAGGCACCTTCCAAGATCAATCGACTGACTGAAAACATTGAAGTCATTGCCAGCCATGTTGGGCTCGGCCTCAACCCCAGCGCCTGGTGGGCGGTGGCTGACCGTCTGGCGCAAGCTGAAGGTCAGTGGCAACCGTTTGCCCACAAGGGCGGCTTGCATGGGCTGATCTTTCCGAATCCAACGCGCTGATCTTAGGGGCAGCCAGCGCAGACGCCGCCCTGGCGTGGGATGGTCCAGCCTGATGGCAGAATCGGCCAACCCAAAAGGAAATAGCCATGCCATCTGCACGCCAGGTGTTTGACACCCTCAACACCGACTATTCTGCTGTTCACAAAACCAAGGAAGATTTGTTTTGGGCCACCTACATGGCCCACTCAAGCGATGACGCGGGCTTTGCGCGCGCCGAACAAGCATATAAAGATTTTGTCTCCGACCCGACCCGCCTGGCCGCCGTGCGAGGCGCCCTGGCCAGCCTGCCCGAGACCGACCCCGATGAGGCGACCTGCTGCTTGCGCCAAGGTCTCAAAGGTTGGCAGTCGCTGTTCGAGTGCAACATCATTGACAGCGACGAGGCGCGCCAGTTGATGACGGATCTGGTCAAACTGGAATCTGCTCTGTTCACCCAACGGCGCGCGCTGATATTGCAGCACGTCAATGAGGCCGGCCAGCTTGAAGACGCCACCTTGAGTTCGCTCGCCACTAATTTATCCACCAACCGCAGTGAAGCGGCGCGCAAAAGTTCGTACGAAGCACTCATGTCACTGGAGCGCTGGGTACTGACACACGGCTGGCTGGACATCGTCAAAAAGCGCAATGCTTTTGCCCGCGCGCAAGGGTTCGCGAATTATTTTGATTACAAGGTACAAAAGAACGAGCAGATGTCGACCGGGCAACTGTTTGCAATTCTGGACGATTTTGAGATTCGTACCCGCGCAGCGAACGCGCGCGCGCTGACTGACCTGAGCCGCGGGCACGGCTTGGATGCGACCCAGCCCTGGAACCTGCGCTTTCATATCGGCGGTGACGTGACGCGCCAGTTCGATCCCTATTTCTCATTTGCCAAAGGGCTGCAGTGCTGGATCGAGAGTTTTCGCCGCCTGGGCATCGGCTACCGCGGCGCCACCCTGCAGCTTGATCTGCTGGAGCGCACCGGCAAATACCAGAACGGTTTCTGCCATGGCCCCATCCCCCCCTACTTTGATGCCCAGGGATGCTGGATAGCGGGGCAAATCAACTTCACGGCCAATGCCAGCCCGGATCAGATTGGCAGCGGCGCGCGCGCCATCAACACCTTGTTCCATGAGGGTGGCCACGCGGCCCACTTTGCCAACGTGACGCAGAACTCACCTTGCTTCTCGCAGGAATTCGCCCCGACCTCGATGGCTTACGCCGAAACGCAATCGATGTTTTGCGACAGCCTCCTGGACGACGCCGACTGGCTCAAGCGCTATGCCCGCAATGCCAAGGGCGAGTCGATTCCGGATGCGCTGATTCACGCCCGCATCGAAGCCTCGCAGCCGTTTGCCGCATTCAGTGAGCGTGGCATTCTGGTCGTGCCGTATTTTGAGCGTGCGCTGTACCTGCTGCCGGACGAGCAACTTGAGCCCGAACGCGTGCTGGCGCTGGCTCGGGACTGCGAACTGCGCATCCTGGGCGTCGCGGTCGGGCCACGGCCCTTGCTTTCGATTCCGCACCTGCTCAATCAGGAGTCAGCCGCCGCCTACCACGGCTACTTGCTGGCCAACATGGCGGTCTACCAGACGCGCGCCTTTTTTGAGCGCCAGTACGGCTACCTGACGGACAACCCGGCCATCGGGCCGCAACTGGCCGAGCACTACTGGGCCCGGGGCAATAGCATCAGCCACAACGACACACTGCTCAGCCTGACCGGCGAGCCCTTCAATGCCAAGTACCTGGCCGACTACTGCAATCAGACCGTAGCGCAAGCCTGGGACGACGCGCGCGCCAAGATGGCGGCCGCCGCCACGCGCGACTACCCGTCGTCGCCTTCAATCAACCTTGACGCGGTCATCCGCATCGTGCATGGCACCGAGGTGATTGCAGACAACGCCGAATCGGATCAGGCCATGTGCCTGCAGTTTGAGCGCTGGGTCGGGCAGCACTACACGGCCAGCCTTCAATAGTCCCATACAAAGAAAAGAGCGCCTGCGGTGTTACCACCGGCGGGCGCTTTATTTTTAATAGCTACTCACACCAGCTTGATGCGGGCTAGAGGCCAATATCACCTAAAAATATCAGGCAAGTGACTTGTTGTAGTTGGCAATGCCGTCCATGATTTCAGCCTTGGCAGATTGCGGCCCTTCCCAGCCCAATATCTTGACCCACTTGTTCTCTTCCAGGTCTTTGTAGTGCTCAAAAAAATGGGCAATGGTCTTCAGGCGCACCGGGCTTAAATCTTCAGGCTTTTTCCAACGCGTGTAGAGCGACAGAATCTTGTCAATTGGCACCGCCAGCACCTTGCCATCCATACCGGCCTCGTCTTCCATCTTCAAAATGCCAATGGCGCGGCAGGTCACCACCACGCCGGGGATCAACGGCACGGGCGTGATCACCAGCACATCCACCGGGTCGCCATCGCCGCTGATGGTTTGGGGCACGTAGCCGTAGTTGGTCGGGTAATGCATCGCCGTGCTCATGAAACGGTCCACAAAAATGGCATGGGTTTCATGGTCCACCTCGTACTTGACGGGGTCGGCGTTCATCGGGATTTCAATGATGACATTGAAAGCTTCGGGACAGTCTTTGCCGGGGGTAACGTTATCAAGAGACATGGTGGCTTCTTTACAAATTGAGTTAAATCAGAAAAACCTAAGGATTAACCCTGATTTTACTTACGCGCGACTTGCCTCGCCCTGAAACAGGGCCTTTTCACGGTACAGTCCGCGCGTTGGCCAATCGTCGGCATCAATCACTGGTTGATGTTTCGCTGCGAGGAAGCAACGCAGCGGGGGTGCCGATTGCGTTGCACCCCTACTCAGCGAAGCAACACACAGGAGATTCATATGACAGGCAACCCAGCGCTCATTCTGGCGCTTATTTGCGGGCTCATCGCCGTGGGATACGGCTTTTGGGCACGCAGTTGGATTCTTTCCCAGGACGCCGGCAATGCGCGCATGCAAGAGATTGCAGCCGCCATTCAAACCGGTGCTGCCGCCTACCTGGCGCGGCAATACAAGACCATTGCCATCGTCGGTGTGGTACTCACCATCCTGATAGCTATCTTTCTGGACTCCTTGAGTGCCGTCGGCTTTGTGATCGGTGCGGTACTCTCTGGCGCCTGTGGCTTCATTGGCATGAACGTCTCGGTGCGCGCCAACGTGCGCACCGCGCAGGCCGCCACCAAAGGCATTGGCCCGGCACTGGACGTCGCCTTTCGCGGTGGCGCCATCACCGGCATGCTGGTGGTGGGTCTGGGCCTGTTGGGCGTGACGGGTTTTTACTGGTTTCTGGTCGGCAGTGGCACGCTGACGCCCGACCAAAACCTGGCGCAAATGCTCAACCCGCTGATCGGCTTTGCCTTTGGTTCCTCGTTGATCTCCATCTTTGCCCGTTTGGGCGGTGGCATTTTCACCAAGGGCGCTGACGTCGGCGCCGATCTGGTGGGCAAGGTTGAAGCCGGCATTCCCGAAGACGACCCGCGTAACCCTGCCGTGATTGCTGACAACGTCGGCGACAACGTGGGCGACTGCGCCGGCATGGCCGCTGACCTGTTTGAGACCTATGCCGTCACGCTGATCGCCACCATGGTGCTGGGCGCCCTGATGCTGCCTGCCTTGGGCACCAGTGCCGTGGTCTACCCGCTGACACTGGGTGCCGTGTCGATCGTGGCTTCCATCATTGGCTGCTTCTTCGTCAAGGCCTCGCCGGGCATGAAGAACGTGATGCCGGCCCTCTACAAGGGTCTGGCCGTCGCCGGTGTGCTGTCCTTGATTGCCTTCTTCTTCGTGACGCGGTGGCTGATGCCGGACAACGCACTTCCAAATCATGCCACTGGTAGTCAAATGGCTCTGTTTGGCGCCTGCGCCGTCGGACTCATTCTCACCGCCGCTCTGGTGGTGATTACCGAGTACTACACCGGCACCCAATACGCGCCGGTAAAACACATCGCCCAAGCCTCCACCACCGGTCACGGCACCAACATCATTGCCGGTCTGGGCGTTTCCATGCGCTCCACCGCCTGGCCCGTGATGTTTGTCTGCGTCGCGATCTACACCGCCTACGCGCTCGCGGGTCTTTACGGCATCGCAGTTGCAGCCACCTCAATGCTCAGCATGGCCGGCATTGTGGTGGCGCTTGACGCCTACGGCCCCATCACCGACAACGCCGGTGGTATTGCCG
Organism: Burkholderiales bacterium; assembly: GCA_038215405.1. Classification (GTDB taxonomy): domain Bacteria; phylum Pseudomonadota; class Gammaproteobacteria; order Burkholderiales; family Burkholderiaceae_C; genus Rhodoferax. Next base: position 74,776 of record JBBQQX010000001.1, read on the forward strand.
AAATGTCTGAAATGCCCAAGAGCGTGCGCGACATCACCGACCCGCTCGATGCGGTTGGCAACACCACCAAGGCCGTGACCAAAGGCTACGCCATCGGCTCTGCCGGTCTGGCCGCGCTGGTTCTGTTTGCCGACTACACCCACAAGTTGGATGGTTACGGCAAGGTCATCAGCTTTGACCTGAGCAACCCGATGGTCATCATCGGTCTGTTCATCGGCGGCATGATTCCCTACCTGTTCGGCGCGATGGCGATGGAAGCCGTGGGCCGCGCCGCTGGCGCCGTGGTGGTCGAAGTGCGCCGCCAGTTCCGCGACATCAAGGGCATCATGGAAGGCACCGCCAAACCAGAGTACGACACCGCGGTCGACATGCTGACCACCGCTGCCATCAAGGAAATGATGATCCCGAGTCTGTTGCCGGTGGTGGTGCCGATTCTGGTCGGCCTGATCCTCGGGCCCGCCGCTTTGGGTGGCCTGCTGATGGGCACCATCGTGACCGGCCTGTTTGTGGCGATCTCCATGTGCACCGGCGGTGGTGCCTGGGACAACGCCAAGAAATACATTGAAGACGGCAACTTCGGCGGCAAGGGCTCCGAAGCGCACAAAGCGGCTGTCACTGGTGACACCGTGGGCGATCCCTACAAAGATACCGCTGGCCCGGCCATCAACCCGCTGATCAAGATCATCAATATCGTGGCGCTGCTGATTGTGCCGGTGATGATGAAGATTCACGGCGGCTGATCCAACAGACCCGGTCAAGAAACCCGCTTCGGCGGGTTTTTTTTTGATTTGCCTTAAAGTTAGCGATTGCCATCGCAAATTTCGGAGCCGAAAACAAATGACTGACCTTGTTGTACGCCGTCTCTTGATTGACCTTGAATCCCCCGTGGCGCGTCACTGGTTTGGTGGCGACGCGTTTCGTACCGCGCTGTTCAATGCCTTGTCCATGAGTTTTCCCGTGGGCGAGCAGTTCTTCATCGACTCAGTGCGCAGCGGACTCAGGACGCTGCCCGATGAGGAACAGGCCCACTACGCGCGCGAGGCCCAGGGCTTCATCGGACAGGAAGCCACCCATCGACGTATTCATGGCCTCTTCAATGTGCAACTCGAAAAGCATGGACTGATCAACGACTGGGAACCCCGGGCGCGGGAGCGACTGAAATTCCTCAACGACTTTCACCCGCGCCACTGGCTGGCCATTACGGCAGCGACGGAACACTTCACCGCCATATTTGCCGACTGGATGCTGCGCAACCCGCAATGGTTCGACGGCAGTGAGGAACGCCTTAAGGCGCTCTGGCTGTGGCACAGCGCCGAGGAATCGGAGCACAAATCCACCGCATTTGATTTGTTCCGAGCGCTGGGCGGCACCGATGCGTCGCGCATCAAGTGGTTCAAGCGACTCACCTTCATCTTTTTGTCCGATCTTCTGCGTCAGACCGTCAACAACCTGCACCGCGATGGCACGCTATGGAAGTGGCGCACCTGGCGCAGTGCAGCCAGTTTTCTGTTCGGCCAACGTGGCATGATCCGCCAAACCTACCAGCCGTGGCGCGCCTACAAGCGGCCCGACTTCCACCCCGACCAGTTGCCCAGCAATTTGTCCCGCAACTGGCTGCAAAACCATACCGAGGTCTATTCGATCATGGGCGCCAACCAAGCCGTTGCCCCATAGTGGCGCCGTGAACCCTTGGTGCCAGTAGCTCCGGGCGCAGGATGCCCGCGGGACGTTGTCCCATGACGAATGTCAATTCCCAAAGTCGCTCAAGCACTAACATGTTCCAAGACGATTTGTGAAGGGGGGCGGCTTTGAATCAATGCAATCTTATGCGTGGCGCGTGCCTGCTGTCACTGGCGCTGCTGCTGGTCGGCTGCTCGTCCATGCTGCCACGCGCGCAAAGCGAGTCATCTCCGTTCACCAGTTTTGATGAGGCGCGTCAGGCCATTGAGGGCCTGGTGCCGATGCACAGTGATGTCGCTGCCCTGACCCGACTCGGCATCACGCCTGAACAACAGCCCAATTCGAGCATCCTGACGCACGCCGACATCGTGCGGCGCTTTGTCCCAAGCTCACTGCTCAAACGCGAGGATCTCGATCCCGGAGTGCTGGCGTGCCTGGAGGCACGCGACGCTTGTCGCGGCTGGGAAATCACGGCCGCGCGCATCAAAAAAGAGCGCACCGGGAATTTCTGGGCCGACTTCACCAATTTTTCACGCCGTTCAGAGACCACCGGCTGGCGCTTTAACGCCTTGATATTGCTGATCAATGACGTGGTGGTCTACCGCGCCTGGGGTGGGCAACCTCGCGTCAACGACATTGATGTCCAGACCAACCCCCTGGGGCCCCTGCAGGACATCGGACCGGCCTTGGTGATAAACCACTAAAAAACACCCCGCGCGCCTTTGGACGCACCTTTGTGCAAAGTAGGCTAAGCTTTGCCTCAAATTGGTCGCTAATGGTGAGGCAGGATATGTTCAAGTTTTTGAAAAGCAGGCGGCCGAAAGACGAGCGCGAACCCGCTGCGCAAGTCTCGCTCCTACCCGACAGGAGTACCCAGCACAGCGACGTTCGACGCGAACTGATCCGGGTCGTACTGAAAGACACGCTGCGGCTGCACGGTGTGCCCTTCGGCTTGCTCGCCTGCGAGGTCATCGTCGTCGCGCGCGCGTCCGGCGAGGAAGAACTGCATGTTCAATTGGTGATCATGAAGTGGAACGAGCAACTCTTGCGTTATGCAACCGCACTGCAACAGCAGTTGCACCTGGGCTTGGACCGCTTTGACCCGTCGATTGACCATTCCAAGTACATCTTTTCGTGGCGCTTGTCACCCGACTGCGGCTGTCCGTTTCCCTTGATGCCCGATCCAAAAACGTGGCGTCAAAGCGCCATGCCGCAGGTGGAGCTGGCCCCGGTTTCCGTGCTGGACCGACGTCACACCCGACGCGTACCCAAGGCCGCAGCGCTTGAGCCATTGGCACCGCTCACAAGCGCCGAACTGTCCAATTTTGCACCGACCCAGATGACGCCACTGTAGTGAGGCGCCGGTCGAAGCTTGGATGCGCTATTCAGGTCGCGGCCAGGACCGCCACCTCGGCTTTGGTCGTCCAGTCAATCGGGTCCTGCTGCAGTGCCATGTCGATGTCAATGCCCAGCGCCAGCGCGACAATATCAGGAAAGTTGTCAATCAAGTCCTGCTCATCGTAGTTGGCTTCCCAAGCGCGCGCGCGCCACGCGGCCAGGTGCAAAACCCCTGCCAGCGGTTCGTAAACATCGTTTTCAAAAGGGGCGTATTGGTGCTCCAGGGCGTCCACGATCGACTGGGGGAACTGCCAGCTGCGGGCAAAGCCAGCGCCCACGTCGGCATAGCAAAAGCCCAGCAATTTGCGTTCGGCGCCAGCGCGCTTCAAACCGAGGGGCGGCACTTGCTGGTCCAGCAGCGCCATGGCATCGGGCAGTCCCAGGTGCAGCACCAATTCTCCGGTGGCGTGAATCAGGCCGGCGGTAAACGCAGCGGGCTGGTTTTGCTGCACCATGCCGCCCAGTGCGCGTGCCAGTTTCGCGGTATTGAGGCTGTAGCGCCAGAACTGGCGCATATCCATACCCGGGATCGCGCTGAACGCGCCAGCAATTGCGGCTGCCGTGGCGAGCGTCTTGACCTGATTGAGCCCCATGAGGGCCAACGCTTCAGACACGCTGCTGATCTGGGTTGACAACTGAAACTGTGCCGAATTGGCCAGTTGCAGCAAGCGCGTGGCCAGCACCGGGTCGGTATTGATAAGCTGGCTGATTTTGACGAGCTCGGGCTCTTCGCGATCCAACTCGTTGAGCAGCAAGGCAATGACCTTCGGAATGCTGGGCAGCGCCGCCTTGGAAGCGAGCAGTTCGGTGAGTGTCATCAATGAAAGCCTCTGGGGTTTAGCTTGCTTAGGGTCATAATTATCGACCACGTCGCGGCCGAGAAATCGTGCCAGAATCAATGCTCACTATGTACCGATATCCCCATGAACGACCATGACCTGCCCCGCATTGTGCCGCTCATTGATTTGCGATCGAGCGCATTGCCAATGCCAGTGGCTGCCCATTTGTCAGAATCGCGCATCACCGGCACCGGCCAACTGACGGACACGCTCGGGCGCCCCTTGCGCGACCTGCGCATCAGCGTCACCGACCGCTGCAATTTTCGTTGCAATTACTGCATGCCCAAGGCAATTTTTGACAAGGACTATGCCTACCTGCCGCACCAGGCGCTGCTGTCGTTTGAGGAAATTACCCGGGTTGCGAAAGTCTTTGTGGCGCATGGCGTGCAAAAAATTCGTCTCACCGGGGGGGAGCCGCTGCTGCGCAAAAATATTGAACGGCTGGTCGAGCAACTGGCGGCGCTGCGCACACCGCAAGGCCAAGCGCTCGACATCACACTCACCACCAACGGATCACTGCTGGCCCGCAAAGCACGCGACCTCAAGGCCGCCGGTCTGCAACGCGTCACCGTCAGCCTCGATGGGCTTGATGACACGGTGTTTCGCAGCATGAACGACGTCGACTTTCCGGTGGCCGACGTGCTGGCCGGAATTGATGCGGCGCAGGAGGCGGGCCTGGGCCCGATCAAGATCAACATGGTGGTCAAGCGCGGCACCAACGAGCATGAAATTCTCCCGATGGCACGCCGCTTCAGGGGCTCGGGCATCGTGCTGCGCTTTATCGAATACATGGACGTGGGCGCCACCAACGGCTGGCGCATGAACGAGGTGCTGCCTTCCAGCGAGGTGGTCAAACTAATCCATGCCGAGCTGCCCCTGGTGCAGCTTGAGCCCAGCCACCCGGGCGAGACTGCCGCCCGTTGGGGCTACGCAGACGCCTGCGGCCAGCACGACAAGGCACTGGGTGAAATCGGCGTCATCAGCAGCGTGACGCAGGCCTTTTGTGGCAGTTGCAACCGCGCCCGCCTGTCCACTGAAGGCAAGCTGTTCCTGTGCCTGTTTGCGTCACAAGGCTACGATCTGCGCTCGCTTATCCGAATGGACGCATCCGACGCCGACCTGGCGTCCGCCATTGGTCACATCTGGCAGGGCCGAAGCGACCGCTATTCCGAGTTGCGCAGCGCCCTGGCACCTGATACCAGTGCTGGTGGTCGCCGCGTTGAAATGAGCTACATCGGAGGTTGATTTGATTCCTGCACAAGACATTAGCGGCCTGATTCTGGCTGGAGGACGGGGCTCCCGCATGGGCGGCGTGGACAAGGGACTGCAAAGCTTCAACGGCATGCCGCTGGCGCTGCACACTTTGATGCGCCTGCAGGTGGGCGGCGGGGTCGGCCAGATCATGATCAACGCCAACCGCAATCTGGCAGCTTATGAGTCCTTTGGCACGTCGGTCTGGCCCGATGGTCTGGCCGACTATGCCGGACCACTGGCCGGGTTTCTGACAGGGCTAGAGCACTGTGAAACGCCTTTTCTGGTGACCGTGCCCTGCGACACGCCACGGCTGCCCGTTGACTTGGTGCCGCGCCTGGCCGCTGCGCTGGAGGCCGAAAACGCCGACATTGCCATGGTGGCCGCCCCCGAGCCTGGCAAAGACGGCCAAGTGCGCCTGCGCCCCCAGCCGGTGTTTTGCCTGCTGCGCGTTGAGCTGTTGGAAAGTTTGGTCAGGTTCACCCAGGCCGGCGGCCGCAAGATTGATGCCTGGACTGCCCTGCACAAGACAGCGCTGGTGCCATTTGATCTGCCCCATGACGACCCGCGCGCGTTCTTCAATGCCAACACGCTGGCGGACTTGCAGCAACTGGAAAACAGCCCCGCATGAGATCGATTGACAGCATCGCGACTGAGTTGGCGGGCTACGACCCGCAAGCCTTGAGCGCGGACACCGTCAGCGCCTTTTTGGCGCGCCTGGTGGCGCCAGTGACACAGCAGGAAGAAGTGGGTATTTTCCAGGCACTGGGGCGCGTGCTGGCGGCGGATGTGATCTCGCCCATTAGCGTGCCGCCGCACGACAACTCGGCCATGGACGGCTATGCCTTTGCCGGGTCACAGCTGACCGCGGCAAGCCCTTTGACCCTGCAAGTGGTGGGAACGGCACTGGCCGGCAAGGCCTGGGCCGCTCAGGTGCGCCGCGGTGAGTGCGTCAAGATCATGACCGGCGCCGTGATGCCAGCGGGGCTCGACACCGTGGTGCCGCAGGAGTTGGTCAAACAGGGTGCAGACACCGCGTTCATCACCCTGACGCCCGCCGCCGTGCAGCCTGGCGACAACCGCCGACAAATGGGTGAAGACCTGCTGCAAGGTCAGCCGGCACTGCAAAAAGGAGAGCTGCTAACGCCCGCTGCGCTTGGGCTGATGGCCAGTTTGGGCATTGAAAGGCTGCAGGTTTGGCGCCGCCTGCGCGTGGCCTATTTTTCAACCGGCGACGAGATTTTGAGCCTGGGTGAAGCGCCGCGCGAGGGCGCCGTCTATGACAGCAACCGCTACACCGTGTTTGGCCTGTTGACGCGCCTGGGCTGCGAGGTCATTGACCTGGGCGTGGTGCGCGATGAACCGGCGCTCTTGGAAGCCGCCTTCGTCCACGCCGCCTCGGTGAGTGACGCCATCATCACCAGCGGCGGCGTGAGCGTGGGCGAGGCCGACTACACCAAAGCCATGATGAAGAAACTCGGCGACGTCGCCTTCTGGAAGATCGCCATGCGCCCGGGCCGGCCCATGGCGGTCGGCCGAATTCTTAGAGACAAATCAGCCTCTAGCCCTTATGCAACAAGCGCGAGCAGCTATAAAAAATGTACTGACGCGCCGGCTTCGGAAGCATCTGAAGCTGCCATTTTGTTTGGTCTGCCGGGCAACCCGGTGGCGGTGATGGTGACTTTTCTGGCCTTTGTGCGCCCGGCCCTGCTGCGCATGATGGGCCGCACAGCCTCGGAGCCACCGCTGCTCAAGGCGCGCAGCAGCGAGGTCATTCGCAAGAAGCCCGGCCGCACCGAGTACCAGCGCGGCGTGGTCAGCACCGATGCGGATGGCACGCTGCGGGTCAAGATTACCGGCAACCAGGGCTCGGGCGTACTCAGCTCCATGGTGCGCGCCAATGGACTGATCGTGCTGTCTCACAGCCAGGGTGATGTGACCATTGGCGATGAAGTCAGTGTGATGTTGTTTGAAGGCGTGATCTGATCAGCTTCAGATCACGTCTGGCTCTGGCCTGACGGGCAAGCCCGCAACCGGCGCAGCATGCGCTGGCGTCACCAGCGCGGCGTCCTTGCGTGGCCCCGGCGCCTGTTTGCGCGCCAGCAGCGTGTACATGGTCGGCACCACAAACACAGTGAGCAGCGTCCCCAGGCTCATGCCACCCACAATCACCCAGCCAATCTGATGACGACTCTCGGCACCTGCACCGGTGGCAATGGCCAGCGGCACGGCCCCGAGCACCATGGCGCCGGTGGTCATCATGATCGGGCGCAGGCGCTGCCCGGCTGATTGCTGGATCGCGGCCAGTGTGTCCATGCCTTGCTCGCGCAACTGGTTGGCAAACTCCACGATCAAAATACCGTGCTTGGTGATCAAGCCCACCAGCGTGATCAAACCAATCTGGCTGAACACATTGAGCGTGCCGCCTGACCATTTGAGCGCCAGCAGGGCGCCGGCCATGGAAAGCGGCACGCTAAACAAGATCACAAAAGGATCGACAAAGCTCTCGAACTGGGCCGCCAGCACCAAAAAAATGAACAAGAGCGCCAGCGCAAATACCAAGGCCAGCGAGTCCGACGACTTCTTGAATTCGCGGCTGATGCCGTTCAAGTCAGTGGTGTAGCCGGGTTTGAGCACTTTCCTGGCGGTGGCATCCATGAAGTCAAGCGCTTCGCCCACCGAGTAGTTGGCAGACAGGTTGGAGGTGATGGTGGCCGAGCGACGCTGGCCAAAGTGAATCAGCTCACGCGGCACCACCACCTCACGAATTTTGACCAAAGCTGACAACGGCACTAACTCTGCGCCTTTGCCGCGCACAAATATTTTTTCAATATCGTCGGGCGTTGCGCGCCCGGTCGGCGCAGTCTGCACAATCACGTCGTACTGCTCGCCACCGCGCTTGTAGCGCGTTACATTGCGCCCACCCAACAGCGTCTCGATGGCGCGGGCAATCAGGTCCACACCGACCCCCATGTCGGCCGCGCGCTCACGGTCCACTTCGAGCTTGATCTCGGGCTTGTTGAGCCGCAAATCGGTATCGACCTGCACAAAGCCCGGGTTCTTGGCCAGTTCATCCTGAAAGGCGCGCACGGTTTGCGCCAGGTTTTGGTAACTCTCCGAGGTGATGATGACAAACTCAATCGGGCGGCTGCTGAAGCCCTGCCCCAGCGACGGCGGCGTGATCGGCGTCGCGTTCACCCCCGACAGGCTGGAGACCCGGGGCGTCATGCTACGCGCCATCTCCAAGGTGGTGCGATGGCGCTGTTCCCAGGGCACCGCCCTGAAGAAGATGTTGCCCTGCGACACGGTGGGGTTGCCAATGGTCGAGAAAACCCGGTCAAACTCGGGGTAGTCTTCAGCGATGCGCTCAATGCTGCGGGCATAACGGTCGGTGTAGGCCAGGGTGGCACCGTCGGGCGCGTTGATGCGCGCCAGCACCACACCCCGGTCTTCCAGCGGCGAGAGTTCGCGTTTGAGGTCACCCAATGCCCACCACGTCACCAGGGCGCTCGCCAGCATCACCATCAGTACCAGGTAACGCCGCTGCAACGACCAGGCCAGCCATTTGCCGTAAGTTCGGGTCGCCCACTGCAGCAGGTTTTCCATGTGAGAGTCGAACCAGGTCGGATGGGGGTTGTGCCTGAGTAAGAGCGACGACAGCATCGGCGATAAGGTCAGCGCCACGATGCCAGAGATCACCACGGCCCCGGCCAGCGCCAGCGCAAATTCGGTGAACAAGCGCCCAGTGCGCCCCGGGGAAAACCCCAGTGGCGCGTAGACCGCCACCAGCGTCATGGTCATGGCGACAATGGCAAAACCAACCTCCCGCGCGCCTTTGATGGCAGCCTGAAACGGCGGCAACCCTTCCTCAATGTGACGGTAAATGTTCTCCAGCATCACAATGGCGTCGTCCACCACCAGTCCGATGGCCAGCACCAGCGCCAGCAGGGTGAGCGTATTGATGCTAAAGCCGGCGAGCGCCATCATGGCAAAACTGCCAATCAGCGACACCGGAATGGTCACCAACGGAATCAGCGAGGCGCGCAAGGTGCGCAAAAACACAAAGATCACCAGCGCCACCAGCACCGAGGCTTCCAAAATAGTCCGGAACACGGCTTTGATCGACTGGTCAATGAAGACCGAGTTGTCATTGGCCACCTCGATTTGCACACCCGGGGGCAGGTCACGGCGCAGCTTGTCCAACAGCTTGATCACCCCAGCCGACAACTCCAGCGGGTTGGCCGTGCTCTGCTTCACCACGCCCACGCCGACCGCGTCGCGGCCATTCAGGCGCACAAAGGAGCGTTCATCGACCGGCGCCTCCTGCACCCGGGCCACATCGCCAATGCGAACCGCCAAGCCATTCACGCTGCGAATCACCACCTGGGCAAATTCGGGGGCCCGCTGCAGGTCGGTGGCCGCGGTCACGTTGAACTCGCGCTGCGCGCTCTCGATGCGCCCAGCGGGCACCTCCAGGTTGGCGCGGCGCAAGGCGTCTTCCAGGTCTTGAACGGTGAGCTTGTAGGCGGCCAGCTTGTCGGGGTCGACCCAGATCCGCATGGAAAATTTGCGCTCACCGTAGACGTTGACCTCAGCCGCGCCCGGCGCCGTTTGCAGCACCGGCTTGACCAGGGTGTTGGCCATCTCGGAGAGTTGCAGTGCGTTGTGCGTGTCTGAACTGAGCGCCAGAAAGATCACCGGGAAGGACTCAGCCTCCACCTTGGCAATGACTGGCTCGTCAATGCCCTGGGGCAGGCGCTGGCGCACCCGTGAGACCTTGTCGCGCACATCGGCCGCGGCAGAGTCGGCATCGCGGCTGAGCGCAAAACGCACCGAGATCTGGCTGCGCTCCTGGCGGCTGGTCGAGGTGATCACCTCCACGCCTTCAATGCCCGAGAGCGAATCCTCCAGCACCTTGGTGACCTGGGTTTCCATCACCTCGCTGGAGGCACCGCCAAATGCGGTGCTGACCGACACCACCGGCTCATCAATCTTGGGGTATTCACGCAGGCTGAGGCGGTTGAACGACACGGCACCGATCAAGACGATCAGCAGCGACAGCACGCAGGCCAGGACCGGGCGACGGATGGAGGTTTCAGCCAGTTGCATGGTGTGCTCCTGTTCCGGTCAAAGGCTGGCCGCTGGCGCCGGGGCAGACGCCGCCTGCGCGGGCCGATCCAGCGTCACGATGCGCACAGGGGTGCCGTCCCGCTGCAAGCGCTGCTGCCCGGCCACGACCACGCTCTGCCCTTGAGCCAGCCCGTTGGTGATTTCGACCTGGCCGGCCCGGCGCACGCCCAGCGTCACCTCTTGCCGCTGCGAGACCCACTGGGTATCAGGTGGCAGTTTGGCAGTCAACTCCGGCAGTGCCGACGGCGCCACCACCTTGATCACAAACTGGCGCTCGCCCTGTGGTACGACGGCTTCTTCCGGCACTACCAAGGCATTGGCATTGACAGAAAACAGCACGGTCACACGGGCAAACATACCGGGGCGTTTGTCACTCAGCGTATTGGGCAACACCGCGCGCACACCGACCGAGCGGCCATTGGCGTCCAGCAGCGGATCAATCGCCTCGACCCGGGCTTCAAAAGTGCGCCCTGGCAAGGCGTCCAGCGTGAGCGCAACGCCCTGTTGCGCCCTGAGCTTGCCCTGGTAGCGCTCCGGCAAGCGGAAGTCGACGTACAGGCTGCTGATGTCCTCCAGGTTGACCAGGTCCGCGCCATCCTTCACGTAGTCCCCCAGACTCACGTTGCGAATACCCACGGTGCCATCGAACGGGGCCACGATGGCCATGCGCGACAGGCGCGCGACGGCCAGGGTCAACTGCGCCTGGACCACCTGCACATTGGCCGCACTTTCATCGAGCACCCGCTGTGCCACGAAGTTTTCAGCCACCAGTTCCTGGTTGCGCTTGAGTGTCGCCTGCGCAATGGACACCTGCGCCTGCGCCTGGCGTACCTCCGCCCGCTGCAGCGTGTCGTCCAGTTGCACCAGCAACTGCCCTTTGCGCACCCGCGCGCCATCTCGGAAACCCAGCGCCTTGATGCGCCCCGCCACTTCCGGGCGCAGCATCACGCTCTGGCGCGAGCGCAAAGTCCCGACCGACTGGGCGTCGTCCTGCAGCGAGACGCGCTCAACCCGGGCGACCTCGACTCCCGACACGCGGGGGCTGGCGCTGGCAGACGCGGCCTTGCCGGAGGCACCGCTCGCGCTTGGTGCGTCCGCGACTTGCAGGGCTTTTTTAGGTTGCGCCTGGTACCACCAGGCAGCGCCCGACGCAGCCACGATACCGACGACGGCAATGAGGGGATAAATCAACTTTTTTGTCATGAGCGCAGAGCCATTATTTGTAGAAATCCAACGACGGATCAGCGCTGGCGCAGCGCCTGCTCCACGCCGCGGTTGGCCAGCAGGTCGGCGTGCTCATTGCCGGGGTCGCCGTTGTGGCCCCTGACCCAGCGCCAGTCAATTTTGTGACCCGCGGTGTTGACCAGCGCGTCGAGCCGCTGCCACAGGTCGACATTTTTCACCGGCTGCTTGGCGGCGGTCTTCCAGCCGCGCGCCTTCCAGCCCGCCAGCCACTCGGTCATCCCCTTGAGCACATATTGGCTGTCAACGTGCAACGTCACCTGACACGGACGCTTCAAGGCCGCCAGCGCTTCAATTACCGCTGTCATCTCCATGCGGTTGTTGGTGGTGCCCAGTTCGCCCCCAAACAACTCCTTTTGCGAATCCGTCGACCTGAGCAGCGCACCCCAGCCTCCCGGCCCCGGATTGCCCTTGCAGGCGCCATCGGTGTAGATTTCTACGGCATTCAAAGCAGTTTCCTCATACGCGTTTGACTTTCTTATCATTTAGGGCACTAGCCCTCGTCAATGTTGAACTGTTTGCTACAGAAACAGGTGCATTTGCCAACGCACGACTGGCCTTCCAGGCCGGACTGAGCAGCGTCATGCCGCGCACCCGCTTGACCGCAACCAAGAAATACGCGCCGCCCAGGATCGGCCACCAGCGCGCACCCGCGCGCTCCATCCACTCAAACCGTTGCGACCACTTTTCACTGGAGAACGCGTGCCGGTAACAGCCAAAATGCCCGACTTCGACTTCAAAGCCCAGCAGGCACAACCAGTCGCGCAAACGCCAATAGCCGATAAATTCTCCCGCCTCCGGCAAAAATAAATTCTGCCCGCCCTCCCGAGCGCGAGCGCGCGCATGTCGCTGGCGCAAGCCCCAAAGCGAAGTCGGGTTCAGGCCACAAATGACCACCCGCCCCTCGGGCACGAGCACGCGCTCAACTTCACGCAAGGTGGTGTGCGGGTCGCGCGCCAGTTCCAGCGAATGCGGCAACACCACCAGGTCCAGGCTGTTGGCCGGGAACGGCAACGCTGAAAAGTCAGTCACGAAAGCCGCACCCGGTGTAAGGGTTTGGCTGGCCAGCCAGCGGTGTGGCATGCGATTGGCGGCCAGCGCGTTGAGCTCGGGCAAACCCAGCTGCAGCGCGTGAAATCCAAAGATATCGGCCACCGCCATATCCAGTTGGGCACGCTCCCAGGCCAGCAGATACCTCCCCGTAGGCGACTCAAGCCATTCATGCAAACCTATAAAATGATCACTCATGCAGCTAATTCCACTACCCGCTTTTACTGACAACTACATCTGGATGGTGCATGACGAACGCCGTGCGCTGGTGGTTGACCCCGGTGATGCACAACCTGTGCTGGAGGCCCTGCAACAACTGGGTCTGCAGTTGGAGGCCATTCTAGTCACGCACCACCACGGCGACCACACCGGCGGCGTGGCGGCCTTGCGCGCGGCCACCGGCGCCCAGGTTTTCGGACCGGCCCGCGAATCCATGCCAGAGCCACTGACCCGGCTCGCTGGCGGTGACAAAGTCGAGGCGCTGGGTTTGACCTTCCAGGTGATGGACGTGCCCGGCCATACCGCGGGCCACATCGCTTATTTCTGTGAGCATGTGGACAACGCACCGCTGCTGTTTTGTGGCGACACGCTCTTCAGCGCCGGATGTGGTCGCCTGTTTGAAGGCAGTCCAGCCCAAATGCTGGCCTCGCTGGACGCCCTGGCCGCCCTGCCCGGCACAACGCGCGTATGCTGTGCCCATGAGTACACCTTGAGCAACCTGAAATTTGCCTGCGCCGTGGAGCCCCACAATCAGGCGCTGGCAGACTACCTGGCGAGCGCGACCTCGCTGCGTTTGCAGCAGCAACCCACCCTGCCTTCAAGCATCTCGCTGGAGCAGCAGATCAACCCTTTTTTGCGTACGCGCCAAACCACTGTCGTCCAAGCAGTCCAGGCAGTCGACGCATCAGCCCGCGATGAGGTGAGCATCTTTGCTGCCCTTCGACAATGGAAGAACCAGTATTGATGAAATTTTTTAAACTTGCCTGCCTGAGCGGCCTGCTGTGGCTGACCGGCTGCGCCAGCGTCACCACCGGCCCGGATGCCATCCAGGGGCCAGCGGCGCGCAACGCCACGTCCGGTCACCGGGCCACCGATACGGCCTACAGCCCGCTGATTCCCAGTGGTCAACTGCAGCCCATCACGGCCGCGCAAGCAGCCTCCCGTGCCGTCACCGAACTGGCAGCGCCGGCCGATATCTGGGAGCGAATCCGGCGCGGCTACGGCATGCCCAACCTGGAGAGCGACCTGGTGCATGACCGCGAGCAGTGGTACAGCAGCCGGCCCGACTACATCTTGCGCATGACGGAGCGCTCCAACAAATACCTATTCCACATTGTGGAGGAGCTGGAGCGCCGCAACATGCCCTCCGAGCTGGCACTGCTGCCATTTATTGAAAGTGCCTTCAACCCGCAGGCGGTCTCCAGCGCCAAGGCCGCTGGCATGTGGCAATTCATGCCCGCGACCGGCAAGCACTTCGATTTGAAGCAGAACGCCTTTCGCGATGACCGGCGCGACGTGCTGGCGTCCACTCGGGCGGCGCTGGACTACCTGCAAAAGCTCTATGGCATGTTTGGCGATTGGGACCTGGCGCTGGCCGCCTACAACTGGGGCGAAGGCAGCGTCGGGCGCGCCATTGCCAAGAACAAGCGGGCCGGGCTCGGCCTGGCCTACACCGATCTCACCATGCCCGCAGAAACCCGGCTTTACGTGCCCAAGCTGCAGGCCGTCAAGAACATCGTGAGCAACCCGCAGGCGTTCAACACGCGTCTGCCCCTGATTGGCAACCACCCGTACTTCCAAACCGTGGACATCAAGCACGATATCGACGTCGCGCTGGTGGCCAAGCTGGCCGAAGTGTCGGTCGAGGATTTCAAGGCACTGAACCCCTCGGGCGGCAGCCGCCCCGTCATTCTGGCAGCCGGCACACCGCAAATATTGCTGCCCTGGGACAACGCCGTCATCTTCCAGAGCAACCTGAAAGACTTCAACGGTGGCCGCCTGGCGAGCTGGACGGTCTGGCGCGCGCCCAGCACCATGAACCCGGCCGAGGCGGCCAAACGGGTGGGCATGACCGAGGCCGAGTTGCGCATTGTCAACAAGATTCCACCCCATGTGGTGATTCAGTCGGGCTCGAGCCTGCTGGTGCCGCGGCCAACCCAACTGGACGCCGATGTCGCCGTGCATGTGGCCGACAACGGCCAGTTGTCCCTGGCACCCGATGTCATCTTGAACCGCACGTTAATTAAAGCCGGGAAAAGAGATTCTGTCGCCAAAATGGCCAGCCGCTACCGTGTCAGCGCCGCCAGCGTCGCCGAGTGGAACAATGTCAGTGCGGCGGCGGTTTTCAAGGCCGGTCAGAAGGTGGTGATGTTTTTGCCGGTGCGGGCCAAGACGCTGGTTCAACGCAAGACCGCTAGCAAAAATCATCAATCAACCAGCAGACAGGCGCGCCGCAAGGTGGGCAAGCCCACCCGGCTTGCGAAACAACCTTAAGCCTGCAGAGTCCGTCCCGTTCGGGCAAATGGACAAACTGGGCTAAACGCCGATCATCTGAGCGCACGCCGGTCGGATGAATGGCCGGGGTTCAGGCGTTGAAGCGTTGCTTGGCCTTGACGGCAAACACATTGGTGTAGGTTTTTGCCAGGTCGATGTTGCCCGCCTTGAACGTTGGGTCCAATCGGGCATGCGCACGGGCCGCCGTCTGCGGCCCCTCTTCGGGGATCACACCATCGGGTGAAATGGCCTGTCGCACCTTGTTGAAAGCGGCCAAGTACACCGCCCGGTCCCGCAAAAAATAAGCTTCTGGAACGACCTTGATGATGTCGCTCGGCCCGGCTGTTTGCAGCCACTTCAGGCTGTGCACGATGGCATTGGTCAGCGCTTGGACTGTACGGGGGTTGTTTTTCACAAAATCCAGCGGCGCGTACAAACAACCCGCGGGCATGACACCGCCAAAGACCTCGGCCGAGCCTTTGAGCGTGCGGGTATCGGCAATGATGCGGATCTCGCCTCTTTGCTCCAACAGGGTCATCACCGGATCCACGGTACTCAAGGCATCAATCTGCCCGTTGCGAAAAGCGCTCAAGGCGCCTGCCGCCGTGCCCACACCAACGTAGTTGACATCGTCCGATTTCAGCCCCGCACGTGACAGGATCAGCTGCGCCACTCGATGGGTTGACGAGTCAAGCGCCGAGACGCCAATTTTTTTGCTCTTGAGATCGGCTATGGTTCTGTAATGAGGCATGGACTTGACCGAGATACCGATGGCGATGGCCGGCGCGCGGCTCTGTAATACAAAAGCCTGGAAGTTCTGACCCTGGGTCTGCAGGGCGATGGTGTTCTCATAGGCACCCGAAACAACGTCGACCGAGCCACTTTCAACCGCTGCCAATGGCTGCGAACCTCCGGCAAAGTCGCTGATATCGACTTCCAGGCCTTCCGCCTTGAAATAGCCGAGCTGCTCGGCAATGGTCAAGGGCAGGTTGTGGAACGTGGCCTTGCCGCTCACGGCAATGGCGATTTTCGTTTTTTCTGGGCGGGGCTGCGCCCACAGCGCGGGCGCAGCCACCGACGCTGCCGCCCACGCCGCGACAGCGGCCAGGGTTCGACGGCGACAACGGATCTTGTTCATGGTCAATTCTCTTGGGCTCTTATCTTTGCTTCGGGGTTTGAGCATAGCGAGCCCCGTCGATTTGCGCATCGGGAACATCCCGCAGGAGTTGGCACCTAGCTTTAACCCTCATGGATTACTTGGGTTTAACGCCGGTCCAGCAGGGCGTGGGCAATGGTGCCCAGGTCCACATACTCCAATTCGCTGCCCACCGGCACGCCACGCGCCAGGCGGGTCAGGCGCAGCCCCCGGCTTTTCAGGCCCTCGCTGATCACATGCGCGGTGGCCTCGCCTTCAGCGGTGAAGTTGGTGGCAAGAATTACTTCTTGCACGATGCCGTCGCAAGCCCGGTCAAACAAAACCTTCAGGCCAATGTCTTTGGGGCCGATGCCGTCCAACGGGCTGAGTTTGCCCATCAGCACAAAGTACAGGCCTTGGTAGGCGCCGGTGCGCTCCAGCGCCGACTGGTCGGCCGGCGTTTCCACCACGCACAATTTGGAGGCATCGCGCCGCGGGTCCAGGCAGGTGCCGCAAATATCGGCCTGCGTGAAGGTGTGGCAGCGTTCGCAATGGCGCGTCTCGTCAGCGGCAACCTGCAGCGCACGGGACAACGCCAGCGCACCTGGCCGGTCGTGCTGCAGCAGGTGAAACGCCATGCGCGAGGCCGACTTGACGCCCACGCCCGGCAGGCGGCGAAGCGCCTGGATCAGCACGTCAAGTGAATTGAGATCAGCCACTTTGAACTGTTGGGGACAGAGCTTGTGCGCTTCGCGTCACTGCGGTCTTTCCCACAATGAATCAGAAAGGGAACTTCATGCCGCCGGGCAGGCCCGGCATCCCGGCTGTGATCTTGCCCATCTTCTCGCTTGACGTTTCTTCGGCCTTGCGCACAGCCGCGTTAAATGCCGCCGCAACCAGGTCTTCGAGCATGTCTTTGTCCTCGGCCAGCAAGCTGGGGTCGATGGTGACACGGCGCACGTCATGCTTGCAGGTCATCAGGACCTTGACCAGACCGGCGCCAGATTCTCCGGTGACTTCGACGTTGCCAAGTTCGTCCTGGGCTTTCTTCATGTTGTCCTGCATCGCCTGGGCCTGCTTCATGAGGCCGGCGAGTTGTCCTTTGTTGAACATGGGGAGTCCTTGGTTGAGATATTGAAGAGAAAAGGAAGATCGATAGGGCTTTGGATTGAACTGTGCCAAACGGTGCAGCCACCTGGATCGTCAGCCCGGGCTAATGCTGCCAGGCACGATTTTCGCGCCAAAATCGCGCATCAGGCTCTGCACGAACGGATCATCGAAAATGATTTTTTCTGCCGCCAGTTGCCGCTCGGCCACCAGCGCGGCGTTGCGCCGGGCCGGGCTGTCGGTCACACGCCCAATTTCGACCGCCAAACGCACGGCATGACCCGCAGACTGCAATGCGCTCGCCAAGCGCTCACGACTTCCCGGCTGGTTCAGCGACTCGCGTTCGACCCGCAACAGCCACTGGTCGGTATCGCGTGCGATCAGCTGAGACTGCAAAGCCAGTTCCCGCACCATGGCGGTGATCACGTCCTGGGCGATGAGTTGGCGCACCGTGGCGTGCCAGAACGCACCGTCTTCGGTTGGCACCAGCAGGGGCGCCGCAGCCTGACCGGCCGCGGCCTCCGCGCGGGAATCGGCCTGCACGCGCACCGGAATAGCTACTATTTTTATAGCATCTTGCGCATATTCCACGGGGGCTGGAGGCTCGTTTTCTACAAATTCAAGACGATTTTTCGGGGTTGCCGGGAGCTGCACCACATGCAGATGCTGGCCGGCCGGGGGCGACTGCAAGGTCTGCGGCTGTGGTACTTGCTCTGCGACAAGGTCAAGCTCTGAGCCAGACTCTGATGTCGAGCCGGTCCTTATATCTGAAATAGCTACTATTTTTATAGCTGATCGCGGATATTCGACGGGG
This sequence comes from Burkholderiales bacterium, assembly GCA_038215405.1. Classification (GTDB taxonomy): domain Bacteria; phylum Pseudomonadota; class Gammaproteobacteria; order Burkholderiales; family Burkholderiaceae_C; genus Rhodoferax. The sequence continues at coordinate 92,915 of JBBQQX010000001.1, forward strand.
GCTAGAGCCTCATTTTCTTCAAAAGCAGGGGGATTCGGTGGAACCGGCCGGGCTAGTGCCGGCGCTGGCGCTGGCGCTGGAGCTGAAAGCATTGCGGCTGCAGCGAGCCCCTGCCCCGCATCAATCAGAGTTTTTTTTTCCGCCAAAGGCGCATTGCCAACGCCGGGCTTGAAAGCCAGCAGTCGCAGCAACACCATGGTCAGCGCGGCGTACTCGTCCGGGGCCAGGCCCAACTCAGCGCGCCCGTGCAGGCACATGCTGTAGAGCAACTGGGTCTCGTCGGCCGGCATCAGGGCCGCCAAACGCGCCACATCCAACGCGTGCGGGTCAGATTCATCGGCATCAAAGGCGCTGGGCACAAGCTGCAAGACAGCCATGCGCTGCAGCACCATGCTCATTTCTTCCAGCGTGGAAGCAGCGCTCAGGCCATTCAGACGCAAGGCCTCTGACGTCTCGACCACGGTTTTGCCGTCGCCCCGAGCCAAGGCCTCCAACAGACGAAACACATAGGAGCGATCGACACTGCCCAGCATCTGACGCACCGTCGTTTCTTCAATCTGGCCGGCCCCAAACGAAATCGCCTGATCCGCCAGACTCAATGCGTCGCGCATGGAGCCGTGCGCTGCGCGCGCCAGCAGCCGCAGCGAGGGTACATCGGCCGCCACGTTTTCGGCCTGCAAGACGGTTTGCAGGTGCTCCCGGATGGTCTCGGGCGCGATCGGGCGAAGGTTGAACTGCAGACAGCGCGACAGTACCGTCACCGGCACCTTTTGCGGATCGGTGGTGGCCAGCACAAACTTCAAATATTCGGGCGGTTCCTCCAGCGTCTTCAGCATGGCGTTGAAGGCATGGCCTGTGAGCATGTGGACCTCGTCGATCATGAAGACCTTGAAGCGCCCCTGCACCGGTTTGTAGACCGCTTGCTCCAGGAGTGCCTGTACCTCGTCGACGCCGCGGTTGGAGGCGGCGTCAAGCTCGGTGTAGTCGACAAAGCGGCCCGCGTCAATGTCGCTACAAGCCTGGCACACGCCACACGGCGTGGCGGTGATACCGCCCTGTCCGTCTACCCCCTGGCAATTGAGCGACTTGGCCAGAATGCGCGACACCGTGGTCTTGCCAACGCCGCGCGTGCCGGTGAACAAATAGGCGTGATGGAGCCGCTGTGTCGTGAGCGCATTGGTGAGCGCCTGCACCACGTGGTCCTGCCCCACCATTTCAGTGAAGTTGCGAGGGCGGTACTTGCGGGCGAGCACGAGGTAGGACATGCTTTGATTCTAAGGTGCGACTCAGGCGAGTTGGGGAAACCAAAGCAGCCACTGTGCCCTACAATCGCGTCTGACGGGCCTTCCCGCATGGTGAAGCGGCCAACCGGGTCAGATGGGGAACCAAGCAGCCCTAACTGTGGAGCCAGTGCCGGGGTCAAGGCTCGTCAACCTCATTCCCAAGTGCAGCCCTGGAGAATTCTGATCTTGAATTTGAAAGCCGTTGTCCTTTGCATGGTGACCGGCATACTGGCGCTGGCGAGCGCCGCATTGCACGCAGCCCCGATCGCACCGGATTCGAACTTTCCCGTCTTCGAGGTGTCAGCACCGGCACCTGGCCGCATCGATGTGGGCACTGACATGGGCATGCTGGTCGACAGCACCAGAACCCTGGCGCTTGATCAAGTCACGGCAGCTGCAAGCCCCTGGCAGGCCATCACCCGTCAATCGCCCAACTTTGGCTTCACCAAGGACGCTTATTGGTTTCGGTTCCAAATCAACAACCTCGGGCAACAAAGCGTCGCCCGCTTCATCGAGTTGCCGATACCTTTCATTGACGATGTGCAGCTGTACCACTACACGGCCGGCCAACTCAGAACCAGCTATACCTTGGGCGATGAAATGCCCTTTGCCCAGCGCGTCGTTCGGCACCAGAATTTCGTCATGCCCCTGAATTTGGCGCCTGGAGCCAATTTGATCTACATCCGTCTGGCCTCGTCTGGCACGATCGAGGCGCCTTTTCGAATCTGGGATCCAACCCAATTTTACGAAGCCAATGATGATGACAAATTGCTGCAGGGTCTTGTGATAGGCATCCTGCTGATCATGATCGTCTACAACCTGTTCGTCTACTTTTCAACCCGCGACATCAACTACCTCTATTACATTGGCTTCGTCGCGAGCTACCTTTTCTTTCACCTTAGCTTGAACGGCTATACCTTCGCCTATGTCTGGCCCAATGCGGTGCGCTGGAACAGCTTTGCCATCTCCACCTTTATGGCCAGCTCGGAATTGTTCACCTGCCTGTTTGCCAATAGCTTTCTTCGGCTGAGCGCGTTTTCCAGGCCAGCGCACTACCTGACACGGGCGTTGGCCATCGCAAGCGCCCTGCTGGTGGCGCTGACTTTTGTTTTACCTTACAGCTTTACCGTACGTGTTGGCGCCGCGTTCACCATTCCCATTTGCCTGACGGCATTGGGGCTGGGGTACTGGCGCTGGTGGCGGGGCGCCAAATTCGCCCGCTACTACTGCATTGCCTGGACCACCGTTCTGATCAGCCTGAGCATTCTCAATGCGGGCAAATTTGGCCTGATCCCATCCAACATCTGGACCGACAATGCATCCCAGATTGGCATTGTCTTGCTGGTGCTGTTACTGTCCTTCACGTTGACTGACCGGATCAACCATGATCGAACACTGAGGATTAATGCGCAGGCGGTGGCACTGGGCCATGAGCGCTGGGCACGCGCCGCGCAGGAGGCACTGGTCAAAACCAAAGAAGAAGCCAACCGCGAACTGGAACAACGGGTCAAAGCACGCACCAATGACCTGAACCTCACGCTGGATCAACTCCAACTGGCCAATGACCAGCTGCAACGCTTGTCCAGCGTGGACGGACTCACCCAAATCAGCAACCGCGCATTTTTTGACAAAGCCCTGACCCTGGAACATCGACGTGCGGACCGAGCCAAAAGTTCGTTGGCGGTGATCATGATTGATATTGATCACTTCAAGCAGGTCAACGACACCTATGGCCACATGGCCGGTGATGCTTGCCTGCGCACGCTGGCCGCATTGATGCGGCCCCGAATTCGACGTGTCGGCGATGTCCTGGCCCGTTATGGCGGCGAGGAATTTGTCATGCTGCTCATCGACAGCGACCTGAAGGCTGCGACGGCGCTGGCCGAGGGGCTTCGAGCAGCGATCGAAAAACTCGTTATCCCATTTGAAGGGCACACGATTCGTGTTACCGCCAGCATGGGCGTGGCCTCTGGCATACCCGACTCGTGCCTGAGTACACAAGCATTGTTAATCCGCGCTGACAAGGCGCTCTACCAAGCCAAACATGACGGACGAAATTGCGTCCGCTCTGGGGCCTAAGCCAAGCGTGAGAGCTGACGCATCAAGCGTCCAGGATGAATTTCATTGGTAAAACGCAGATCCGCTGGCATTAGTGTGACTGAAATGCCCAAATCACGCAGTCTGACAAATGCAAGAAATCGGAGCCAAAAAAGTACCCTATAATTCGCCCTGTCGCAACGTTCTTGCCAGGCAATAGCCATTGTCACCGTCAAAAAATGAGTTGTTGATCAAAAGATATTCCTCGATAGCTCAGTTGGTAGAGCGCCGGACTGTTAATCCGTAGGTCCCTGGTTCGAGCCCAGGTCGAGGAGCCAAAATAAGAGACGAATCAAGCACTTAGCCCTCTGGGTCAGGTGCTTTTTTTATTGGGCGAATGGGAGCATTGCAGACAATTGGGTTCTGCATTGGTTCGGCTGGGTCCTCTGGCAACAGTACCGCCTGTATGGGAGTTTCATGCTGATTGCATTTATTGTTCTTGCCGGACTCTGGGCCGGTTTACAGAATTCTCTGGCTGGCGGTGGGTCATTCATAACCTTGCCGGTCCTGATATTGTCTGGCATGACGCCACTGGCCGCGAACATCACGTCCACGGTGGCGCTATTCCCGGCTCAAGTGAGCTCAGGCTTGGCAGGCCGGCGACTGGTGACCGGTGTAGGCAGGCTGCCATTTTGGGCACTATTTTTGGTTAGTGTCCTTGGCGGTGTGCTGGGCGCACTGCTACTGCTGAAAACACCTTCTGCAGTGTTCACACGCCTTGTTCCATGGCTCGTGTTGTTTGCCACAGCCGTATTCACTTGGGGCAGCTTTTTACGCAGGACCCCTGAGTCGACGGTTCACCTGGGCCCTTTTGGTGCAGCCGTCAGTCAGTTTATGATTGCAATTTATGGCGGATATTTTGGTGGTGGTATCGGGTTTTTAATGATGGCTGCACTCACAATGGCAGGGTTGCCGACCCGCAACGCCGGTGCCGTCAAAAATGTCCTGGCCGGAGTCATGAATGCGTCTGCCGTGGCACTGTTTGTGACCTCACCACAAGTGCACTGGCCCGAAGCTTTCGCACTTAGTGCCGGGGCCATCGCTGGAGGCTTATGTGGTTCTTGGGCATTACATAGGGTCGACGAGAGAACGCTTCGTATCCTGATCGTGTGCATCGGCATCTGCCTGACCATCGGGCTGTTCGTTAAGCCGATCTGACCAATCGTAATTTTCGTAAGCGGTGCGCATCCGTTTATTTTTTTCCAAACTCCATATGCTGAATGAACCAACAGTGTCTGACTTTAGAGATGCCGAAATGGATACAGGGTCTAACATCGTCTACGTTTTCCTGTGAGTCAATAAATCCATGCAAATATTAAAATTATCTTCTCTAGCAGCCGTTGCTGCGGTACTTGCGCTAACTGCCTGTAAGGAGGCAATAGACACCCACCCCGCTCAGCTTGTCACCAAACGCAGGGCTATTTTTAAGGAATTTACGCGCACCTTGGAGCCCATGGGCATGGTGGCTCGTGATCGCAAGGACTACGACCCGAGCGAGTTCCGCATCAGCGCATTGGCATTGGAAAAGTTGGCGATGCAGCCCTGGGGCTATTTCACCCCGGACAGCAACTACCCGCCTACACACGCCAAGCCCGCAGTCTGGATGCAGCCCACCGAATTCAAGTACGCACAGGAAAATTATCAGGCCGCGGTGAGTCAACTCGTCAAGGCGGCAGAGGGCGGCAATCTAGACATTGTCCGAACGGCAGTCAATGATGTGCAACACAGCTGCAAAACATGCCATAACCAATTTCGCAACGACTAATGAGGGCATATTCAAGTTATATTGCCTGATGCTCACGCACTGATGACTTGGGCCGCAAGCAAAAGGAACCTGAAATGATGCAATATGGATACAACGGACTCATTGGCGTACTGGTGCTCGCTGGGGACATTTGGGCCATTCTCAACATCTTTCAAAGCTCCGTATCCAACGAAAAAAAATTGATCTGGATAATCGCCGTGGTTTTGCTGCCAGTTCTGGGTCTGCTGCTGTGGTACTTCCTTGGGCCGCGCAGCGGCAGGTCGGGTTAGCAAGACTGTCGACAAAATGAAAAAGGGCAGGGCTCATAACGAACCCTAGCCCTTCTAGCTGCTTCCTCAAGTATGGGAAGCAATGACGGAAAACCGTCAGTCAAGTGTGAGCGTAAGTATGGTTCATGGTCACGTATGGGGCTCCTTCACCAAGGATAAAGACTTGGTCACGAACAAATTCTGCTCCAGATTTTTTGAGTAGTCAACAACCTCTCGCTGACACAACCTCGCTGGCACCATTGGTCAAATCCGTGTCAGCGGAAACAGCACGCATATCAATCGATGCTAACGGGGCTATGGGTGAATGCGGTGGTCAGGTACTGCTTTGACGGTACTTGTTCAGCGTAGCCTCCATTGGCTATTGACTTTGGGATACCATGAGCGCCATGCTTGCTTATCCCAAAAGAAGCCAGTCAAGGCTGATGTCATGTTCCGATTTTCAAGGGATGGTCGTTTGAAAATCAAAGCTGGCGTTCGGGTGTTGCTCGCAGCCCAATGCCTGATCACAGGATTTGTTTCTGCCGCTGATGGGGAGACCCAAATCACCTTCACAGCCCAAGACGTACAAGCGATCATAGACAAGGCGCCAAAGTCAAAGGCCTTGATCGATGGATTGATTCTCGTGTCGCTTGAAGACAGCCCCGTTATTCGGCTGGGCCAGTCACCCAACAAATTTGCCATATCTGCTCGCCTCGCGATTCGGGTGGCGGGGGCCAGACCCGTGTCAGTAAAAATTGGCGGATCAGGCAGCGTCATATACAGCGAACCGAAGAAAGCTTTTTTTCTTGTTGCACCGTTGATCGAAACGATTGATGCCCCGTTCATTCCAATGCCCCTAGAGGCCGCGGTCAGGACGGCCATAACCAACCGGTTGCTCAAAACGTTCGGTACAAGCCCAATTTATGCGCTGCGAGAAAACGGGCCAATGAAAGAGCGGAGAGATTGGCGGCTGCTCAAATCTATCCAAATTCGCAAGAATGAGGTGGTCGCAACGTATAGCCCGCGTTGATTGACCTGCCTCGACTGGCAGCATCCAGAAACCGCCTCGGCCTCTTGTTCCAATCATCACGTCAAACCGTGGTGACTGTCTACAACATCGTGCAAGCGTACCCGTGACGGATGAAGTGACGAGAGTCTACTGTGCGAGGTAGGCTTGGAACCGGCTGGGCGTGGGCGCGTGGGGGACATGGTGGAGCGAGATCGGAGCAACGACACGCGCTGCGTGCCAATCATGAAGAGGCGCTCACTGTTGCCAAGCAGAAAGAAAGAGTCACACTGTTCGCTGAGAAAGATGCCGTGCAGGCACTCGGAACCCGCCCGGATGCCGCCAAGAAGATTTGGCAAATCGCCGAAATCGCAGACCTGACGCCATTCTTGCGGCGGATTCCAAACTGGGCTGCGGCCGCTGAAGACTCGACGGATGGGACGACACAACCCGTGAAGAGCACGGCAAAGGCTTCGATCAATCAGTTCAAGCGCCCCACCACGGGGGTCGCCATTGAAGTGCCGCGCTGTGGATGCAACGATCCGCCGTGGAACGCTTGCTTACGCTGCAGCGCCGTCGCGGGGATGCCACGAACAGCGGCTGATGGCGATGCATAGTTGTTCGAGATCCCATTGACAGAAGGTAGCGATCATGTTGTGGCCTCACGCTATGTCCGTGTCGATTCCGACGGACGTAACACGGCGATGCGCGATGATCCACCGTCGGAGAAGAATATGCGGACCAAACTCCAACCGGTGGCGACCACTTTCCATGGGACGAGGAACCAGAAGGACGCCGTTGTACCCCACTACCCGGCCTCGGGCCTGGCCAAGAACTGACGGAGGTAGCGCATCACGACCCCCTGGAGCTCAGTGGTCGAGGCGCGTCTTGCGGCACAAGAAGTCGATACTGAACTGCTTCAAGGCGCGACGCCACCCCGTGACTGCAGACGCTGCAGAAGGTCCAGAGTCGGATAGCCGTCAGGCGGCAAGCCCAGGCTCAGTTGGCATCGACGAACGCCGCGCTGCGTGGCCGGGCCCATCATCCCGTCGGGCCTTCCGCTGTCAAATCCTCGTTCGTTCAGTGCCGCCTGCAGCACCAGCAACTGGCCGCGCGAAAGTAACTGCAAATCGCGCGGCCAGGCTGTCTGCACCTCGGGGCCGCCGGCCAGCCGTTGCGCCAGCAGGCCGACGGCGAGCGCATAGCTGGTCGAGTTGTTGTAGCCCAGGATCGTGCGAAAGTTGGGTCCGACCAGGAAGGCCGGCCCACGCGCACCGGCCGCAAGCAGGATTGAGCTGTCGGCCAACTCCGGCAGCGCAGCGCCGTCCATAGACTGAACACCCTCGTCGGTCCATTTGATCGCCGGCTGTCGCACGTCGGGGTCGGCGCGCGCGTAATCGAATCCCGACGGCAAGCGCACCTCAAACCCCCAGGGCTGGCCGACCTTCCATCCGGAGCTTGCCAGGAAGTTGGCGGTCGAAGCCATTACATCGGCGAGGCTGCTCCAGATATCGCGTCGGCCATCGCCATCGGCATCGACCGCATAGGCCAGAAAGTTCGATGGCAGGAATTGCGTCTGGCCCATCGCGCCAGCCCAAGAACCTATCATCTGCGCGCGGTCGATGTCACGACTCTGCAGGATTTTCAAGGCAGCAAGCAGTTGGCCTCGCGCCCACTCCTCGCGCCGGCCCTCGAAGCCAAGCGTCGCCAAGGCGTCGATGGTTGGGATGTCGCCCATAAAACTGCCGTAATTGCTCTCCATGCCCCAGATCGCGACGAGAATCTCGGCCGGGACGCCGTAGCGCACTGCTATTGGCTCGACAACGGGCCGCAGTTGCAGCAGCTTGTCCTGGCCACGGGCGATTCTCTGCGTCGACAGCGCGTTGTCGAGGTAGTCCCATACAGGGCGGGTGAACTCGGGCTGCGCCTGATCCAACTCGATGACGCGTGGGACGAAGTGCACATCGTCGAACGCGACTTGCAACGTCGCCTCATTGATGCCGGCTGCCTGTGCGATGGTCTTGAAGTCGGTGACCCAGCGGGCAAACTTCTGGTTGTGTTCGATTTCAACGGATCCGCCTCGCGTCAGGTTGGGGTCGACCGTCGAGGTAGGCGCCGCCTGGGTTTCGACCGATGGCGCGGAGGCGCAACCCGCAACCGCGAGGATGACCAGCGACGCGGGGACAAGCCAGCAGCGAACTGGAGCGGGGAAACGGAATGGTGTTTGCATGCATTCCATTTTCGTCGTTCTATGGAATCAGTGTGAAATGACGCACTGGGCACCGACCACGTTTCACTGCGCGCGCTCGTTGACTGCGGGCGCCCCTTGGACAACCTTGCTGGCCGAACAACCGCACTCTGAACGCATTCTTCTATCGCGCCGCTGGTGACTTGAACGCTTCTCGCGCAGCTGCGACCCTGAACCTCTCACCTTCGATTGGTAGTGCAGTCACGAGCAACTCCAGGATGCACTTGAGCCGCAAGCGCTGCGGCCAGACCGCAGCAAGGTGAAGGCGACAGAAATGCGATCTATGTACCGACAAGGGGTCGCCATGGAGATAGGCGGCAGGGCCCGAGACGCCGGCCGGCAAGGCCGTGATCGAGTTCTTGAACCGAACCTTCAAGCCATAAGGGTCGTTTCAAGTTCAGATGATTTTCGGATCGCAGACGTCGAGTCCAGCCGGTATGCTGGGCTACTTGATTCTTGGCACAAAGCTGTCGGCCTTCATCTCAGCGTGCTTGCTCAGACAATCGCCGCCAGGATCGCCTTAAGGAGGTGCCAGCAGCGCTCGACCGACTCCACTTGCACCGACTCGCCCGGCGCATGGGGTCCGCGAATGGTCGGGCCAAACGACACCATGTCCAGGCCGGGATACTTTCCACCGATGATGCCGCACTCCAGCCCGGCATGGATCACCTGAGTGGTCGATTCGCTTCCGAAGGATGAACGATAGACCGACTGGCACAAGGCCAGCAGTGGCGAATCGGGATTCGGTCGCCAGCCCGGATAGTGACCGGACTGGACGGCCACCATGCCCGACAACGCAAACAGGCTGGCGATTTCATTGGCCAGTTCAAGTCCCGCACTGTCGACCAACGAGCGCACCATGAAGTTGCAGGCTCCCGCTGTCGGGCTCAGGTTGACCATTCCCAAGTTGTTGGACGTTTCGACCACCCCCGGCAGCTGCACGCTCATGCGCCGCACACCATGCGGGGCCGCGTGCAGTGTCGCCAGCCAGAGCGACTGGTCCGAGGCCGCCATGACGCGCTCGATCATGCACGGTACGTACGAAACGGTGACAGCGTCATCCATGCCGGCCAGTTCGTGGCGAAACTCGGTCTGCAAGCTGGCCAACACCTCACCCAAGATGGCAACGGCTTCGACCGGCACGGTCACTGTGGCAAAGGCTTCGCGCGCCAGGGCGTTTCTGGCTGAGCCGCCCTGCAACGTCGACAGCCGCACGTCCCACTGGCGTTCTAGCCGGCGCAGCACGCGCACCAGCAGCTTGATCGCATTGCCGCGCCCCTCGTGGATGTTCACGCCCGAATGGCCGCCCCGCAGACCACGCACCGCAATGCGTAGCGCTACAAAGCCTTCGGTAAGCTCATGCGCCTGGCCCGAACGCTGCACGTCCAAATCGACCCCGCCAGCGCAACCCAGATAGAACTGGCCCCACTCCTCGGTATCAAGATTGAGCAGCAATCGACCTTGCAACGCATCGCCCGCCAATCCGCGCGCGCCGCCCATGCCGGCTTCCTCGTCCACAGTGAACAGGGCCTCGATCGGCCCGTGAACCAGTTGGCTGTCCTCCAGAACAGCCAGTGTCAGCGCCACTCCGATACCGTTGTCGGCACCCAGCGTTGTTCCTTCCGCCACCACCCAGCCGTCCCGCACAACCGGTGCAATCGGGTCGAGCAAGAAGTCATGCGGCGTATCCGCGTTGTTCTGGCACACCATGTCCAAATGCGACTGCAGGACCACACCGGGTACTGATTCACGCCCGGCGCTGGCCGGCTTGCGCACAATCAGATTGCCAACCGCGTCAACCGCGGTCGCCAGGCCCCGCGCCTGCGCCCAGTCCTTCAAATGCTCGCGCAGTCGCGCCTCACCCTTGGAGGGGCGGGGAATGGCGCACAAGGTTGCGAAATGCGCCCAGACGCTGGCAGGCTGCAGTGCCGCCAATGCGGACGATGGTTTGATTGTGCTCATGGGATTCCTATGCTGGCAGTCAGTGTCAGCAGTTTAGCGACAGGGTCATTGTGGGGTATGTCTTGCACGGTTGGCCTACGACAACTGAACGCCGGGCTCAATTTTCAGCCCGCCTGCACGCGGGGCATTTGAGAGCGGAGCATCAGGGGTGCATCGTCGACGTCAATCATCAATCGCGGTGCAGCGCTCGGGGATTTCATCTTTGGGTGCGCCAAAAAAAAGGCCCCGAAGGGCCTTTTTTACAGCACGACGATGTCGCGACAGATATTTACTTCTTCGCAGCGCGCTTGAGCACTTTGACAGGCGCTGCAGCTTTGGGCGCCACCTTGACTGCAACCTTCGCTTTCGCCTTCGGCGCTACAGGCGCAGGTGCTACAGGAGCGGCTTTCAGTGCTGTACGCTGATCACGCAGCGCGATGATTTCTGCATTGATCTTGTCCTTGCGTTCGGTCAGCTTGGCAATGCTGGTGGTGAACTTTGCAATCGCCTTGGCGGTCTTGGACACGGGTGCCTTTTGGGCGACGGGCTTAGCCGCAGGTTTGGCTGCTGGCTTGAGCACCTTGGCCAGGGTCTTCACTTTCGGAGTTGCTGCAGCCTTGAGGGCTGGTTTTTTTGCAGTTGCCATGATTTGATTTCCTTATATTGTTGCCCTGGCAAAGTTGTTTTCACCAGTGCCGGTATTGTCGTCATTTCTTCGAGCGCTGTCGATTGGACTTGACTGACATCAACGCGCAGCTGAACGTAGGAGCTAAGCCGGATTGAAGAGACGATGCAAGCGCAGGTTAGAAACCTGAGGCGAGGCTGCATGAATGACACGACAAGTACCTCGACGCACACCGGCTGCCCGACGCCATCCAGAAGTCGAATTGCTCAGTCACTTTGCGCTCCCGCAGGGTACTCAGGGGGTCGGGGTTGAAGAGTTTGTGTGGGGCTGCTCGTCAATTTTTGAATGGGTTCATCTGGGAATCTAAAGCCCTCGAAATCGCTGCGAGTCATCGATGCTCAGGCACGCGCTACCGCCATATTGTTCATGGGCGTGGTATCGCTCGGCGTGCTGCGCGTCTCTGCTTCATGGACCATGCCGCCTAGTCAGGTCAAACCGGCGCCGGGGCCTGGCCTAGCCAGGCCGCTGGAGCTTTGCGGCAAATTTCGGCCGTGGGAGCTTTTGACGAAAAGCCTTGCGGCTCAGTGGTCAGCATAATCAACTGCGCTTTTGGGACGAGTATCCGGATCAGACTGAAACCGGCGACGGCTATTTGCGATCTGCCGTCTCAAATCCGAGCCTTGGCATCATCAGATCGACAGCCGGCTGTGTGGCTCCGATTTCACAAGAAACAATTTCGGCCATCGACAAGCACAGGACATTCCGTGCTGCACAGCCGACACCCAGACCATGCAAACATTAATGCTGGTCGCCACGTATTTCCAGTCGACCGGCCTGATGAGACGGCCTGACTACATTACCCAAAGTCTTATGGATTTCGCTTGGCAATTTCATTGCCAAGATATCCGCCACCCACAGCCCCGGCGACGGTTGCTAGGGTCTTGCCATTGCCGCCACCTACCTGATTGCCCAGCAATCCTCCAACCACCGCGCCGATGCCGATGCCCATCGGGCTATTTTGTGCAACAGGTGCTGGTTGCTGGTACACACGTTCCTGGGGATACTGTTGGCTGGACTGCGCCTGCGCGTGCTGGACCGGATGGTGAGGTACGACAGTTGTGTGCTTGACGCCTTCATGGCGGACTGGCGAAGCAAGTGCGACTTGATGCACGGGTGCAGATAGTGGTGCGACGGCGGGAGCTTGTGCGGAAATCGACGTTGTTTGCGCAGCGGTGGCCTGCGAATTCGGCAAAACGCCAGTGATGGCTGCGATGCCCAGTAGGCTCACGAGCATGACGGACACGGCTGCGCCCGCCATCAAGGGGTGAATTCGGTTCGAGGTTTGATTCATTTCCATTTAATACTCCGGTTGTTAAGCCTAATTGGCGGCCTGTGGGTTTATAACGCGCGACTTTATGGAAAAAGTGACGCAGAAGGCATTTCTGATGTAACGAAGTTCAACAAGCACCGAGCCCAGAGGTCTCGTTTACGCGCACAAATTTTTTGGTTCGCAAGCCAAAATTGGGGAATTACGTCAATGCGTTGTGCGGCTTATCTCAGACATGATGCGTTCCACCAAGTATGGAGACGCAGAACACCTTCGTTAGTCCCAGAGGTCTTTGATGCACGTGGCTTCGGTGTTCGCTGTGGAGTCTTGGCGGCTCAATAAACTACGCCATAGGCAGCGTCTATTAATGCAAGGGCAACTTGTCCTGGCGCAGTTCGGGAAACCAAAACGTTCAAAGGAATGAACCACTCAGGTCGCAAGCCATGCTGCTCTTTTAAGCTGTGGATTGGTCTATCTGAGCTCGTTGACTTCTGCCTTGTTTCGGTGGTGGGTTCACTTGTTATGAGTCAAGGCTTCTTTGCCAGGTATTTGGTAAGCGCAACGCGGGTTTGCTCGCGCATCTGCCTGCGAAAGAACGGGAGCCAGCCCAGAACGAGACCGCCCAGGCCAATGGCCTGACGTGACCAGCGCCAAAAGTCGAAGTTGTCCTTGTGTGTGGCAATCAACCCTTCTGGCGTGAACGTGAATTCTGCGTCAATGATGTTGTGGACCACTCGCTTGGTAACACTGAATCGGTAATGCGCTTCCCAGTGAGCGCGGCCCGTTGTGTCATCGGCATGGATGTCACGGAATTCAAGCCGCCAGTCTTCGCGTCCCCTGCTCTTTGTGGCATCACACAACATGGCCCACATGCCACCCACTTCGCGCCGCCCCTTGAGCGAAAAGGCAGGGTCTTCAAATGTCGCATCTTCGGCATAACAGTTGGCCATGGTGTCGGCATCAAGCGCTGCAAAGGCGCTGTAGAAGCGATTCAGAGTTTGTTCGTTGTGGTTCATGGTTCAAGCATATATTCAAATCGCTTGTTTCAAGGTCGGCACAATGAAATCGAACACGACCGGCTTTGCTTTGTGTCGTCAGCCAACGTGGATAATTCACAGTATGAGAATCAATTTAATCACACCGTTCGCGGAGAAAGATGCCGTAAAGGCACTGGGAGCGCGTTGGGACGCCACCAAGAAGATTTGGTACATCGCCGACGTCGCAGACCTGACGCCGTTCTTGCGGTGGATTCCAGGCTCGGCAGCGGCCACTGAAAAATCGACGGATGGTGCAACACAACCCACGAAGAACACCCCAAAGGCCCCAGTCAATCAGTTCAGGGGACGCACCACCGGGTCGGCCCTTGACGTGCCCCATTGTGGATGCAACGTCTTGCCGTGGGAAGATTGCGAGCACACGGCCGCTTAGGCAACCCGATAGCCATCGAGTCCGTTGCGAAATTCACTGATCCCGAAGCCAAATTCTGGGTACTTCAGCTACTGCTACCAAGAAACTGCTGCGGGAAATCCCGACACTGTGTCAGCGACACCCTTTTCACAGGGGTTGTCGAAGCGGGTGACCTAGAAGACTCGACTTTGTCCAATCCCCCGCTAAACTGAAACACACTCAATTACCGAAAGAAAAAATGTTTGACAAAAGCGGTCAGTGGATTCACCTTGACACATTCGACGATTTTGACAATGGGCTGTCAGAGCTCATTGACCTCTGGTCCAGTACCTCAAAGACGGCAACCAAGGCAGTCAAAGAATCAGCACTCGCTCACTTCAAAGAGGACCTGGAAGCAGCGGCACTCGAATGGATCGACAACCGAGCCAAGTCCAAGAAGTATGCGGCCATAGGCAAAGAATTGGCGGAGTTTGAAGAAGTGCTGAAGGAAGGCTCAAACACGGCCCCGCAAGCCGACAGCAACGCCCCCGCTGCGCCTGCCAAAGCCAAGAAGAAGGCCTGAACCCCCAGCCACTCCCGGACAACACGCTTGGCACGGGAACTGTTGCTGCCCTGGCGCACGGTGTTCAACAGGCGCGACCAAGTGCTGTCGCAACGGCGTCTGGCTTGGGCCCGATGACGCTTCATGATTAACGGGAGAATGACCATTCACGCCGACGTCTCTCGCCGATTTGCGCCTTTGTCGGAGCGTTCCAAGATTGCCTGAGCGCGAAAATTGAAATGGATACTGAAATATGTTGTGTCATCAACCAGGCCCACTTTCCTGCCATTGGGCGACCTGCCCAGAACGGATGTGAGCATGCTGGAAGCGACCCGCCGCATGTTACCCGCCAGCGCTTACGAGTTGCTGGACAACGGCTCGTACCGTGCCAGCCTGCTCACGCGCGGTCCCTGGCACCCCGAGCACCAGCACGCAGGTCCACCGATCGCGCTGGTGTGCCGCGCCATTGAGCGTGTCGCGGTAGGCCGCGGATTGACTCACATCTCGCGCCTGACCGCCAATTTGCTGCGTCCCGTGCCCATTGGCGAGCTCGATATCGAGCTCGCCACCGACTATGCGGGGCGCAACGCTGGTCATTTTTCGGCGCGATTAATGGCTGGCGGCAAGGAAGTCGCGCGTTTCACGGCGCTGGCCCAACGCGAAAACGAAGTGTGCCTGCCTGCGGACCTGCCGGGACACCCGCTGCCAATGGCACCCAAAGAGCCTGAAGAGTCGCCGCTGGACATTTTCCCTTTCGCATCTGAGCATGTAGGCTATGCTGATTTGGTCGAAACTCGGGTGGCAAAGGGCAGCTTGTTCCACGGCCCCTGTGCTGTCTGGTTCCGCTTGCGCCATCCCCTGCTGACCAACGAGTTGCCCAGCGTTTACCAGCGCGTCGCCGTTGCGGCTGATTCCGGCAACGGCATCAGCGCGATTCTTGACTTGAAGACTTACACCTTTGTCAATTCGGACCTGACTGTCAATTTGTTGCGGCGGCCACAAGGTCAATGGATCTGCCTTGATGCGCGCACCTACCTCGGCCCGGACGGCGGCGGTCTGGCGGAGTCGGCGCTTTACGACAGCCAAGGCTTCATTGGCCGGGCTACGCAAAGCCTCTCGGTCAGTCGGCGCGGCTGAGTCGCTGAGCCCAATCTGGCGCTGCACAAAACGGCAAGTGCGGCACTTGATGACGATCAATGCCCGTGCCGACATCGCCTCTAACATGAGAAGTCTCAAGCAGCCGCAAGCAGAAACCGCCCTGATGCGGCGCAGTGGTGGCGGGATTGAGAGGCAAGCAATGGCAACCTACCCCATGGCGCCGCGTGACGTGGCGTGGTATCACAACGACGGCCCCGCGAACCAGGCCATCATGACCGGCGTCCTGTGTAAGCGGGTGGCCATTACACCTTGACGCCAGTGGTGCCGTGATGTCACGAGGTCGCAGTTAAGGATTTGTCGGCTGCCAGCGATGTGGCAACAATTCTTCGATGTGGCTGTTCTTCTGCGTAGGCATGCGAGCCAGCA
>JBBQQX010000002.1:0-102999 GCA_038215405.1 Burkholderiales bacterium
TTCGTCGGTGAAACGGCGCCAGCCAGAAGCCAAAGGCGCAGCCGCAGGGCGCCCAGAAGTCAAGGTATTGAGAGAATAAGTCATACTATCCCGCACTGTACACGGCACATTCGCTTCTTCTGAAAAGGTTTACACAATGTCAACAACAACTCATGCAAAAGTCCTGATTCTGGGCTCTGGCCCTGCCGGCTATAGCGCCGCCATTTACGCGGCACGCGCCAACCTGAAGCCCTTGCTGATCACGGGCATCGCACAGGGCGGCCAGCTCATGACCACGACCGAGGTCGACAACTGGCCCGCGGACGTGGATGGTGTGCAAGGACCCGACCTGATGCAGCGCTTTCTGGCGCACGCCGAGCGCTTCAAGACCGAGATTGTGTTCGACCAGATCAACGCAGTTGACTTTTCCAAGCGTCCCTTCACGCTTAAAGGCGACAGCGGCGAGTACACCTGTGACTCGCTGGTGCTGGCCACCGGTGCCTCGGCCCAATACCTGGGCCTGCCCTCAGAGACCGCGTTCATGGGACGTGGCGTGTCGGGCTGCGCCACCTGCGACGGATTTTTCTATCGCGAGCAGGTCGTTTGCGTGGTGGGCGGGGGCAACACCGCGGTTGAAGAGGCGCTGTACCTGTCCAATATTGCCAGCAAGGTCTATCTGGTTCATCGCCGCGACAAGTTCCGGGCAGAGCCGATCATGATCGACAAGCTGATGGACAAGGTCAAGAGCGGCAAGATTGTGCTCAAGACCTCCAGCACGCTCGATGAAGTGCTGGGCGACGCCAGCGGCGTGACCGGTGTGCGCCTGAAAGACGTCAATACCGGCAGCACCGAAGAGCTGGCCTTGCAGGGCTGCTTCATTGCGATTGGCCACACCCCCAACACCGAGATTTTCAAAGACCAGCTCGAGATGGAGGGTGGCTACATCATCACCCAGGGCGGCAACAAGGGCTTTTCGACCCAGACCAGCGTCCCCGGCATTTTCGCGGCGGGCGACGTGCAGGACCACGTGTATCGGCAGGCGATCACCAGCGCAGGCACCGGCTGCATGGCGGCGCTGGACGCGCAGCGCTTTCTGGAACAGGAATAATCTAAGGCGCGCAAGGCCCAAGCCCGGGTGGCGGCGCCCGAGCCCGCTATAATCACAGGCTTTGCTGAACTTGACCTGTGAAGGCTTGACTGCAGCAATCGGGTTACCGCCACCCTTTTTCTTGGCGAGGTGAGGCTTGAGCGAGATCGGAAGTTGTTGTTATGGCTTTTGTCTTAACAATAATGGTTTGATCGACAGTGAAAGCCGTTTTAAGTATCGGAGTGTCCACATGGCACGCGTATGTGAAGTCACGGGCAAAGGCCCGATGGTGGGAAACAAGGTTTCTCACGCCAACAACAGAACCAAGCGCCGGTTCCTGCCAAACCTGCAATACCGCCGTTTCTGGGTCGAGACCGAAAATCGCTGGATTCGTCTGCGGATTTCCAACGCAGGTCTGCGTTTGATCGACAAAAACGGTATCGATGTTGTGCTCGCAGATCTGCGCGCACGTGGTCAGGCATAAGGAGCAACACCATGGCAACCAAAGGCGGACGCGAAAAAATCAAGCTGGAATCTACAGCGGGTACTGGTCACTTTTACACCACCAGCAAGAACAAGAAAACCATGCCCGAGAAAATGCTGATCAAGAAATTTGATCCCAAAGCTCGCAAGCACGTGGACTACAAGGAAATGAAGCTGAAGTAATTCAGCCTTTCTGACTCGAAAAAAAGCCCGCTCCTGGCGGGCTTTTTTGCGTCTTCGCTGTCTGCTCAGAGCATTTTTTCGAGGAACGCCCGGGTGCGCGGATGCTTTGGATCGGCAAACAGTTCACGCGCAGGCCGCGCCTCGACGATGACGCCACCATCCATGAAGACGGCACGACCCGCCACCTCACGCGCAAAAGCCATTTCATGCGTGACGACGATCATGGTCATGTGCTCCTCGGCCAGGGCGCGCATGGTGCTGAGCACTTCCCCCGTGAGCTCCGGGTCCAGCGCCGAGGTTGGCTCGTCAAACAGCATGATGTCGGGCTCCATCGCCAGGGCCCGCGCAATCGCCACACGTTGTTTCTGCCCCCCCGACAGGCGCGAGGGGTAAGTGTCGCGCTTGTCAAACAGCCCAACCTTGCGCAAGAGCGCCTCGGCCTTGGGCACGATCTGATCGAGGCGCGCCGCCTTCACCGTCAGCGGCGCCTCAATGAGATTCTGCAAAACGGTCAGGTGCGGGAACAGGTTGAAGTGTTGAAAGACCATGCCCATCTTGCGGCAGACGCGGCGGATATCGGCGTCCAGCACGTAGTGGCAATGGCCCTGGACATCGGTACTCACCAACGCCTCGCCCTCGATCTCGATGCTGCCGCGGTGGATGGTCTCCAGGTGAATCAGGCAGCGCAAGAAGGTGCTCTTGCCAGATCCCGAGGGGCCGATGATGGCCAGCACTTCACCCTTGTTGACGTCCAGCGAAACGCCCTTGAGCACCTCGACCGCGCCAAAACGCTTGTGCACATCGACCGCCCTGATCATCAGGCCATTCATCAAACTGGTCATCGGGCTATTCGTCATAGACAGCGTATTTCTTTTCCAGCCGCTGAAAGCCGTAGGTCAGCACCAGGGTCATGAACAGATAGAAGGTGGCCGCCACCACAAAGGGCATGGTCGTGAAATCACGCTGGACAATGCCGCGTGCGGCGCGCAGCAGGTCGTTCATCGCCAGCACATAAATCAGCGAGGTGTCCTTGACCAGCGTGATGGTTTCGTTGCTCATGGGCGGCAGGATGCGCTTGAGCACTTGCGGCAGCACGATGCGGCGCATGGTCTGAGGATAGCTCAAACCCAACACCTTGGCGCCTTCGTACTGCCCGCGGTCAATCGACTGGATGCCGGCGCGAAAGATCTCTGCAAAATAGGCGGAGTAGTTCAACACGAAGGCGACGATCGCCGACGGGAAATCGGGCAGACTCACACCAATGATCGGAATGAAGGGCAAGGCAAAGTAAATGAACAGCATCTGCAGCATCAGTGGCGTGCCGCGCATCAGCCAGATGTAGCCGTTGACAAGACCACTGAGAAAACGAAGGCGCGAGATTCTGAGCAGTGCCAAACCCAGACCGAGCGGTACCGCCAGCACCAGCGTGATCAGGAAGACCTGAAGCGTGACGCCGCTGCCCTGTAAGAGGGGGGGCAGGATATCGGCAAGGTAGTTCATGCGAGAGTCTCAAGGCCCGGAAATTAAAATCCGGCCGGGCAGGCGCATGGGGCGCCTGCCGGTTGGCGGAAGCAGACTAGATGCAGTCCCGGAACTTGAACGGCTTATTTTTTGACGATGTCCTTGCCGAACCACTGGGTCGATATCTTGGCGGCGGTGCCGTCGGCCTTCATGTCGTCCAGTGCCTTGTTCAGCTTCGCCGACAGTTCGGTATCGCCCTTGCGTGTGCCAACGCCGTAGTCTTCGGTGCCGAAATTCTCTTCCAGCACGCGGTACTCACCTGGCTTCTTGCCGGTGTAATAGCGACCAACGATTTCATCCACCACCAGCGCGTCCAGACGCCCGGCCGAGAGGTCCATCAACGCCGTGACGTTGTCGCCGAACTTTTTGAGTTCCTTGATCGACTTGGCTGTGGCTTCGTCCTTCTGAATGGCCTCAACCGCGCTGCTGCCATCCTGCACACCCACTACCTTGCCACTGAGTTCCGCTTTGGTCTTTACCTGCGACTTCTCGGTCACCACAATGATCTGGCGGTTTTCAAGGTAGGGCTTGGTAAACAGGATGTTGGCCTTGCGCTCTTCGGTGATCGTCAGGCCGTTCCACAGCACGTCGATGCGATTGCCATTGAGCTCGGCCTCCTTGGCATTCCAGTCAATCGGCTTAAAGCTCACCACAGCACCGAGGCGCTTGCCCGCCTCTTTGGCCAGGTCGATGTCAAAGCCAACCAACTCATTCTTGTCATCGCGAAAACCCATCGGCGGGAAATTATCATCCAGGCCAATGACAATCGCTTTGGCAGGCGCTTGCGCCGGGACCGCGGCCACCGGCTGGTCTTTCTTGCCGCAAGCCGTGAACACCAGCGCAGCCAGCAGGCCCGCCATCAACCAATAAACGCGTTTCTTCATTTCTTTTCCCAGTTGTGAAATAGTGACGTATCAGCAGGGTGCATCAGGTTGCCAGCCCCGTTGCAGCGGGCAGTCCTTGCCGCCCTTGCACAAGATGACCTATTTTAGCCGCTGGCAAACACTGTCGTTCAGGCAGAGACGCCTGTTGGCGCAAGCCAGGCGACAAAACCCTTCAGGATCTGCCGAATCTCAAATTGCTATAAAAAAACTAGCTGCTGACGCAATATCTGCCTGGGCTAGGGCCAGAAAACATCAAAATCAGGCCTGAGCAGCCCGCAAGCGCAGCGAGAACGCCCGCAACGCTGCAATGCCGCTGGCCTCGGCCTGCTGGCACCAGGCTTGCAGATCAGCCGCCAACTGCTCGCGGCTGTGAGAGCGGCTCATCCACATCTGGCGCAACTCTTCGCGCATCAGCACCATTTTGTCGAGCACGGGTGATGCCGCGCGGGCCAGCGCCAACTGCGGCACGGCAGCAGTGGGCACCTTGGCTGCATCCCGGTGCATCCAGCGTTTGGCCGCTTTGATGACGGTTGCATCGGCGTGACGCGCCTGCAGGGCCTGCAACTCGCTCTTGAAGGCACATCGCATGTCTTTTGCGTAAGCCGCCATGATCTCGTACCGGTTGGAGATCAGTGCTTCCAGGGTCTTCTCATCGGCCACCGCCCGCACGGCGCCCAGAGCCAGCTTCGGCGGCGTCTTCTTGACAGTTGCCAAACCGACGCGCTGCATCAGGCTGATGTAGGCCCAGCCAATGTCAAATTCGTAGGGTTTGACCGACAGCTTGGCCGAGGTGGGGTAAGTGTGGTGGTTGTTGTGCAGCTCTTCGCCGGCAATCAAGATGCCCCAGGGTGAAATATTGGTACTGGCGTCTGTCACCTCAAAATTGCGGTAACCCCAGTAATGCGCCGCACCGTTCACTATGCCGGCCGCCATCACTGGCGTCCAGGCCATTTGCACGGCCCACACGGCCAGGCCGGCGGCACCAAACAGGGCCAGATCGATCACCAGCATCAGGCTGACACCCAGCGTGGAAAAGCGGCTGTACACATGGCGCTCGAGCCAGTCGTTGGGTGTGCCATGGCCATAGCGCGTCATGGTTTCTGGGTTGCCGGCCTCTTTGCGATACAGCTCGTAGCCTTGCAAGAGCACGGTTTTGATGCCGTAAACATGTGGGCTGTGCGGGTCTTCGGCCTGTTCGCACTTGGCGTGGTGCTTGCGGTGAATCGACGTCCACTCTTTGGTGACCTGGCCGGTGGTGAGCCACAGCCAGAATCGGAAGAAATGCGAAGCCACCGGGTGCAAATCGAGCGCGCGGTGCGCCTGGTGCCGATGCAAAAACACCGTCACGCTGATCATGGTGACATGGGTCATCGCCAGGGTGAAGAGCACCATTTGCCACCAGTTCAATGACCAGAGTCCGTTCGCCAGCCAGTCAAGCCCGCCGTTCAATGCAGCCCAATCAGGTAACAACATATTTAAATATTTCCCAGGGAGATTTCGATGAATATCAGGTTCAACTTGCGCATGACCTGCTGACGGCTGATTTTAAAGAAAACCAATTTTCAATCGACCGATTTGGAGTCAATGGGCCATGAATGACTAAGGATGAATGCCAGCGGCGCCAGGACGGCCCGCTGATAAATCAGGCTTTTTGCCAAACCGCCGCAAAGAAACCGTCGGTATGGTGGCGATGCGGCCAAAGGCGCAGGTAGCGCTGGCCAGTGTCGCCGCCGCTGCACAGTTTGGCAGCGCCTTCAACCTTCAAACCCGTCAACACTTCACCGGCTTCCATCGGCGTAAATTCGGGATTGGCGACAGAAAATGCCTGCGCAATGGCTTCATTTTCTTGCACCAGCATGCTGCACGTGGCATACACCAACCGTCCGCCGGGCTTGAGCAGGCGCGCGGCGCTCTGCAAAATAGCGGCCTGCGTGACCGCCAGATCAGCCACCAGGCCCACGTTTTGGCGCCATTTCAGGTCCGGATTGCGCCGCAGGGTGCCCAGCCCTGAGCAGGGCGCATCGACCAGCACGCGATCAATCTTGCCAGCCAGCCGCTTGACGCGGTCATCGCGCTCATGGGCAATCGCGGCCGGGTGCACGTTGGACAAGCCGCTGCGCGCCAGCCGGGGTTTGAGCGCATCGAGCCGGTGCGGCGAGGTGTCAAAAGCGTAGAGTCGCCCGGTGCTGCGCATGCCGGCGCCAATCGCCAGCGTTTTGCCGCCCGCACCCGCACAAAAATCGACGACCATCTCGCCGCGTTTGGCGTCCAGCAGCATGGCCAGCAATTGCGAGCCCTCGTCCTGCACCTCAAACGCGCCCTTGATAAAGCCTTCAAACTTGTTCAGGGTCGGCTTGCCGGCAATACGCAGGCCCCAGGGCGAATATGGCGTGTTGACGGCCTTGATCCCAGCTTGCGCCAGCTCTTTTTGCACGTCGGCGCGTTTGGCATTGAGCGCGTTGACGCGCAAATCCAGCCCGGCGCCCAAGTTCAGGCTCTCGGCCAGCGGCCAAAATTCGTCGCCCAACTGGTCTTTGAGCGGCTGCACCAACCATTCGGGCAAGTTGTGGCGATGGCGTTCCATCAAATCGGCCACGTTGATCTTTTCGCATTGGTCAAGCCAGTTTTTCTCCTGGTCGGTCAAGGCGCTGCGCAAAAAATCACCCGGGCCATAAAAGCCCAGAATCGCCAGCCGGCGCTCTTTAGGGCCACTGCCGGAAGGCGCAAAGTGATCGAACAGCAGCTTTTTGCGCAAAACGGAGTAAACCGTTCCCGACAAGGTGGCGCGTTCGCGCGGACCGAGACCCCGGTTGTCGCGAAAAAACTTCGCCACAATGGCGTCGGTGGGGTGGTCAAATTTGAGGCTGAGCCGAACCAGTTCGGAACAGACGTCGAGTAGAGCTTTTGGATGCATAGCGCCGGATTGTCCCATGCTTGATCGGAATTCCCCGACCGCCCCCGGCTTGATGCGCACTGGTCGAAACATCCTGGCGGCCTATAGGACAAAAGCGGTTTTACACGTCTTCACTCACAAGTAACAAAAGAGGCGCCTGCTTCCTGCACAATGACTCTTTGCGCCGCGCCCCTGGTGAAAACACCTATGACATCAAGAATAAATGAAGCTTCAGGGCTTGACCGGGCCTGCTTGCGGCCTCTCACGCTTGCCGTGTTGACCTTGTTCGGCCTGAACGGCTGTGCAAGCTGGTCTGACAAGGGCGTGGCCACATCGGCTGTTGACGTGCCCACCCAGTGGTCCACGACCGTATCCTCCAACAAGGTGCCGGGAGCCGCCAGCTCGCTGGCGCAGTGGTGGCAACGCTTCAACGATCCCCAATTGAGTAGCTTGGTCACGCAAGCGCTGCAGGCCAACACCAGCATCCGCTCCGCGCAAGCCGCGCTCAAGCAGTCGCGCGCTCTGCGCGATGTCAGAAGCGCCGGCATGCTGCCCGGCGTGGGTGCTTCCGGCTCAGCCAGTCGCAGCAAGTTGGGCGATAACGAGGCCAACAACAGCTTCAGGGCCGGCCTGGACGCCAGTTGGGAACCCGACATCTTTGGCGGCAAGCGCAGCGCCCTGAATGCTTCTGAGGCGGACGCCCAGGCCGCCCAGACCACGCTTGCCGATGTGCAGGTGTCGATTGCCGCCGAGGTCGCGCTGGCCTACATCCAGCTGCGTGGCCAGCAGGCGCAACTATTGATTGCCCGCAACAACCTCGCCAGTCAGTCCGAAACCCTGCAGATCACCGACTGGCGTGCACAGGCCGGACTGATCACCTCGCTCGAAGTGGAGCAATCGCGCGCCGCTACCGAGCAAACCCGGGCCCAAGTCCCGGCGTTGGAGGCCAGCATTGCCAAAACCCGGCACAGTCTGGCAGTGCTGACCGGTCAGCCACCGGACTCGCTACAAACGCTGATCCGCTCGCCGACCCCCGTGCCACAGGCTGCGCCCGACCTGGCTTTGACCATTCCGGCGCAAACGCTGCGCCAGCGCCCCGATGTGCGCACTGCCGAACACCGCATCAGTGCCGCTCTGGATCGAGTCTCAGTAGCTGACGCGGCGCGCTACCCGGGTTTTTCCATCAAAGGCGCGCTCGGGCTCAATGCCTTGACACTGGCCGGCATCACCAATGGTTCGACGCTCGCCACATCCTTGTTGGCCAGTGTCTCGGTACCCCTGTTTGACGGCGGCGCCGCACGCGCGCAAGTGCTGGCGCAAGAAGCGGCGCTGGAGCAGGCCCGGGTCAACTACCAGGGCGTCGTGCTGACTGCCTTGAAAGATGTCGAAGACGCCTTGGTGGCGCTACAGGGTGACCGCTCCCGCTTGATTCACCTGCAAAGCGCCGCCGACGCGGCGGCCAACGCGGACCTGATGGCGCAGCAGCGCTACAGCAGTGGCCTGATTGACTTCCAGACCGTGCTGCAAACCCAGCGCACGCTGCTCAGTGCGCAAGACAGCGTGGCGAGCACGCAGGCCGACATCAGCTTGGATCATGTGCGCCTGTACAAGGCGCTCGGCGGTGGCTGGAACTGAAGGCGCCCGACAGCACGCCATCACAGCTGAACGCAAACGCTCCCATTTTTTGAATAAAGAGACGAATTTCCCCACTTCACCATGACCACCCCGAACGCCCCCAGCACCCCTTCCCCTACTGCCACCCCGCAAGCCCCGGTCGAAGCCCTCTCGCGCGTCGACCTGCAAACCCTGCTCAAAGAAAGTCCGAAGCGGGCCTGGTGGCGCCGCAGCACGCTCTGGCTTCTGCTGGGCGTACTGCTGCTCTTTGGCGCAGGCTACTATTTTTGGCAAGCGAGCGCGGCGCGCAAGGCCGCACCCGTCTATGTCACGGAACCTGCCGCCAAGGGCGACC
Organism: Burkholderiales bacterium; assembly: GCA_038215405.1. Taxonomy (GTDB): domain Bacteria; phylum Pseudomonadota; class Gammaproteobacteria; order Burkholderiales; family Burkholderiaceae_C; genus Rhodoferax. Next base: position 9,000 of record JBBQQX010000002.1, read on the forward strand.
TTACCTTGACCGTTTCGGCCAACGGCACGCTGCAGCCCACGCGCTCCGTGAGCATCGGCAGCGAGCTCTCTGGCACCGTGCTGCGCGTGCTGGTGGACGTGAACGACCGCGTCAAGAAAGGCCAGGTGCTGGTCGAGCTCGACACCGCAAAGCTCAATGACCAGGTCACGCGCTCGCGCGCCGCGCTCAATGCAGCGAACGCCCAGGTGGAGCAAGCGGTGGCCACCGTCAGTGAGGCGCAGGGCAACCTGGGCCGCCTGGAAGAAGTGGCGCGTTTGTCGGGCGGCAAGGTGGCGTCCAAGGCCGAGTTGGATACCGGCCGTGCCACGCTGGCGCGCGCCCGCGCCGCCGAGTTGAGCGCGCGCGCCAGCGTGGTACAGGCACAGGCGACGCTGTCCACCGACGAGACCAACCTGTCCAAAGCATCGATTCGCTCGCCCACGGACGGTGTGGTGCTGACGCGCACGGTGGACCCGGGCAACGCGGTGGCCGCCTCGCTGCAGGCCGTCACTTTGTTTACCGTGGCTGAAGACCTGAGCCGGCTGCGGCTGCAAGTCAATGTGGATGAAGCCGACGTCGGCAGCGTCAAGGTCGGACAAAAGGCCCGCTTTACCGTCAGCGCCTACCCGGCGCGCAAATACCCGGCGACCATCACGCGCGTGGCCTTTGGCTCGACCATTACGGAGAACGTGGTGACTTACATCACGTATATGGAGGTGGACAACAAGGACTTGAGCTTGCGCCCCGGCATGACCGCGTCCAGCACCATCACCTCAACCGAACTCAAAGATGTGCTGCTGGTGCCCAACACCGCACTGCGCTTCTCGCCATCCGTCGAAGGCGGCGGCGCAGGTGGCGCCAAGAGCAGCAGCATCATGTCGAGCCTGCTACCGCGCATGCCACGCGGAGGCGGGCGCAAGACTGCAGGGGGTAGCGGTCCTTCCAAACAAGTGTGGGTGCTGCAGGGCGGCGTGGCCGTGGCCGTCAGCGTCAAACCCGGCATCAGCGACGGCCGCATGACAGAGGTCACCAGCGGCGATCTGCAGCCCGGCATGCTGGTGATCACCGACCAGCGCACTGCGGGTACGCCACCATGAGCGAGACCACGCTGATTCAACTCGTAGGGGTCACCAAAACCTATGGCCAGGGCGCGACCGCCTTGCAGGCGCTCAAGGGCGTTGACCTGAGCATCATGACGGGCGATTTTGTGGCGATCATGGGCCCGAGCGGCTCGGGCAAATCCACCGCCATGAACATGCTGGGTTGCCTGGACACCCCCACCACGGGCGAGTATTTGTTCAACGGCGTGCACGTCGAGACCCTGTCGCGCGACCAGCGCGCACTGTTGCGTCGGCGCTTTCTGGGTTTTGTGTTTCAGGGCTTCAACCTGTTGGCGCGCACCTCGGCGCAAGAAAATGTGGAACTGCCGCTCTTGTACCGGGGCGAATCCGCCAACGCGCGCCATGCGGCTGCCACCAAGGCGCTGGCCTCCGTGGGCTTGGCTGGCTGGGAGCACCACACGCCGTCCGAGTTGTCGGGCGGCCAGCAGCAGCGCGTGGCGATTGCCCGCGCCATCGTGACCGAGCCGGCCGTGCTGCTGGCTGACGAACCCACCGGCAACCTGGACACCCAGCGCAGCCGGGAAATCATGGAGTTGCTGTGGGGCCTGAACGTCGAGCACGGCATCACCGTGCTGATGGTCACGCACGAGGCCGAGATGGCGGCCTACGCCAAGCGGATCGTGCATTTTGTTGACGGCGTTGTTGACAGCGACACGCGCAACCCGCACCCGGCCGGGTTGCATGAAGCCGTCGTCGCGCCTGTCACACCAGCGAAACTGGAAACTGCCTGATGCTGCTCAACACCTTGCTGCTCGCCCTGCGCTCGATCCGGCGCAACCTGTTGCGCTCGTTCCTGACGATTCTGGGCATTGTGATTGGCGTCAGCGCCGTGATCACCATGGTCACCCTGGGCAACGGCGCCACACTGGCGATCCAGAATCAGATTTCGGGCCTGGGCACCAACCTGCTGCAAGTGCGCCCCGGTCAGCGCATGATGGGTGGCGGTGGCGGCGGCGCCCCAGCATTCAAGGAAGTCGATGCCGAGGCCATTGCCACCCAGATTGGTGGCATTGCCGCTGTGGCACCCGAGGCGCGCACTGGCGGCACCCTGGTGGCCAATGGGCGCAACTGGAACAGCAGCTTCATTGGCAGCAGCAACAACTGGCTGATCACCGGCAACTGGAAGATCGCGCAGGGGCGTGAGTTCTCCAACGACGAGCTGACCGCCGGCGCCGCGGTCTGCCTGATTGGCGAGACCGTGCGGCGTGAGCTGTTTGGCAGCCGTCCGGCGCTGGGCGAACAACTGCGCGTCAAGCAGGTCTCTTGCACCATTGTCGGCCTGCTGGCCTCCAAGGGCCAGGGCGCCTTTGGCAACGACCAGGACGACGTGGTGCTGCTCCCCATCAAGACCCTGCAGCGCCGCATCACCGGCAACACCCGCGTCAACACCTTGCTGGTGTCGATGACCGACGGCAGCGACCCCGAGCGTGTCAAGACCAGTATCACCCAGCTGCTGCGCGAGCGGCGCAAACTGGCGCAAGGGGAGGAGGACAACTTCAATGTGCTCGACACCAAGCAACTGGCCGACACCTTGTCGGGCACCACCAAGGTGCTAACCACGCTCTTGGGCGCGGTAGCGGCGGTGAGCCTGCTGGTGGGTGGCATCGGCATCATGAACATCATGCTGGTGAGCGTAACCGAGCGCACGCGCGAGATCGGCCTGCGCCTGGCCATCGGCGCCATGGAGCGCGAGGTGCTGCTGCAGTTCCTGATTGAAGCCGTGGTGCTGGCAGCCCTCGGCGGTCTGATTGGCATCGTGCTGGCCACCGGCGCCTCGATCGCGCTGGCGGCCGTGATGGACGTGCCTTATGCATTTAACCTGATGGTCAACCTGGTGTCGTTTCTGTTCTCAGCCGGCATTGGCGTTCTGTTTGGCTACTTCCCGGCGCGCCGGGCGGCTCGGCTCGACCCGATTGAGGCGCTGCGACATGAATAGCCAATCTGCAGAAATTTATGGTAAATCAGGCTGCAGCCCGCGTTGAATAAGCGCAAACAGCTATTATTTTTGAAGCAATTGAGCAATCGCGCGTGGGTAGATGAGGTGCTCCTGGGTCAGCACCCGCGCAGCCAATGTATCGGCCGTATCGCCCGGCAACACCGGCACGGCCGCTTGCGCCAGGATCGGGCCGTGATCGAGTTCGGCGGTCACCTGATGCACCGTGGCACCCGCGACCTTGCAACCCGCGTTTATCGCCTGCTGTTGGGTGTGCAGGCCCGGAAATGCCGGCAGCAGTGAGGGGTGGATATTAAGCAGGCGCCCCGCATAGCGGGCGACAAAACCGGGCGTGAGAATGCGCATGAAGCCAGCCAGCACCACCAGCGCGGGCTGCTCGGGCGCATCAAAACGGTCAACAAGCTGGGCCAGGGCCGCGTCAAAGGCTTCGCGCGAGGCAAAAGCCTTGTGGTCCAGTATTTCGGTCGCAATACCTTGTTCCCGCGCAAACAGCAGCCCTGCGGCCGAGGCTTTGTTGCTGATGACAGCCGCCACACGGGCGCCAAATTTATCCGCCCAAGCCTCGCGCTGTGCGGTTTTTACGATAGCCGCCATGTTGGAGCCGCCGCCTGAGATCAAAATAACGATGTTTTTCATATCGGCCCGAATTATGACCTTGACCTCTTCGCCCTTGATCAGCCCCCTGCCCGCCTCTACGCCCACCACGCCCGCGCTCGTCCTGACCCCAATCGAGGCGCGCGTTCTGGGCACCCTGATGGAAAAAGCCCGCACCGTGCCTGACAGCTACCCGCTCACACTCAACACGCTGCTGCTGGGCTGCAACCAGAAGTCCAGCCGCGAGCCCTTGATGGAGTTAAGCGAAGCGGACGTCGCGGATGCCCTGCACACACTGAAAGACGCTAATCTGGTGCGCGAAAGCAGTGGCTCTCGCACGACGCGCTTTGAACACAACTTCCAGCGCGGCATCGGTGTCTATGAACAGGCCGCCGTGCTGCTGGGGCTGTTGATGCTGCGCGGCCCGCAGACGGCCGGGGAGTTGCGCCTGAACACCGAGCGCTGGTACAAGTTTGCCGACATTTCCTCGGTCGAAGGCTTTCTGGAAGAGTTGCAGGACCGCGCCTTGGAGAAAGGCGGCCCGCTGGTGGTCAAGCTCGCACGCGGACCCGGTACGCGCGAGCAGCGCTGGGCCCATCTGCTTTGCGGTCCGGTCGATGCCACACAGACCGGGGCGAGTCGATCGTCTGACGCCCTGGCTGGCCACAGCACCGAGCGGATCGAACGACTCGAGGCGGAAGTTGCCAAGCTGCGTGAAACAGTGCAAAAACTGTGCATTGAATTGGGCGTTGCGCCCCCTGAACCGGTCTAGGCATAGTCTGAAGCCAGGTGAAGAATCGGCGACGGGCCGGTGGAAAATTCTGCAGGCTTGGCTATATCGCGCAGCAAACGCTCATGCTCTTCTTTAACCACGGCATGGCATTCACACACACGGGTCGCCAAGCCCACGCGGTCAAGCACGGTGATATGACCGCGGTAATAGCGAATGAAGCCCGCCTGCTGCAAATGCCCGGCGGCCTCGGTGATGCCTTCACGGCGCACACCGAGCATGTGGGCAATATGTTCATGCGTCATGGTCAACTCATTGGAGGGCAAACGGTCGAGTGTTGACAGCAACCAGCGACACAGTTGCTGCTCCACCGAATGATGCCGATTGCAGACCGCCGTTTGGGCGAGCTGCGTCATCAGCGCCTGGCTATAGCGCAGCAACACGTGCTGCATCACCCCGGCGCGGCGCCCGCCGGCGCGATTGAATTCCTGTCGCAGGCTTTGCGCCTTCAGTCGGTAGCCATGACCGCTGACGCAAACGACGGCTGCGGTCGCAGTGGCATGGCTGCCCATGACCAGCGCAATGCCGATGACGCCCTCACCGCCCACCCACGCAATGTCGGAGGTGGCGCCGCTCTCGGTCATGCAGTTCAGGGAGACGATGGCACTGGTCGGGAAATAAACATGCGCCGCGGCTTGCCCGGCTTCATAGAGAACTTCGCCCTGCATCATCGTGACCAACTCCAGTTCGGGCGCCATGCGCGCCAGTTCGGCCACTGGCATGGCGGCGAGAAGATGGTTTTGACTGGGGTTGGGCAAGGGCTCCAAAGGCGGTCTCCGAGTGATCGTTGCAGCGGCATCAGCAGCTCGCCAACGGGCCCATCCCGATCGCGCCTGCTGGAGGTCGCCGTCGCCCGGGAACAGCATCGTAAAAAATGCCAACTGTGCTCAAGCCAATCATTTCAGCCTTTGCGGATTCTCAAGTCCCAGCAAACTTGCAGCGACTGACGTTGCGCTGAACTGACACTCAGTCGATCACGACGAAAACCTGTAAAAAACGGTGCGCGGGGCTCGGCGTGTCACCACTTGGACAGTCTTGATCGAACGAGCGTGCTAAAAATGCCGCTTATTTGGAGACTCCCCTATGGATTTGGCCTTTACCCCTGAAGAGCAGCAGTTTCGCGCGGACATTCGCACCTGGGTGCACGCGAACCTGCCCGCCGACATTTCACACAAAGTGCACAACGCCCTGCGTCTGAGCCGCGACGATTTGCAGCGCTGGGGCAAGATTCTGGGCAAAAAAGGCTGGCTCGGCCACGCCTGGCCCAAGTCCTTCGGCGGCCCGGGCTGGAACTCGATCCAGAAACATCTATTTGAAGAAGAATGCGCCCTGGCCGGTGCGCCGCGCGTGTTGCCCTTCGGACCGGTCATGGTCGCGCCGGTCATCATGGCTTTTGGCACACCCGAGCAGCAGCAACGCTTTTTGCCCGGCATTGCCAGTGGCGACGTCTGGTGGAGCCAGGGTTACAGCGAGCCCGGTTCGGGCTCCGACCTGGCCTCGGTCAAATGCCGAGCCGAGCGTCAGGGCAACAAATACATCGTCAACGGCCAGAAGGCCTGGACCACGCTGGGCCAGTACGGTGAATGGATTTTTTGCCTGGTGCGCACCAGCAACGAGGGCAAGCCACAGACCGGCATCAGCTTCCTGCTGATCGACATGAAGTCACCCGGCGTCACCGTGCGCCCGACCGTGCTGCTCGACGGCGAGCCTGAAGTCAACGAGGTCTTTTTTGACGACGTCGAAGTGCCGGTGGAAAACCTGATTGGCGAAGAGAACAAGGGCTGGACCTACGCCAAGCACCTGCTCTCCCATGAGCGCACCAACATCGCCGACGTGAACCGAACCAAGCGTGAATTGGAGCACCTCAAACGCGTGGCCAAGGCCGAAGGCGTCTATGACGACCTGCGTTTTCGCGACGAAATCGCCAAGCTTGAAGTGGACGTGGTAGCGCTGGAAATGCTGGTGCTGCGCGTGCTGGCGGCTGAAAAATCAGGGAAAAACTCACTTGACATTGCGGGCCTCTTGAAGATTCGCGGCAGTGAGATTCAACAGCGCTACAGCGAGCTGATGATGTTAGCGGCCGGCCCGTATGCGCTGCCGCTGATTCAGGAGGCGATGGAAGCGGGCTGGCAGGGCGACTTCCCCGGCGGTGGCGTGTGGTGCGCGCCGCTGGCCTCGACTTACTTCAACATGCGCAAGACCACCATTTACGGCGGCAGCAACGAAGTGCAGCGCACCATCGTGGCGCAAACCGTTCTCGGCTGAAGCCGCAGCACTCCCAAACAAGACAGGTGACCAATATGGATTTCGATTTTTCTGACGACCAGGAACAACTGCGCGATGCCGTGCGCAAATGGGTTGACAAGGGCTACAGCTTTGAGCGCCGCCGCTCTGCCGTCAAGATGGGGGGCTTTTCACGCGACGCCTTCCGCGAGATCGCCGAACTGGGCCTTTGCGGCCTGTACATCCCGGAGCAATATGAGGGCATGGGCATGGGGCCTGTCGAGGGCATGGTGGTAATGGAAGAGCTCGGCCGTGGCATCGTGCTCGAGCCTCTCACCCAGAGCCTGATCGCGGGCGCCGTGCTCAGCGGCTACGCCACCGAGGCGGTCAAATCGGTCTGGCTGCCCAAAATTGCCAGCGGTGAAGCGCTTGTGGTGCTGGCCTATCAGGAACGCGCGGCGCGCTATCGGCTCGATATTTGCAAAGCAAACGCGACCGCAGCCCCCGCCGGCTATACGCTGACAGCTACCAAAAGCATTGTTCCAGCGGGTGATCAGGCCGATGCCTTCATGCTCCCGGCACTGCTCAATGGTCAACTGGCCTTGTTCCTGGTGGAGCGCGGCGCCAGCGGCGTCAACACCCAAGGCTATGGCACCCAGGACGGCAGCCGCGCCGCTGAAGTGACGCTGCAAGATGCGCCCGCTGTTCTGATCACGCAGGACGGCTTGAGCGCCCTGGAGCACGCGGTGGACATCGGCATCGCGGCGGCCTGTGCCGAGGCGGTTGGCGTCATGGACAAGACCCTGGCGATCACCGCCGAGTACATGAACACGCGCAAGCAGTTTGGCGTGGCCATCGCCAGCTTCCAGGCGCTGCGGCATCGGGCTGCCGACATGAAGATGCAGCTCGAACTGGCGCGCTCGATGAGCTATTACGCCGCTCTCAAACTCAACGCACCGGCACCTGAGCGCCGCGCCGCTCTGGCCCGGGCCAAGTACCAATTGGGCAACTCCATGCGCTTCGTCGGCCAGCAGGCGGTGCAGTTGCACGGCGGCATTGGCGTGACCGACGAATACATCGTCAGCCACTACTTCAAGAAACTGACCCAGCTGGAAATGACGTTTGGTGACAGCCTGCACCATCTGGGTGAGGTGTCGGCCCGGATGCAGGACACGGCGGGTGTGTTTGCCTAATTTTTCGAGTCTGGAATCACGGCGCCAATCACCGCGCCCGTGGCCTTGACACCGGTGGACACGACGGTGGCAGCCACCGTCACCACCGCGCCTGTGACCGCCACGACGGCACAGCCGGTGCACATCAGCACCGTGCTGGACAGCGCGACCTTTGCTACAACAGCGACCACTCGATTCATCAGAATTCTCCGGATAATGAACTGCTGATTATCAGCGCGCCACGCCTCGTCCGCGGAGTGAGTCCCGTCACGGACTGTCAGCTGACGTTTCATACTTTCTTAGCTCGGGAGACACCATGTTCAAAGCCATACTGATTAGCAAAGACGATGCCGGTTACCAAGCCGCGCTCCAGACCATCGACGAGACCGCGCTGCCTGCGGGCGATGTCACGGTCCAGGTCGAATGGTCCACGCTCAATTACAAGGACGCGCTGGCAATCACCGGCGCATCTCCGGTGGTGCGGCGCTTTCCCATGGTGCCAGGCATTGATTTCGCCGGTACCGTGCTGACCAGTGACAAAGCGGCCTGGCAGGCGGGTGACAAAGTCATCCTGAATGGCTGGGGCGTGGGCGAAACCCATTGTGGCGGTCTGGCTGAAGTGGCGCGGGTCAAGGGCGAGTGGTTGCTGGCGTTGCCGAGCAACTTCACAACTCGCCAGGCCATGGCCATCGGCACGGCCGGCTACACCGCCATGCTGTGCGTGTTGGCGCTGGAAAAGCATGGCATCCGACCGTCCGATGGGGAGATTCTCGTCACAGGCGCGAGCGGCGGCGTCGGCAGTGTCGCCATCGCCGTGCTGGCCCAATTGGGCTACACCGTGATCGCGTCAACCGGACGCGTCGACGAGGCAGCCTACCTCAAGGCGCTGGGCGCCAGCCAGGTGATCGACCGCAGCGAACTCTCCGCACCGGGCAAGGCGATCAGCAAAGAGCGCTGGGCCGGTGTCATTGACAGCGTGGGCAGTCACACACTGGCCAATGCCTGCGCCAGCACGAAATACCGCGGCGCGGTGGCCGCCTGTGGCCTCGCCGGCGGCATGGACTTCCCGGTTACGGTGGCGCCCTTCATCCTGCGCGGCGTGACTCTTTACGGCATCGACAGCGTCATGGCCCCGCTCGAAGTCAGGCAAGAAGCGTGGCAGCGCCTCAGCCGCGATCTCGACATCAAAAAGCTCGACGCCATCACGCGTGAAATTGCGCTGTCAGACGCCATCGCTGTGGCCACAGAGTTGCTGGCAGGCCAAGTGCGCGGCCGTGTGGTGGTGGATGTGAAGCGCTGAGCAAAATTTAGAACGGTATGGGTGGACCGGGTACGCTGGTGGCGAACGGCGACGCAGAAAACGTCAACCCAAAGACCCCATGCGATGCAGGGTTAAAAATCCGGATTCAAGGAATACCCGTATTGGCTTTAGAATTATGCTGCACTGCAACATAAGTTGCGCACCACGGTACTGCCCACACCGGCAGGCTCATTACTTAACCTCGGGTCATCACATGCAAAACATCATCGAACAATTCAGCGCCACCAACAAAGCCAATCTGCAAGCCCTGGAAGGCTTCACCAATCAAGCCTTTGCTGGCGTCGAAAAGCTGGTCGAGTTGAATCTGGCCGCCTCCAAAGCCATGTTGGGCGAGTCCTTCAGCCATGCCAAGGCAACAATGAGTGCCAAAGATGCCCAGGAGCTCATGACGCTGCAAACCAGCATGCTTCAGCCTCTGGCTGAAAAAACCTCAGCCTATGCCCAACATCTACAGGCCATCGTGACCGACAGCACCGCTGAACTGAGCAAGGCGCTGGAAGCCAAAACCGCTGAAGCGCAAAAGGCCTTTGGCGGCGTGGTGGAAAAACTGGCCAAGAATGCACCCGCCGGAACCGAAGCCGCCGTTGCTGCTTTCAAGAACGCCTTGACTGCCGGTCAAGGCGCCGTTGAGTCGGCACAAGCCTCGGCAAAAAAAGCGGTTGAAGTGGCTCAAAGCAACTTCAGCGCAGCGACCAAACAAGCCACGGACGCCGCCAAGAAAGCTGCCAAAGCAGCCTGATGGCTAACTGCCCCCGGGGCAGTGGTTGATCAAATGGCACCTGCGGGTGCCATTTTATTTGGCGCGGGCACCACGCCCGCCGGGCCTGTGCCCTCTCCAGCTGCCACGTGTTGCCCAGTTGAGCGCATCATGGCAGCGCCGCATGGTGGCCCAATCTCCCGCAAAATACACCCTTTTTGAGAGACTTCAAATGACCCTGCGCATCAGCCTCTACGTTATAGCGGCCTGCCTCATGGGGGCACACTTTTTAAGAGTCGACAACTGGCTGCTGCTTGGCCTGTGCGTGGCGACACCCCTGCTTTTTTTGTACAAAAACCGTTGGAGCCTGATCGTGTTGCAGAGTGCAGCTTATCTGGCAAGCGCCATTTGGCTCGCTACCGCCCTTGAATTGCTTCAGTTTCGTCAACAGGTCGACCGGCCCTGGACGGTTGGCGTCACTATTTTGGCGATCGTCGCGCTGTTCACGTTGCTGGCCGGCGTGCTGCTCAACGCCCGCTGCATGTTTGAACGCTACCGGTTCTAGGGCGCGCTATTTTTCAGATCAGGACCAACCGGGCAGCATTCACCTGGCTATAATTTGTCATGCAGCCTTACAGATAGATTGGAGCCCTGATGATTGATCCGCTAGAGCGACCGTCTTCTCTTGTGGAGCGCGTCGTGCACAAACTGCAGACCGAGATTCAGTCTGGGGTCTATCCAGCCAACACACGGCTGCCAGCCGAGCAAACGCTGGCCAACAACTTCAAGGTCAGTCGCCCGGTCATCCGGGAGGCCATTGCCCGGCTCAAGGTCGATCACATTCTGGTGACGCGCAAGGGATCGGGGGCCTATGTGTCCGACAACCCGGTGGGCAATGCCTATCGGCTGGCAGACAGCAGCAAAACGGGTGCGCCAGACATCAATTTTCAGCATGTCTTTGAACTGCGTTATTGGGCCGAATGTGCAGCGGCCGAGCTCGCGGCGCTGCGGCGTACCCCAAACGATTTGCTGGCCATGCGCTGCGCGCTGGATGACATGGATCGCAGTGCGAACGACTTTGCAGCCGCCGGTGTGGCAGATCTTGCCTTTCACCGGGCCATCGCAATTGCCACCCACAATCCCTATTTCTCGGGTTTTGTGGACTTTCTGGCGCACCAGTTGCTTGAAACCCGACGCCTGGCGTGGGAAAACTCGGCGCAACGCCCGCTCGGGCCGTCACCCGCACAACAAGAACACCGCTTGATTCTGGCGGCCATCGTCGCCGCTGATCCCAAAGCGGCGCGCGAGGCGGCGTGTGCGCATCTGCTGACCGCTGCCCAACGACTTGGACTGTCCTTGTCGTTCAGCGCTCTGGCGTCGGCAATTCATCCGCTGGAGAAGGCTGCGCATGGAACGTGTTGACTGCGTCGTGATTGGTGCCGGCGTCGTGGGCCTGGCCGTGGCGCGCCGCTTGGCGCAGGACGGGCGCGAGGTGATGGTGCTGGAGGCCGCCCACAGCATCGGCACCGGCACCAGCTCCCGCAACAGCGAAGTTATTCATGCCGGCATTTACTACGCACAAAACTCCCTGAAAGCGACCCTGTGTGTGCGCGGCAAAGAGGCGCTCTACGCCTATTGCGAAAGCCGCGCCATCCCCCACCGGCGCTGCGGCAAGCTCATTGTGGCGACCGATGTCGGGCAGTTAAGCGCGCTGCAAGCCTTGCGGGACAAGGCCTGCGCCAATGGGGTTTTTGATCTGCAGAGCTTGACGGCCGCGCAGGTAAAGACCATGGAGCCCGACATTTCTTGTCTGGCTGCGCTGCTGTCGCCCAGCACCGGCATCATTGACAGCCATGCCTTCATGCTGCAGCTGCAAGCCGACGCCGAGCAGGCCGGCGCCTTGTTTGCCTTTCAGTCGCCCGTTGAGGGTGGCGAGATCACGTTTAAGGGCATTGCCCTGCGCGTCCAGGGCGCCATGGAGCTCTTGCTGGCCCGCAGCGTCATCAACTGCGCCGGACTGCAGGCGCAACAGGTCGCCGCGTGTCTGCTCGGCCTGCCCGCAGCAAGCATCCCACCCTTGTTCTATGCCAAGGGCAACTATTTTTCATTCAGCGGACGGGCCAATTTTTCGCATCTGATTTATCCGATGCCTGAAGCCGGTGGCCTGGGCATCCACCTCACGCTGGACTTGGGCGGACGACCACGCTTTGGCCCGGATGTGCAATGGGTGTCAAAAATTGACTACGCCGTGGACGCAGGCCGACTGGCCACCTTTCAAAACCAGATCCGCCATTACTGGCCGGGCGTCGACGCGGGCACTTTGCAGCCCGACTATGTTGGCATTCGGCCCAAATTGGTGGCGCAGGGCGCACCGAGCGCAGATTTCCGGATTGACGATCACACCCGGCATGGCATCCCGGGCCTGGTCAATCTGTTTGGCATCGAATCGCCCGGACTCACGGCCGCGCTGGCCATCGCCGACCATGTAGCACAAAGCCTGAGCGCCTGAGTAGTGCTGGCACCCGCCAAGCTGGTCCAACGCAGCCCCAGCGTCTGACTGCGCAGGGCGTTTTACCCGGTCTGTGCTAGAAGCATGGCCTCTTTTTGAAAAGCATAGACCAGCCGTATGCGAGACGACCCTTTGTTCCAAAGCAAGCCGACCTCCCGATTTTGGTGGGGTCGTGAAACCGGTATTTTTTTTAGTGAAAGACCTTGTGGCCAAGGCGGCGCCCAGTCCGGGATCAACGAAACGCCCAAATTTTGATCCACCATGACGGCGATCGCGTCCAGTGCATCCAGTTCGAACCGGACTTTCGGGGCCAAGCCTGCCTGCTGCAAATAGCGCTCCGCCAGATAACCGCCCCATTGATTCCTGTCATAACTGATGAACGGGTGACTCATTAGAAGCGCATGGGGGTCATCTTGCGTTGTAGCGGATGAGGCGATGACGATCAACGGTTCTATTCTCAGACTGACCCAGTCCAGCACTTTCGGAATGACAAACCCCGGCCTGACTATGAGGGCAGCATCCAGATCGCCGTTGTGAACTCGTCGATACAGACGTTCCGAGGAACCGGGTTCGATGAAAACTTCAATTTCTGAATGCAATCTGACCAGTTGTCCGAGAATGTGCGGAATCATACCGGTCAGGGCGGTTGCGATGGCACCAATCCTGAGTTCACCCGAAAGAATGCCATCGTCGACCGCAAAGCGCAGGTCGTTGAAATCTCTTAAAACACTTCGAGCCCGCAACGCTAGTTTGGCACCGGCTTCGGTCGGACGCACCGTGCGCCCGGCGCGCATGACCAACTTGGCTCCCATCTCCGCTTCCAGCGTCTGCAACCGTTGCGCCACGGCCCCTGGCGTGACGTTCATTTGACGCGCGGCGTCAACCAGCGTGCCACTGTGAACGACCGCAATCAGGGTTTCAAGAAATAAGGTGTCCATAACGTAGAAAAAATGCTTCCTGAAAGGATGATAACGGTCTTTACCTATCTTTCTGAAACCCCCACACTCACGCTAGCATTTTTGGCTTGAAGCAATTCCACCATTGAGGCGTCTTTCGCCGATGCAATCAACACGGAGACTGTTTATGGATATGGGATTGGCAGCTAAGACTGCACTGGTGCTTGGCGCAGGTGGCGGATTGGGGTGTGCCATTGCAACATCCTTGGCACGCGAAGGGGCCAAAGTCGCGGTCGCCGATATCAATGAAGATGCGCTCATGCGCACCGTTGAGTCTGTGCAAAAAGCGGGTGGCACCGCCCTCCCCCTGCTATGGGATATTGGCGACCTGTCGGTCGTGGATGCACGCATTCTGGAAATTGAAAGCCGGTTTGGTGGCGTGGACGTACTGATCAACAATACCGGCGGCCCGCCGCCCACCACGGCCTTTGGCCAGGACGCAGCCCTGTGGACGCGCAGTTTTCAGACGATGGTGTTGTCGGTGCTAGCCATCACGGATCGTGTGCTGCCGGGCATGCGGGTCAAGAAGTGGGGACGGATCATCACCAGCACCTCTTCCGGCGTGGTGACCCCCATCCCGAATCTGGCGATCTCCAATGCGCTGCGCTTGTCCCTGGTCGGCTGGTCCAAGACGCTGGCACGCGAAGTGGCCCAGGACGGCATTACCTGCAACATCATCTTGCCCGGCAGAATTGCAACCGAGCGCATCAAGTTTCTCGATGAGGCCAAAGCGAAAAGAGAAGGACGGGACGTGTCGCAAGTCTGTACCGAAAGCACCAACACCATCCCCATGGGCCGCTACGGCAACCCGCAAGAATATGCCGATGTCGTGACCTTCCTAGCCAGCACGCGGTCATCCTATATGACGGGGTCGATATTCCGAGTGGATGGTGGACTGATTTCCAGCATCTGACACACAAACACTGTCAAACAAGGCGACCAATGACTACAGAGACACTTCCGCTGGACGCAAACCTCATCCGTACGCTGTCCAACGTCACAACAGCCACCCTGACGACGGTGCTCCTGAAAAAAGGCCTTCGTCATGTCTGGCTTAGGGGCACCATGCCGATCAAAGGCGATCAGCCGCGTCTCGTTGGGCGGGCCTTCACGTTGCGCTTCGTCCCTGCTCGCGAAGATCTGGCCACGCCGGAATCCTGGTCCTCGCCCATTTCGACGCGGGCGGCCATCGAAGCCATGCCCGCAGGCTGTATTGCCGTGGTCGATGCCATGGGCGTGACGGATGCCGGGATTTTCGGCGACATCTTGTGTACACGGATGAGTAAACGGGGCGTTGCAGGTCTTGTCACTGACGGCGTAGTGCGCGACTTGGCAGGCGTGCTCGCCAGTGGATTTCCGGTCTGGTGCGCCGGCACGGCGGCACCGCCGTCGGTGGCTGCCCTGACGTTCGTGAGTTGGCAGGAACCAATTGCCTGCGGTGGCGTCGCCTTTTTTCCTAATGATGTCATCGTGGTTGATTCAGATGGCGCAGTGCTCATTCCGGCGGCTCTACTGGAAGAGGTGGTGGCCTTGTCTGTCGAACAAGAACGCCTTGAATCATGGATCATGAACGAGGTCGAAAATGGGGCCGCCTTGCCGGGACTCTACCCACCGAATGTCGCGGCAAAAGCCCGCTATGAAGCGTCAAAACTGAAAGCATGAATAAATTAACTGCAGGCGCCAAGGGCGCCTATTTGATTGCGATCACCCCGTTCGCAGAGAACGGTGCGCTCGACTTGGCAAGCACGGATCGGATGGTCGATTTCTATCTGGCCAAGGGCGCAGCGGGTCTAACCATCCTGGGCATTCTCGGAGAAGCGACCAAGTTAACCGCTGAAGAATCAAAGTTGTTCACCAAACGGGTGCTGCAGCGTGTGAATGGCCGTGTCCCGGTCGTGGTGGGCGCATCATCCGCAGGTTTTGCGCCCATGCGTGAACTGACGCAAAGCGTGATGGCGCTGGGGGCCTCGGGCGTCATGATTGCGCCCCCTGCTTCCGTGCGCACCGATGATCAAATCGTGGCCTACTTTGACATGGTCAACGAGACGCTTGGCAGCGACGTGCCCTGGGTGCTGCAGGACCATCCGGTCTCCACCGGCGTACAGATGTCAACCGGCGTGATTTTGCGCATCATCAAGAATTCACCCACCTGTGTGATGCTCAAGCATGAAGATTGTCCTGGCCTGGCCAAGCTGTCGGCGATTCGTGCTGCAAGCGATCGGGGCGAGACAAGGCGGGTGTCTATCTTGACCGGCAACGGCGGCGGTCTGTTTCTGCCGGAAGAGTTGACGCGCGGCGCCGACGGCGCCATGACCGGCTTTGCCTACCCAGAGATGATGGTCGATGTCATCACGGCCCATGCAGCCGGTGAGATTGACAAGGCACACGATATTTTCGACGCCTATCTGCCGCTGGCACGCTATGAGCAACAGCCCGGAATTGGCTTGGCGGTGAGAAAGCACATCATGGCCCAGCGCGGCGCCATTGCCTGCGCGGCGCTGCGAAAACCCGGGTTACGGCTGTCAAACTCCGACATGGCCGACATCGCCCGTCTGACCGAACGGCAAACCAGACGCCTGCAAGAACTACCGTCAATTCAGACATCCTGATTTCCGGCGTCGTCGTTGGCACGTCACACGCCCATCAGGGCACCAAGGGGCGGGAAAACCCCTAAGCATTGGGTATTCCCGGCTGACCGTTCAACCTCCATTTGTTGTATTCTGTAAGGCAGCCTGACAAAAACTCTTTACCCCTGATCACAAGGAGACATTTCCATGCGTTTTATCCACAAACTCGGTCTTGCCCTGGGCCTCGGTGCCGCCATCGCCAGCAGCGCTGGCCTGGCGCAGCAACCTCAATTTATCAGCATTCTTACCGGCGGCACCAGCGGCGTGTACTACCCGCTCGGCGTCTCCCTGTCACAGATTTTCGGCAAGGCCATGCCAGGCGCAAAGTCTTCAGTACAGGCCACCAAAGCGTCCGCAGAAAACCTCAACCTGCTCCAGGCAGGCCGCGGCGAACTCGCCTTCACCCTGGGCGATGCCCTCTCCGACGCGTGGAAGGGCAACGAAGAAGTCGGTTTCAAGGTGCCGCTGAAAAAACTGCGCGGTGTCGCCGGTATCTATTCCAACTACATCCAGATCGTCGCCAGCGCCGACTCGGGCATCACGACCCTGGCTGACCTGAAGGGCAAACGCCTGGCCGTCGGCGCGCCGAAGTCCGGCACCGAAATCAACGCCCGCGCCATCCTCAAGGGCGCCGGAATTAGCTACAAGGATTTAGGCAAGGTCGAATACCTGCCGTTCGGCGAATCGGTTGAACTGATGAAAAATCGCCAGATAGACGCGACCCTGATCTCGGCGGGCCTTGGCGTGTCAGCCTTGCGCGACCTGGCAACATCGATAAAGATGGTTGTCGTACCGATTCCTGCCGACGTGGTGACAAAAATCAATGACCCCGCCTACATTGCCGGAACCATCCCGGCCAATACCTACGAGGGGCAGACCGCAAGCGTGACCACCGTGGCGATTGAAAACTTTATCGTTACCCATGAAGGCGTACCGACTGACACGGTCTACAAGATGACCAAGGCCATGTACGAAAACCTCGATCAGATGGTCGCTGCCCATACCGCGGCAAAAGCCATCAAGCGCGACGATGGCCCCTTGCATATGCCTCTGCCGCTGCACCCCGGCGCCGAGAAATATTACCGCGAAGTCGGCCTGATCAAGTAAGCGATTGGCCGTGATCGTCTTCGAGCCGTTCTGGCCAATCGCCACAGCGGCCTTTTTTTATATCTTGTGGGACAGTCCGCAACTGCGCGTAGCGAGTCAACTCTGTCCCCAACACTTTAGATTTATTCTGGATCGCAATGACTAACGCCGCGAATGACACGCCTCAGGGCCTGTTCGACCATCCTGCTCCGACCGAGGAATTTCAGGAGCACGGCCATACCCGCAATCTCGGCGGGTGGGCATTGAAGACAGTGGTTTTTGCCGCCATTGCCTTTTCCGCTTACCAGTTGATGGTGGCCGGTTTCTCACCGTTGTCCAGCCTCGTTACCCGGGCGTTCCACGTCGGCTTCCTGCTCCTGCTCGCTTTCCTGCTCTACCCAGCCAGGCAGCGCGCCAAGCCGCAAACCCGCATCCCGTGGATCGACTGGATGCTGGCGCTGTCCGGTTTCGGCCTCGCCTTCTACCACTGGATTTTCGAGGCCGACCTGATCCAGCGCTCGGGCGATCCGACCATGACCGATCTCGTCGTCGGCGCCATTGTCGTTCTGCTGGTGTTCGAGGCAGCGCGGCGCATCCTCGGTTTGGCACTGCCCATCGTTTGTGGCCTGTTCTTGCTCTATGGCCTGTTCGGCCAATACCTGCCGGGCGATCTGGCCCATCGTGGCTATACCCTGGCGCAACTGGTGGACCAGCTTGGCTTCGGCACCGAAGGCATCTACGGCATCCCGACGCTGGTCTCGGCCACCTACATCTTCCTGTTCATCCTGTTCGGCTCCTTCCTCGAACACGCCGGCATGATCCGGCTCTTCAACAGCGTGGCGCTGGGTTTCGTCGGCCACGCCCAGGGCGGACCGGCCAAGGTGGCGGTGATCTCCTCCGGCTTCATGGGCATGATCTCGGGCTCGGGCGTCGCCAACGTGCTCACCATCGGGCAGTTCACCATTCCACTGATGAAGCGCTTCGGCTATTCGTCCGTCTTCGCCGGTGCCGTCGAGGCCACCTCATCGATGGGTGGCCAGATCATGCCGCCGGTGATGGGCGCGGTCGCCTTCATCATGGCCGAAACGCTCAACGTGCCCTACGCCGACATCGTCAAGGCCGCAGTGATCCCGGCCTTCCTCTATTACTTCACAGTATTCTTCATGGTGCATCTGGAGGCCGGACGCCTGAAGCTGCTTGGCATCCCCAAGGACCAGTGCCCGAATCCCTGGCTCGCCATCAAGGAAAACTGGTACCTGATCCTGCCGCTGGCGGCACTGGTAGTGATGCTGTTCGAGGGGTTCACGCCGATGTTCGCGGGCATGATGGGCCTGGCCCTGACGGCGATCCTGATTCTGGGCAGCGCCATTGCCGCGCGCATTTCGCAGACGGCCTTCCGCGTCGTCTTCTGGTTCGCGATGGGCCTGGGCGCAGCGTCTTTTGCCAAATGGGGCATACAGCCAGTGATGGCGGTGATCGCCGCGCTCGCTATCGGCAACCTGTTCGTCCATGGCGGCAAAAAGACCCTACACACCATGAAGATGAGCCTGGTCGATGGCGCCAGGCAGGCGCTGCCGGTGGGTATCGCCTGCGCCATCGTCGGCGTCATCATCGGCGTCTTGACCCTGACCGGGGCGGCCTCTAGCTTCGCCGGCTACATCCTGACCATTGGCCAAAAGAGCTTGTTCGCCTCGCTGTTCCTGACCATGATCGTCTGCCTGATCTTGGGCATGGGCATCCCGACCATTCCCAATTACATCATCACGAGTTCGATTGCCGCCCCGGCCCTGCTCAAGCTCGGCGTGCCGCTGATCGTCTCGCACATGTTTGTTTTTTATTTCGGCATCATGGCCGATCTGACGCCGCCGGTGGCGCTGGCCGCCTTCGCCGCCGCCTCGATCGCCAAGGCCTCACCAATGAGAATCGGTTTCAAGGCAACGCAGATCGCCATCGCCGGTTTCGTCGTGCCTTACATGGCGGTCTACGACCCGGCGCTGATGCTGCAGGGGCAATGGACCACCCTCACCGTCGCCTATATCGCTTTTAAAGCCGTGCTCGCCGTCAGCCTTTGGGCCGTGATGACCATCGGCTACCTGTGGCAGCCGGTCGGCTTGCTCTGGCGCGTTTTTACCTTCGTCGCCGCCGCCCTGCTGGTCGCCGCCATGCCCTTTACCGACGAGATCGGCTTCGCCATGGCCGCCGTGTTCATCATTTGGCAGTGGTTCAGGAACCGCAAGATCCCGCAAGAAATGGTCGCATGAGATGAGCGGTATCTGCCTTGCCGCCGGAGTGATCGTCGCGGCTCTGCCACTCTCGGCCTTCACACTAGCATGGACGCATTCGATCGAAAAAATCCGCTGGGAAGAGGATTACCGCATCCAGGGTAGCCGCCTGGTTCTCGAAGAAGCGCGCATCCGGGGCAGCGGCGCCGGCATGGAGCCGCCAGCCGACGCACAATTAAAAAACGGCGTCTGGCACTACCAGCCAACGATTGCGCCACTCGAACGGCTAAGGCTCACTCACTCCCCCTATACCGCTGGCTACGAAATCTGCAGCGCCGACGGCTGCAAACCGCTGACCACCGTGCTCGCCGGCCTGCCCGATTTCGCGCTGGTTGAAGTCTCGGTTTGCCGCCCCGGTCCATCAGGCCCAGGGCTCAGCCCCACAGGTCCAGCGGCGGGTCCGTCACCACCGCCCGCAAAATATCCGAGCGCGACACAAAGCCAATGACCGCGCCTTGCTCGTCCACCACCGGCAACCCCGGCAGGCCAGTGTCAAGCAGCACACGCGCCACGCGGCGAATATCAATGTCTGGAGACACGCTGGGCACCGGCGTGCACATGATGTCCTGCACACTTTGCGCCAGCAGCGCACGCCACACGAGGGCATGGCTGTCGGACGTGGGCAAGCGCTCAGGCCGCAGCAGATCAGCGCGCGACAACAAACCCACCAGCGTCCCGGCAGCATTGAGGACTGGGGCCTGACCGACAGCCTGCTCGGCCAACAACTGCCAAGCCTCCTGCACGGTCGCGGTATCGAGCAAGCTGATCACGGTACGGCTCATCAAGGACTCGACCAACTTCAGGGGATGGCGCGGCTGCGGCACTGCCTTTTGACTCTCTGCGTAGGCCGCCAGCGCGCTGCGATGAGCCTCGTCACTCGGGGCGGCCGGCTGAGCCAACCCGGCGTAGGCGACATCTTCGGGCGGGTCGCGCCCGTCACGGCCCACGGCCTTGATCATATTGGAACGTGCCATGGCGCCAACGCCCTTGACTTGGCGCAGCTGTTCCATCGAGCCGCGAAACAACTGCCCTGCCACACCATAAATTGAAAACATGGTCTGCCCCTTGTGTTGTTCGGGCCGACTATAGCCTGCCGGGCTCAGGAATGCGGCGGCAGAAACAGCGACTGCAAGTCATTCAAAAAATCAAAACCTTGCACGGTGGGGGTCACGCGGGCCAGGTCGCGCACGATCAAACCCTGCGCTTGAGCCTGCTCCAGCGCGGCTTGAATGGCGGTGATGGCCAGACCGGTACGCTCCGAGAACAGTTGCAGGGCAAAACCATCCTTCAAACGCAAGGCATTCAACATGAACTCCAGGGGCAAGTTGGCGCGGCTGACTTCTTCGTCTTGCGCCAGACAGTGGCCCGCCAAAGCCTGTTCCATGTAGCGAGCGGGCTCCCGATAGCGCACCTGGCGCACCACACGGTGCGCAAAGCTGAGCTTGCTATGCGCCCCCGCGCCGATGCCTAGGTAATCGCCAAACCGCCAGTAATTAAGATTGTGAAAGCAGCGGTGGCCGGGCGCGGCATAGGCTGACACTTCGTAGCGATCCAGGCCCGCTGCGCCGGTCAGGTCGGTGATCAAGTCCAGCATGTCGTAGGCCGTGTCGTCCTCAGGCAGCGGCGGCGGAAATTTGGCAAAAAAGGTGTTGGGCTCGATGGTGAGCTGGTAGATCGAAATGTGCGGCGGCTTGAAGCTCAAGGCCAGCGCGATGTCTTGCTTGACATCCGCGAGCGTCTGCCCCGGCAACGCGTACATCAGGTCCAGGTTGAAGGTGTCAAAGGCCTGTGCCGCTTCTTCCACGGCGGCAAGCGCTTGTGCGCCGTCGTGCACCCGCCCCAGCGTCTTCAAAAAAGAGTCGTTAAAGCTCTGCACGCCGACCGACAAACGGGTGACACCAGCGCTGCGAAAAGCCCGAAACCGATCTTTCTCAAAGGTGCCCGGATTGGCCTCCAGGGTGATTTCACACGCCGCCTCCAGGCGCAACCGCGCCCGGATGCCGCCGAGCAGGCGATCAATGCCCTCGGGCGAAAACAGACTGGGCGTGCCACCGCCAATAAAAATGCTGTGCACGGTGCGGCCCCAAATCAAGGGCAAGGCGGCCTCCAGATCGGCCATCAGGGCATCCAGGTAGCGCTGCTCGGGCAGCTCGGCGGCGCGCGTCTCATGCGAATTGAAGTCGCAATAAGGGCACTTCTTCAAGCACCAGGGCAAATGCACATAGAGCGACAGCGGCGGCAAGGCGGCCAGCTGCAGCATCCCCGGGCGCAGGTAGTGCTGGATGTCGCGCGGCGCTGACGCTGACTCGGTGGCCGCAATGACAGGAATCATGCGCCCTGAGCCCCGCCTGCGAGCCAGCGCTCGCGCATCAATGCCAGCATCGCGCGCACCGCCCGGCCGCGGTGGCTGTTGGCGTTCTTGACCGCGACCGGCAATTGGGCGAAGGTCTGGCCAAATTCGGGGATGAACATCACCGGGTCAAAACCAAAACCGTTGCGTCCCACCGGCGCGCGGGTAATCTCGCCTGCCACGCGGCCAACGGCAATCAAGGGTTCCGGGTCCTGTTCCGAACGCACCGCCACCAGCGTGCTCACCAACGCAGCGCCCCGGTCTTGCACGCCTCGCATTTGCTCCAACAAGGCGCGCACGTTGTTGTCGTCGCCCTTCTCATAGCCAAACTGGGTGGCGTAGAAGGCCGTTTGCACGCCCGGCAGGCCGCCAAAGGCATCGACACACAAACCGGCGTCGTCAGCCAGCGCAGCCAAGCCGCTATGGCTACTTGCATGGCGCGCCTTGGCCAGCGCGTTCTCGACAAAGGTGTGGTACGGCTCTGGCGCCTCGGCAATGCCGAGCTCGCCCTGGCTGATCAGCTCGACGCCGAGCGGCGCCAACATAGCGCGCAGCTCGACCAATTTACCGGGGTTGTTGGAAGCTAAGACAATTTTCATGAAATAGGGCCGTAGCCCCCGTGCAGCATGCCTGAGCAGCTATTTATTTAGTAATGATATTTTTTGCAGTTCAACCAGCTCGCTGATGCCTTGTTCGGCCAGCGCCAGCAAGGCATTCATTTCCTGGCGCGAAAATGCCGCTCCTTCGGCCGTGCCCTGCACCTCGACAAAGTGGCCAGCCCCGGTCATCACCACATTCATATCGGTGTCGCATGCCGCGTCCTCTGTGTACGCCAAATCAAGCAGGGGCGTTCCCGCAACGATACCCACCGAGATCGCAGCCACATGCTCACGAATCGGCGACAGCCGCAGCTTGCCCTGCGCCAGTAACTGGGTCACCGCATCCTGTGCCGCCACAAAGGCGCCGGTGATGGCCGCGGTGCGCGTGCCGCCGTCAGCCTGCAGCACATCGCAATCCAGGTGAATGGTGCGTTCACCGAGCAGGCCCAGGTCAAATACCGAGCGCAGCGAGCGGCCAACCAAGCGCTGAATCTCCTGGGTGCGCCCGCTTTGCTTGCCGCGCGCAGCTTCGCGCTCGTTGCGGCTGTGGGTGGCGCGCGGCAGCATGCCGTATTCGGCCGTGACCCAGCCCTGGCCGCTACCTTTTTTGTGGCCCGGCACTTTCTCTTCGACCGAGGCCGTGCACAAGACCTTGGTGTTGCCAAACTCGATCAGCACTGAGCCCTCCGCGTGCATCGTGTAGCTGCGCGTTATTTTGACCGCCCGCAGTTGGTTGGCAGCGCGCGCATCGAGTCTCAAAAATGGATGCATAAGGTCATGGTGAGCTTAGGGTTTTTCATGGCCAAGCCCTTAGCCGCTCTTCTTGAGCGCCGAGCGGCGAATGGCGTCGTTGATTTCAGCGATGGAACGCTCAATGGCAGCGTCATCAAGATCCTCCAGCGCGGCATCCAGCGTGTCGGCCTGAAAAGTCGAGGCGAAGAAACCCTCACTGAGCGTGTCGGTTGAAATGCTGCCCCTGGTTGATTCAAAGCCATCCGGCATTTCCCACTCGATCGCGATACACGTCACGTTATCGCTCTTGTTGCCCGCCGTGCGCAGTGCGCTTTCCACCATATCCGGCACCGCCTCACTGACTGGCTTGTGCGCCAAGTGGTCGACAATGTCGGCGTCACTGAGCCGGTCCCACAAGCCGTCCGAGCACAGCATCAATTTGTCGCCCTGCTGCAATGCCAGCGGCCCGGCGATGTCAAACACCGGCTTGGTCGGAGAGCCCAGGCAGGTAAACAGCACATTGCGGTTGATTCGCTCCGTCGATCGCACATTGGGGTTGATCCGCTCCGTCGACGCCTTGCCGTCTGCAGCCGCTCGGTGCTGCTCCAGGAACGAGTGATCGCGCGTACGCGCCAGCAAGGCGCCCTGGCGCACCAGGTAGAGGCGGGAATCACCGCAATGAATCCAGTTCACAGCGCCGTCCTGCACCAGAGCCATGACCAGCGTGGTGCGCGGTGTATCGAGCATGCCACTCTGAATGGCGTGGTGCAATATCTGGCGATGAGCCGTCAGCACCGCCGAGGTCAAAAACGCGGCAATGTCAGCGATTCTGGGCTGCGCCTCTTTTTGGTACATGGCGGCGATGGTCTGCAGGGCCAACTGCGCCGCAACCTCGCCTTGCGGGTGGCCACCCATGCCATCAGCGAGAAAAAAAATGCCCGATGCGCGCGTGTAGCAGTAGCCCATGCGGTCTTCATTTTTTTCCCGCGAGCCTTTGCGGCTGATCTGAAAAATGGAAAATTTCATTTGAGTTTCGCGCCAAATCGGGTCGCATTTTGAACGGTCTTTTTCGTGTCTGACACCATGGTGTCGAATTGAAGTCGCACTTTTTCAGTCACGCTGAGCTTGGTGTAACGCCTCTCGCCGGCGCGGCTCAGCTCCTTTTGCAGTGCGAACACCGACTGCGGCCGCGACAGCGGATCGAGTGACATGCACCACTCCACCACCTCGATCAGGTTGTCAGAATAAACGCCGCGCAAACGCGTGAGCGCCATCGCAATACGGTCTTTTTCAATGCGCTGGGGCGCCTCGTTGGGCGGGTAACCCAGCATGCAGGCGTAAATGCAGGCGCCAATGGCATAAATGTCGGTCCAAGGCCCCATGGCGGCGTCGCGCCGGTACATCTCGGGCGCAGCAAAGCCGGGGGTGTACATGGGGCGGATGAAATTACCCTCCTTGCTCAGCACCTCACGCGCCGCACCAAAGTCAATCAGCACGGACTTGTTGTCATCGGTGACAAAAATATTGGCCGGTTTGATGTCCAGGTGCAGCATCTTGTGCTGATGAACAATGCGCAAACCGCGCAGAATTTCATCGAACAACGATCGGATGGTCGACTCCCGAAACACTTTGGCCTGCTTGAGGTCGCGCGCCGTGATGATGAAGTCCTGCAGGGACGCGCCCTCCAAGTAATTCATCACCATGTAAACGGTTTCGTTTTCCCGGAAGAAATTGAGCACACTGACCACGGAAGGGTGTGATATTTGCGCCAGCGAGCGGCCTTCTTCGAAGAAACTCTTGAGGCCAAGCCGGTACAGGGACAGCTTTTCTGGCTGCACCTGCGGCAGTAACTCGCCGACCGCGCGGCTGGCCAGCGCTGAAGGCAGATACTCCTTGATGGCCACCTGTTGCCCTTCACCATCTTCGGCCAGGTAGACCACGCCAAAACCACCGGCTGCCACTTTGCGGATGACGCGGTAACCCCCGATCCGGGTGTTTGGCGCTAAGGGGGCTGGTCTGACCTTTGACATAATTATTGGGTGAACTTCTATAGAGCGGTTGGGAACCGGGTTATTCTCGACCCCAATTCATTGATCAAAGAGTCTCTATGTCAGTTTACAGCATGACTGGTTATGCCAGTGCCCAACACAGCAGCGCCCGCTCCAGTTCCGAGGCCGAATCCAAGAGCCCCCCGCCGAGTCATTTGGGGCTAGAAATCCGCTCCGTCAACAGCCGTTTCCTGGACCTGTCGTTCAAGTTGCCTGAAGAACTGCGGCCCTATGAGCCGGCGCTGCGGGAACTGCTGGTCAGCCGCCTCAAGCGCGGCAAGGTCGAGGTGCGTGCCGCCATTGAAAGCAGCGCCCAGGGTAGCGTGGTGGACCCGACGCCGCGACTGATGCAGCGCCTTAACGCGGTGCAAGATAACGTCAAAGCCTGGCTGCCAGAGGCCGCCCCGCTGAGTGTGGCAGACGTCATCAGATTGGCCGCAGGTGAGCTGGGCGCCCACTGCGACTGGAGCGAAACCATTATGACCCTGGGCCGCCAGGCGCTGGAAGAACTGCTGGGCGCGCGCGAGCGTGAAGGCGCACGCCTGGCCACCATGTTGATTGAGCGCCTTGGCCAAATCCGGGCACTGGCCGCACTGGCGGTGCCGCTGGTGCCGCAATTGGTGGCGCAGCAACGCCAGCGCTTTCTCGATCGCTGGCAGGAGGCCATGGCCTTGACCGATGGCAGCACGCTGCCGGAAGCGGCGCAGGACCGGGCACTGACCGAAGCCACCGCCTTTGCGATCCGCATTGACGTCGCTGAAGAAATTACCCGCATCCAGTCGCACCTGGATGAAATTGAACGCCTGATCAAAAAAGGTGGCGAGCTGGGCAAACGCCTGGACTTCCTGATCCAGGAGTTGCACCGCGAAGCCAATACACTGGGCTCCAAATCGGCAGCGCTGGAGCTGACCCACATTTCAGTGGACATGAAGGTGCTGATCGAGCAAATGCGTGAGCAGGTGCAAAACATAGAATAGCGCAGTCAGCGCCGACCCCCTCAATCACAGTTATCTGCCAGGCTGACTCTTATGGACTACCCCGGAAATTTATTTGTCGTGGCCGCCCCCAGCGGGGCTGGAAAATCGAGCTTGGTAAGAGCATTGCTGGAGCTCGACTCGCACGTGCAACTCTCGGTCTCGCACACCACGCGGGCGCCGCGTGGGCAGGAGAAGCACGGACGCGAGTATTTTTTCGTCTCCGAGTCCGAATTCGATGCCATGGTGCAGGCCCATGCATTTGTGGAATGGGCCGCCGTGCACGAGTATCGCTATGGCACCTCCAAGAAAGCGATTGAGGAACGCATGATTGAGGGCGCCGATGTGGTGCTTGAAATCGATTACCAAGGCGCGCTGCAGATCAAGAAGCTATTCGCCAATGCCATCAGCATCTTCATCCTTCCCCCGAGCTGGGAAGAATTGCGCGCACGCCTGGAGCGTCGCGGCGAAGACTCGACCGCGGTCATTGAATTGCGGCTCAAAAACGCCGCCATTGAAGTGGCGCAAGTGCACAAGTTCGACTTCGTTATAATCAATGAGTTGTTTGACCGTGCGCTTTTTGACCTCAAAGCGATCGTTCACGCCCAGCGACTCAAGTTCTCGGCACAGCGTCGCGCTCGGGCTGAAACATTCAAAGCACTGCATATTTTCTAGTGCACCCCCTTGGTCTTTCGGAGAATTTCATGGCCCGTATTACTGTCGAAGACTGCCTAGAGCAGATCCCCAATCGTTTTCAGCTGGTGCTGGCAGCGACCTACCGTGCGCGCATGCTGAGCCAGGGCCATGCGCCCAAGGTGGACTGCAAGAACAAGCCCGCCGTCACTGCCCTGCGCGAGATTGCCGCGGGCAAAATTGGCCTGGAGATGCTGAAAAAAGTGCCGCTCTGATTTTTTTGATGGCCCCAATAAAAAGGCACCGCTTGCGGTGTTTTTTCATTGGGGCAGGGCAAAACGTTGCCGCCGCGCTATATTAACGGGGTGAGTACCGCCGCCAAACCCAAGTCCAGCAGGAAGCCTGCCGCCACAACCGCACTGGCCGTGGATGATTTGCCCAGCCCGGCGGCAGTCAACGCGGCAGCGGCCAGTTTTGCTGGTCTGACCGCCAAGCTCGACTACCTGTCCGCACCTGATCTGGAACAGGTGCGCCTGGCCTACCGCTACGCCGACCAAGCCCATTTGGGCCAATTGCGCAACAGTGGTGAGCCCTATATCACGCACCCGATCGCCGTCGCCGCCCAATGTGCCGACTGGAAGCTCGATGCCCAGGCGCTGATGGCAGCCCTGCTGCATGATGCGCTGGAGGATTGCGGCGTCACCAAGATTGAATTGATCGAGCGCTTTGGCTCGCCCGTGGCGGATCTGGTGGACGGCCTGACCAAGCTCGACAAGCTGCATTTCAGTACCCGGGAAGAGGGCCAGGCCGAGTCCTTTCGCAAGATGCTGCTGGCGATGGCGCGTGACGTGCGTGTCATCCTGATCAAGCTGGCTGATCGAACGCACAACATGCGCACGCTGTCGGACGCGCCGCGCGACAAATGGGCACGCATTGCGTCCGAGACCCTCGACGTGTACGCACCCATCGCGCACCGCTTGGGCCTAAACCAGACCTACCGCGAGCTCCAGAATCTCGCATTTCGGTATTTACGGCCCTGGCGTTACGCCACATTGGCCAAGGCAGTAGCCAAGGCGCGCAGCCGTCGGCGCGATCTGATTCAGAACGTACAGGAGGAAGTGGACAGCGCGTTTGCCAACAGTGGCATGGACGTGCGCATCGCAGGTCGTGAGAAAACTCTCTACTCCATCTACAAGAAGATGGAAGAAAAACACCTCACATTTGCTCAGGTCACGGACATTTATGGTTTTCGGATTCTGGTGCCCAACGTGATTGACTGCTACACCGCCCTGGGCACCTTGCACCAACTCTACAAGCCGGTGCCGGGCAAGTTCAAGGACCACATTGCGATTGGCAAGCTCAACGGTTACCAGTCGCTGCACACCACGCTGGTTGGCCCGTCCGGCGTCAATGTGGAGTTTCAGATGCGCACCGAGGCCATGCATCTGGTGGCCGAGTCGGGCGTCGCGGCGCATTGGCTGTACAAGGCCAACGGTCAGCAGGGCAACGGCGAGTGGCTGGGTTCCAAGTGGCTGCAGTCCTTGCTTGATATTGAGGATGAAACGCGCGATGCCGCCGAGTTTTGGGATCACGTCAAAGTGGACCTGTTCCCGGATGCGGTCTATGTTTTCACCCCCAAGAGCCAGATCATGGCACTGCCCAAAGGGGCCACGGTGGTCGACTTTGCCTATGCGATTCACAGCAATGTGGGCGACCGCACGCTAGCCGCGCGCATCAATGGTGAACAAGTGCCCTTGCGCACCGAGATCAAAAATGGCGACGTGATTGAAATCGTCACGGCCCCGGGCGCCGCCCCGAATCCGGCTTGGCTGGGTTTCGTGCGCACGGCACGCGCACGTTCAAAAATTCGTCAGCACCTCAAAACCCTGGCCCAAACCGAGTCGGAGGACCTGGGCGAGAAGATGCTGGCGCAGGCGCTTCGCGCCGAAGGCATTGACAAATTGCCAGACGATACTGGGCAAAATCGGCTGTTATGGGAGAAGTTGCTGCGTTTTACCGGCAACAAGAGCATGTCCGAGCTATTTTTGGACTTGGGCTTGGGCAAGCGCATTGCCGGCATCGTCGCCAAGCGCTTGCTGACCCTGCTGACTGACCGGGGCGAAAAACCCGACGCCTTGTTGCTCACGCGTGAGCTCTACACCACCAACGAAGCAGTGGCACAAGGCGGTGTCGTGCTCGATGGCAGTGAAAACGCCTCGATCCGGTACGCGACGTGCTGCGGACCGGTGCCGGGCGACGCCATTGTGGGTTACCTGGGGCGCGGCGAGGGCTTGCTGGTGCATGTAACGGATTGCCCCGTGGCCAAGAAGCTCAAGCTCAAGGACAGCGAACGCTTTGTTGACGTCCAGTGGTCGGACGACCCGGTGCGCCCGTTTGAAACCGAAGTGCGTGTCACCGTCGTCAATGGCCGCGGCGTGCTGGCTCGGGTAGCGGCCTCCCTGGCAGCGGCCGAGGCCGACATCATTCACATCGACATGGAAGATGAAGCTGCGCAGGACGCCACTGATTTGCGCTTTGTGATTGCCGTGCGCGACACCAAGCAACTCGAGGCCGCGTTGGGCAATCTTCGACGAACCCATTCCGTCATCAAGGCGCAGCGCGCCAAAGTCACTCAATAGCTTGTCCCAGACGGATCAGGCGCCGGATAGTCAACGCCAATCACCTCAATCTCAATCCGCCCGAGCGGCGTGAGCAATTGCAGTTCATCGCCCACCCGCGCCTGCAGCAAGGTGCGGGCAATGGGCGAGACCCAGCTGACTTGGCCCAGGGCGCTGTCGGCCTCGTCGATGCCCAAAATCGTGACGCTGCGCGCTGTTCCGCCAGCATCGACATAGCGCACATTGGCGCCGAAAAATATCTGCTCACAGCCATGGTGCACCGCCGGGTCGCTGACCTGCGCGATTTCAAGGCGCTGAGTCAAGAAGCGGATGCGCCGGTCAATCTCGCGCAAGCGCTTTTTGCCATAGATGTAGTCGCCGTTCTCTGAGCGGTCGCCATTGCTGGCAGCCCAGTAGACCGCCTCCACCACCTGCGGCCGCTGGTTATCGATCAAGTCCAGCAGTTCGCCGCGCAGTCGGGCATAGCCGCGCGGCGTGATGTAGTTCTTGCCACCGACGGGCAGCGAGGGCACGCCAGGTGGCGCGTCGTCCTCGTCAGCGTCGTCGGTTTCTTTGGTGAAGGCTTTGTTCATGACAAGACCACCGGCGAGCCCGACCGGCAGCTCAGATCAAAGCAACTTCAGGCGAAGTTGTTTTGGGCAAAATCCCAGTTCACGAGTTTGTCGAAGAAGGTTTCTACATACTTCTGACGCAGGTTGCGGTAGTCGATGTAATAGGCGTGCTCCCACACATCGACCGCCAGCAACGCTTTGTCAACGCTGGTGAGCGGCGTGCCGGCCGCGCCCATGTTGACGATATCGACCGAGCCATCGGCTTTTTTCACCAGCCAGGTCCAGCCCGAGCCAAAGTTACCCACGGCCGACTTGATAAAAGCCTCCTTGAAGGCGGCGTAACTACCCCATTTGGCATGGATGGCAGCGGCAAGCGTGCCGCTGGGCTCACCGCCACCCTGGGGCTTCATGCCGTTCCAGAAAAACGTGTGGTTCCAGACTTGCGCGGCGTTGTTGTAGATGCCAGCACTGGCTTTTTTGACGATCTCTTCGAGCGTCATGCTCTCGAATTCGGTGCCTTTTTGCAGATTGTTCAGGTTCACGACGTAGGCGTTGTGGTGCTTGCCGTAGTGGTATTCCATGGTCTCTTTCGAGTAAGCGGGGGCCAGGGCGTCAATCGCATACGGCAGGGCGGGCAGTGTATGTTCCATAGGATCCTCTTGAGTTTGTTGTTGGAAAGCGCAGATTGTAGAAACTTTGCTCCATTTAGACAGTCACCGTCAAATCAACCGTGCCGTCGACAAGGGTGGCGCGCAGGGCCTGACCTGGCTGGGTTTGCTGCACGCGGCTGATGCCTGCGCCCGCTAGCGTGCTCAGCCAGGCGTAGCCGCGCTGAAGAACCAGATGCGGGTCGAGCAGGCCCAGCCGCAGCGCCGCGCGTTGCAGACGCTCGTCCTGGCGCTGCAGGCCGCGCTGCGCGGCAGCGGGGAAAACCAGCGCCAAGCGCTGCAGGGCTTGTTCCCTTTGCTGCACAAAGTGAGTCGAGGCCAATTGCAGCCGCTGCGCGCTGTTGGATAAGCGCAGGCGCTGACCACCGACCAACGCTGACGGTCGCCCAAAACGCGATGCCGTCAGGTCAAGCCTTTGGTTTTGCTGATCCAGTCGCCGCGACACGCTGTGCTGCAGGCGCCGCGCCGCCGCATCAAGCGCACCCAGCCAGACCTGCTGAGGTTGCGCCACCAACTCGGCCGCCGCAGTGGGCGTGGGTGCGCGCAGATCCGCCACGAAATCCGCAATGGTGAAGTCGGTCTCATGACCGACGCCGCAGATGACGGGCACCGGGCTGCGGGCCAGCGTCTGCGCCAGCTGCTCGTCATTGAAAGCCCATAGGTCCTCCATCGAACCACCGCCACGCACCAGCAAGATGACGTCGATGCACGGCACAGCGGGTCCGCCCTTCTTTGTTATTTTTTTGGCAAAATCAGGCTCTAGCCCACGTCCTGATTGCGTGAGTAGATATAATTTTGATAGCGCCTGAATCAGCTCGCCGGGAGCGCTGCTGCCTTGTACCGTGGCCGGGACAATGAACACCGGGATGTGCGGCGCGCGCCGTTGCAGCGTCGTCACCACATCGTGCAGCGCAGCGGCACCGAGCGAGGTCACGACGCCAATGCCGCGCGGCAGCAGCGGCAATGGGCGCTTGCGCTCGGGCGCAAACAGTCCCTGGGCTTCAAGCTTGGCCTTGAGCTGGAGAAACTGCTCAAACAGCGCGCCCTGCCCGGCCCGGCTCATGCTCTCCACGATCAACTGCAGATCACCACGCGCCTCGTAGACCCCCAGGCGGCCACGCACTTCGACCAGCTCACCGTCGCGCGGCGAGAAGTCCATTGAGGTGGCGGCGCGGCGAAACATGGCGCAGCGAATCTGCCCGCTCTCATCCTTGAGGGAAAAGTAACAATGTCCGCTCGACGCGCGCGAGAAGCTTGAGAGCTCGCCGCGCACGACGACCGGATTGAAGCGGGCGTCAAGCGCATCAGCGATGGCGCGGCAGAGTGCGCCAATTTGCCAGATGCGCGGTGCAACTGTGCTGGATTTGGCCTCAAACATGATGGAAAGCCGGCTTGGAGCCAAGGCTTGAAAGAGGAATGCTCCACAGCGTCAGAATTGGTTCGTCGCCCCTTTGAACGCACCCTTGAAGCCCTGATAAAACGGTGCAAGTTATTGATTTCATTGTATTTTCAGCTGCCTAATTTGTCATCAATCTGTCACAAGCCCCGGCCCGTGCGGCTCGCCGGCACGTCGACAGCCAGTTCTGCACAAAGTTATCCACAGTTTATGTGGGCGACTGGCGCATGGCAGGCGCGCGCGCCGTAAGACGCCACTGCCGCGGGCAGTCGGTGAAATTGAGACCTGCGCCATAATTGCGCGGCCTTTCATCTGCGCGGAGTCCCCATTTGTTTTCAATCATACAAGCCGCAGGCTGGCCGATCTGGCCGCTGGTCGCCTGCTCCATCCTGGCACTGGCGCTCGTCATTGAGCGCTTTGTCAGCCTCAAGACCGACAAAATCGCACCACCCCAGTTGCTCGAGGAGGTGCTCAATGTCTCGCGCACAGCCGTGCCGACCCCCGATGTCGTGAACCAACTGGCGAAGAACTCGGCCTTGGGCGAAGTCTTGGCCAGCGGCTTGCGCGCGCTAAATACCCACCCGCGTTGCAGCGAAGAAGAGCTGCGCTCCACCATGGAAGGCACCGGTCGCCTGGTTGCGCACCGGCTGGAAAAATACCTGACCGCGCTCGCCACCATTGCCTCGGCGGCGCCGTTGATGGGCCTGTTTGGCACCGTGGTGGGCATGATCGAAATTTTTGGCTCGCAGTCGACGTCCGGCAGCGCCACCGGGGGCAACCCGGCGCAACTGGCGCATGGCATTTCGATTGCGCTCTACAACACGGCGTTTGGCCTGATCGTGGCGATTCCGTCGCTGATCTTCTGGCGCTACTTTCGGGCCCGCGTTGACGAGTACCTGCTGACGCTGGAACTGGCCTCAGAGCGGCTGGCACGCCACCTCAACACGCTGCGCAAGCCATGAACTTTCGCCCGCGTCAAAAGGAAGAGCCCGAGATCAACCTGATCCCGTTCATTGACGTGTTGCTGGTGGTGCTGATCTTTCTGATGCTATCAACCACCTACAGCAAATTCACCGAACTGCAACTCAAGCTGCCCGTGGCTGACACTGAAGCCCAACGCGACTACCCCAAGGAGGTGCTGGTCAGCGTCAGCAGCGAAGGCGCTTACATTGTCAACAAGACGCCAGTCACAGGCCGCAGCGTGGACATCCTGGCCATGGCCTTGACTGAAGGCGCCAAAGCAGGCAAGGACTCGGTCGTCATCATCCATGCCGACGCCAGTGCCCGGCACCAGGACGTCATCACGGTGATGGAAGCGGCCCGGCGCGCCGGCTTGAGCCAGATCACCTTCGCCACCCAGTCGACGGCGCATGCCAAGGGCAATTGAGCGACTCAGTGCGTGCAGACAATCCGTTGTCAACCCGGACTTGCGGCGCTAGCGCAGAACCGGATTCCTGCGGTGCAATGACAGTGAAAACATTTTTCAATTGTCTTGACTTGATTGGTGCTTTGAACGTTCTTTCCCCCACTCACGCCCCCCCGCCCCTCTCTCGCCCCGCTGGGCGAAAGAGGGGGGCCTCATGTGGCCGCGTTTTTAAAGGTGGGAAATCTGAGCTCATCTTTGCGCTGACCTCAAAGTGGCAGTATCTTATGAACCAGTCGCTCGGGTCAATCGCCAAGGCGCGCTCAAACCCGGACAGCAAAGCGCGCAGCCGACGCGTGGGTGATCAGTCTCGCGTTGCCATTGCGGCCACTTTGAGGCAGCGCACCATCCAGAAACAGATTTCCCACCATCAAAGTGTTGGCCAAATGTGGCTGTTAGCTCCCCTTTCCGCCCCGGCGGGGGTGGAAAGGGGCGGGGGGGATAGGGGGGGGATACCACGCAAAAAAAATACAACCGCTGCAGAAATCCGGGCGTCTAAATCATGACCAGAGCAACGCACATAGCAACCTGGCAACAGCGCCTGACCCGCGCCTGGACACACCGCGGCCTGCTGGCCTGGCTGTTGTGGCCGATCTCGCTGCTGTATGGCGTGCTGGTCAAGTTACGGCGCAGTCTGTACCGGCTCGGCATCTTCAAATCAGAAGGCGTTGCGGTCCCTGTGATCGTGGTCGGCAACGTGGTGGCGGGCGGCGCGGGCAAGACACCAGTGGTCATGCTGCTGGTGCGGCACTTGCAAGCGCGTGGCCTGCAAGTGGGCGTGATCTCGCGCGGCTACGGTCGCCAGACCAACGACTGCCGCGAAGTGTGTGCTAACAGCGCCGTGGCCGACGTCGGCGATGAACCGGCCCTGATCCGGCGCAGCACCGGTGCGCCGGTGTTTGTGGCGCGTTTGCGGGTAGACGCCGCCCGCGCGCTGCTGGCGCGCTACCCGCAAACGCAAATCATCGTCTGCGACGACGGCCTGCAGCACCTGGGCTTGCAGCGTGACCTGGAAATTTGCGTTTTTGACAGGCGCGGCGTGGGCAACGGTTTTTTGCTGCCCGCCGGTCCCTTGCGCGAACCCTGGCCGCGCGCCGTGGACCTGGTGCTGCACACCGGCACGCCGCCCGCCTTTGCCGGTTTCTCGGCTCAGCGCACGCTCAGCCGCCATGCCTTGATGCAGGATGGCAGCCAGCGGCCACTCGGTGATCTGGCCGGCCCGGCCGGTCTGTGCCGAAAGCCGCTGCTGGCGCTGGCCGCCATTGCCAAGCCAGACGATTTTTTTGACATGCTGCGCGCCCAGGGCCTGAGCCTGGCACGCACCCTCGCGCTGCCAGATCACTACGACTTCAATAGCTGGTCGCGCAATGACTACGAGGGCTACACGCTGATTTGCACCGAAAAGGACGCGCTCAAGCTGTGGCCACTGGAACCTGATGCCTTAGCGGTGCCGCTGATCCTCACGCCAGAGCCGGCCTTTCTGACGCAGCTTGATGCCCGCCTCGACCGCTTGCTGGCGATCCACCCTTGAGCCAACGCTATCATTGCCCCATGGACACACGACTACTTGAATTACTGGTTTGCCCCGTCACCAAAGGGCCGCTTGAATACGACCGCGAGAAGCAGGAACTGACCTCCCGCAGCGCGCGCTTGGCCTACCCGGTGCGCGACGGCATTCCGATCCTGCTGGAGAGCGAAGCCCGCACACTGAGCGACGAGGAACTCGGTCTTTGACCTACACCGTCCTGATCCCCGCGCGGCTGGCCTCGACCCGCCTGCCCAACAAACCCCTGGCTGACATCGGCGGCGCGCCGATGGTGGTGCGGGTGGCACAACGTGTGCTGTCCTGCGACAACCCAGCGGGACGGGTGCGTGTCGTGGTGGCCGGCGACAGCCCGCTGATCATCCAAGCCTGCCAGACGCACGGCATTGAAGCCGTGCTCACCCGCACCGACCACCCCTCGGGGAGCGACCGGCTGGCCCAAGCCTGTGATCTGCTCGGTCTGGCCGACGATGGCATTGTGGTCAACGTGCAGGGCGATGAGCCCCTGATTGACCCGTCGCTGGTCGCCGCCGTTGCCAATTTGCTGCTCAATCAGCCGTTAGCCAGCATGAGCACTGCAGCTCACGCTATAAGTAGTGAAGCAGAGTTCAACAACCGCAACGTCGTGAAGGTGGTGCTCGACGCGCAGCAACTGGCGCTGTATTTCAGCCGGGCCCCGATTCCGTGCTGGCGCGACCAGCCCCTGGGCGACAACGCTGCCCTGCCCAGCCCGGCGCCGCTGCGCCACATTGGCCTCTATGCCTACCGGGTCGGCTTCTTGCGCCGCTTCCCGACGCTGACACAGGCGCCGCTCGAAATCACGGAATCGCTGGAGCAGTTGCGTGCCCTGTGGCACGGGCACCGGATTGCCGTCCATATCGCAACCCACGCGCCCGGCCCGGGCGTGGATACGCCCGAAGACCTGGAGCGCGTGCGGCGCTTGTTTGGCGCTTGATCGGCGTCAGTTTGAGCGCGCTTGACGCGTGCTATTCTTGAGCCCAAACGAGACAGCCCGGTTCACTAGAGAACCAACCGGGTTGATCAACTGATTTTCAGCAAATCAAAGGAAAACCATGAGACTCATTCTGTTGGGCGCGCCCGGCGCGGGCAAAGGCACGCAAGCCACTTTCATCTGCCAAAAATACGGCATCCCGCAAATCTCGACCGGCGACATGCTGCGCGCTGCGGTCAAGGAGGGCACAGCGCTGGGCCTTGAGGCCAAGGGCGTGATGGCTTCGGGCGGTCTGGTCAGCGACGAACTGATCATCAACCTGGTGAAGGAACGCATTGCCCAACCGGACTGCGCGGCCGGGTTCCTGTTTGACGGCTTTCCGCGCACCATTCCGCAGGCCGACGCCATGAAAGCCGCCGGCGTCAAACTCGACTACGTACTGGAAATCGACGTGCCGTTTGAGGCCATCATTGAGCGCATGAGCGGGCGGCGCTCGCACGCCGCGTCGGGGCGCACCTACCACGTCAAATTCAACCCATCCAAAGTGGCGGGCGTGGACGACGTGACCGGCGAGCCTTTGATCCAGCGCGATGACGACAAAGAAGAAACCGTGAAGAAGCGGCTGGAGGTCTACAGCGCGCAAACCCGGCCGTTGGTGGACTACTACGGCAACTGGGCCAAGGCCGAACCGACGATCGCCCCCAAATACCGCGCCATCAGCGGCACCGGCAGCGTCGACGAGATCACGGCGCGGGCCTTTGCGGCGCTGGCTGACTGAAACTGCTGCGGCGCACGGATAAGGCCTGATGCCCCAGGGGGTGTCGGGCTTTTTTTATGGCTGGCGTGCAGGCGGCTCAAAGCAGATGCCTACCCCGGACCATCAGATCGCTGAATGCAGGTAATTGACCATGGTAATGAAATCAAAGACCGGCAGACCGCATTGGCGTCGAATCGCTGCCGAATAAGGTGGCAGGTCCGTGCATTCAAGAACGAAGGCCCGAATGCCAGGATGCGCATCGAGCGCTTGAAGCGCCGTGCCCAAGACTTCCTGCTCGATCACAGCGAGATCGACGGCCTCATCGGGTTGGGCGAACATCCGGTTCCATTGGGTGCACTGCTCCAGGCCGATGATGTGCAAGCCATCCGAGCTGGCGATGCCAACCGACTTCAGGTGCTCGGGACCAAGCGCGCTCGCGTTGGCCGTGATGATGCAGATTTCACTTCCCGGGCCGTGAATTTGCTGGACAAAAGGCACTTGCAGAAGGCTGGACGTGAACACGGGCACGCCCACAGCACTGGCCAGTTCCCGCTGAAAGATGGCATTGAATCCGCAACTCGTCGTGATGGCCTTGGTGCCCTGCGACACCAGCACCCGGGCATCGGCGATCATCGTGCGCAGAACGGCTTGATCCGGCTTTTCAAGAATCGTGTGGGCGTTGGCGCCGGCCACGCGATGGAACCTGACCTCGTAGTCATACGATGCTGGGTTGGTGCTGTTGCCAGGCAGGGTCTCCAGTTGCAGCAGGCCCTGAGGCACCTGCCCCGCTTCCCAGCACAAGATCGCGATTTTTGCCGCTTCGGTTTCAACCGTCATGATTTTCTCGCGCGCGTGTGCGTCCAACTTTTAGAACCTGGCGATTCGATAAGGCGACAGATCGAATGGATCGGCATCACCATTGACCAGGCCGGCAATCAATTGGGCCGTGATCGCGGCCAGCGTCAGCCCCAGATGGCCATGGCCAAAAGCATAGAACACGTTCGGGCAGCGGGGTGAGCGCCCGATCACGGGCAAAGAGTCCGGCGTTGAGGGGCGATAGCCCATCCATTCACGCTGGATCGCCTGTTCGGCCAGACCCGGCAACACGCTGCGGGCAAAGGGCGCCATGGCGCGAATACGTCGGTAGTCTGGCGGCGCGCTCAAACCCGCCAACTCATCGCCACTGACCAGAGAAATACCGTCGTGCATCGGCGACAACACACAATGCCTTTCAGGAAAGCCGACCGGGCGACGCAGCAACTCGCCCCCCGTTGACGCAAATGAAATATGGTAGCCACGCTCGGTGTCAAGGCTGACCTTGTCGCCAATCTGCAATGCGAACTTTTTTGACCAGGCGCCCGCCGCGATCACCACAGCATCAAACTGCCGTGTGGCTTGATCCGTCCTGATCGAGACGCCCCCATTTTCGGTCGGCCTGACTTCCAGGACGCTCTCCTGAATGTACTGCGCCTGCCGTTGCCGCGCGCCCTCAAAGTAGGCTTGTGTCAACGCCGTGGGATAGTTGACGAAGCCGCTGTCGGGCTGGAACACGCCGCGCGTGTAGGCGTCCCGGTTGAGTTGCGGTTCAAGATCGGCCACTTCAGCGGCGGTGAGGATCGAGAAATTGACACCATGGCGCGTCATCAATTCGCGCTCGAGTACGGTTTCTGCAAACCCGGCATCTGATTTGTACACTTTCAACCAGCCCACCGGCCGGATGAGCTCGCGGGCAGCACTCAGATCGGCCAAGGCAAGGTGCGCTTGCATGGATTTGGAGACAAGGGGATCAAGCGCCTGGGCGATGTTTGACACCCGCGCCGGGCGACCTGCTTCGATGAAGCGCAGCAGCCACGGAAGCACCTTAAGAAAATAGGCCGGGCGCAACACAGCTGCGCCATTCGGGTCAAAAATATACGACGGAATGGACCGTAGCACCCCGGGCGTGGCCGTTGGCGTCACCGCGCCGGTGACAATGCCGCCGGCGTTGCCCGAACTCGTTCCAGCCCCGACTTCTCCATGGTCAATCACGGTAACCAGGTACCCCTGTGCGGCGAGTGCCAGGGCGGTCGCTGCGCCGACAACGCCGGCCCCGACGATGGCCACGGTACGTGCGCTCGGTGTTTCATTTTTACTCACGCGGGTCATGAAGAATCTTTCTATTAACTATGCAATGGGGCGAAACGGCCGGCTAGTGGTGAAGAATCTTCCCGAGGAATTCACGTGTTCGCTCATTCTTCGGCGCTGTAAAGAAGGTTTCAGGCGTCTCCACTTCAACAATGACCCCCTTGTCGATAAACACCACCCGATCGGCGACCTTGCGGGCAAAGCCCATTTCATGGGTCACCACAATCATCGTCATGCCGTCCTTGGCCAGAGACACCATCACATCCAAGACCTCGTTGATCATTTCGGGGTCCAGCGCAGAGGTCGGCTCATCAAACAGCATGACCTTGGGTTGCATGCACAGACTGCGGGCGATGGCAACACGCTGTTGCTGCCCGCCTGACAACTGTTGGGGGTAGGAATCAAATTTATCAGCCAAACCCACCTTTTCCAACATGGCCCGGCCCCGGCTGATGGCTTCTTTTTTTGGCAGCTTGCGCACATGAATCGGCGCCAGCGTGACGTTTTCAAGCGCCGTCTTGTGGGGGTACAGATTGAATTGCTGAAAGACGAAGCCAAGCTCCATCCGCAGTTGTCTGAGATTGGCCTCGACGGCGACCGGCAGGCCATCGACGATCAAAGTGCCGCTTTGAAACTTTTCAAGACCATTGACACAGCGGATCAGTGTGCTTTTGCCAGAGCCACTGGGCCCGCACACGACCACTACCTCTCCTTTGGCAATCTCAAGATTGATGTTTTGCAGCACATGATGCGTGCCATACCATTTGTTGAGCTCGTTGAATTTGATCATTTGCGCTTGTTCCTCGTCATCTTCGCTGTCGCGGTCGCCGGGTCTTATGGGTCTTGAAGGGGTGCTGAAGGGTCAAGGCTTTTCCATTCGCCGCGACAAATGAAGCAGCGGATAACAGATCAGGAAATACCCAATGCCCACAACAGAGAAAACCAGCAGTCCATTCGGGACGCTTTGGACAATGATCCAACCCGAGCGCGTCAGGTCGAGAAGCCCGATGGCTGACACCACCGAAGAATCTTTGACCAGCAGGACGAATTGCCCGACCAGAGAAGGAACAATCATTCGGGTGGCTTGCGGCAGC
Organism: Burkholderiales bacterium; assembly: GCA_038215405.1. Taxonomy (GTDB): domain Bacteria; phylum Pseudomonadota; class Gammaproteobacteria; order Burkholderiales; family Burkholderiaceae_C; genus Rhodoferax. The sequence goes on from JBBQQX010000002.1 coordinate 48,815, forward strand.
ACGACCAGCCTGAGCTGCTGCAAGCGCGTGAGGCCGGCTGACGCGGCGGCCTCGACCTGGCCGATGGGCACGGCCTTGATCCCGGAGGCCACGATTTCGGAGATGAAGCAGGCCGCTATATTGGACAGCGCCAGGGCGCCGGCGGTGAATGAGTCAAGCTCGACACCCGCTTCAGGCAGTATGAAGAAGACGACAAAGACTTGAACCAGCACCGGTGTGCCGCGAAAGACATCGGTGTAGGCGCCGATGACAAGGGAGAGCATCTTGTTGGAACTGGCGCGTCCGATGCCCAGCACAAAGCCGACCATCGTCCCCGCGACAATGCCGATGACCGACAGTGCCAGGGTCACGCCAATGCCCTTCATCAGCACCGGATAGTATTGGGCAATGCCTTGTATTTGCTCTAGGAACAGCGTCATGTCGTGGCCCTTCAGTGGCGTCCAGAGGGTTGATTGATGCGCATCCAGGCGGCTGCCATCAACTTCAATCCAAAGTAGATGATCAGGTAGCCCACCGCCGTGGTCGCCAAGCCTTCGACTGGCATGAAGCGGTCGTTGGCCAGGGTTTGCCCGGCACGCGTGAGTTCCAGGACCGAAATGAGCGACAGCAACGAGGAGTCCTTGACCAGCACAATGGCCTGCCCGATCAGCGGCGATACCATCGGGCGCAGCGCTTGCGGGAGAATGATGAGGCGCATTTGCTGCCAATAGTTCATGCCCGAACTGGCGCTCGCTTCAACCTGCCCCCGAGGAATCGACATGATTCCGGAGCGGATGATTTCGCTGACGTAGGCGCCGCTGTTGAGCGAAAGCGCGATGATGCCAATCACGGTTTCGGGCATGAGAAGGCCGAAACTTGGCAAGCCGAAATACAGAAAATAGAGTTGGGCCAGCAAGGGTGTTGCCCGTATCACATCCACATACGCAACCGCTGGCGCCCGAAGCAGGCGGGACGGCTGGATGCTCATCGCACAAGCGATGATGCCGATCACGAGGGCACCGGCAAACGCCGTCAATGAAATCGACAAGGTGGCCAGGAAACCCAGCCAAAAATCAGGAAGTGTTTCTCCAATGACCCGAAAATTCAAATTCAACAACATTCAGTGGCCAATGATTAAGGTAGGTGAGACTTGAGATTCGGCGCAGTGACAACAGCGCCGAATCTACGCTCAGTTCAGAGGCTTAGTGCGCCTCTTTCCATTTCGCCGAGTTGACCCAGTAGTCAAGGTTCTGTTGAAGGCGACCGTCCAGCGTGGTCTGGTCGATGAACAAATTGATCCAGGTCAGCAGGTCGAGGGAGTCGTAACGGGTGGCATAAGCCAGAGCTTCCTTGGCCAGCAGTTCCGGCATGATTTTGAAGGTTCCCTTGGGATAGCCTGCCGATTGACCCGCCACGGCGGAGCTGTCGTTGAGCAGGCAGTCTGCTTGTCCATTTTTCACGGCGTCGAGCAGCAAAGTGCCACCGCCCTTGTAGCTCTTGATTTCACCTTTTTCAAAGACGGTTTTTGCCAGCTTCTCGCCGGTACTGCCAAATAGAACCGCGATCTTTGTACCGGGCGCCTTGCAGGCTGCCGTGGAGGTGAATTTACTCCCCGCCTTGGCCGCCACGACCGGGCCGATGTAAATGAAAGGCTTGGTGAAAGCGACCTTGGTCGCACGCGCCAGAGTCGGCGTCATGTCAGCCGCGAGCAAGTCGGCCTTGCCGGAAATGAGGGCCGGCAACAGGCCATCCCAGTCGAGGTCCAGAAACACCGGCTTGACGCCCATCTCCTTGGCCATCAATTTGGCAAGCTCCACGGAACTGCCGGTGCGTTCTCCGTTCTTGTCGATCATGGAAAACGGAGGGCCCTGGGTTTGAACCGCGATCCTCAGTTCACCGCGCTTTTGAATATCCTCAAGGGTGGACGCGTGAGCCATGCTTGCGGCGGCGAAGTAGCCAATGCAGGACAGCAATATCGCGGGCAAAAAATTCAACTTCTTCATTTACGTTCTCCTCTAACAATCTCCTTGGAAGACCATCTTCCAAGACAGAAACCAGTCTTCAAGCGGTCATCGGCTTAAGGGCGGCAACGCCAGCAGAGGTGGCGCCATCGACACCGTCCTCCCAGCAACCCCGCGGCAGGTTCACCCATTTGTCATGCGACTTCATCACCACGAACGCTTCGCTTCGGCTGATCACCCCAGGCGCGGCAACGCGGGGAAGAAGCTCGCTCGTAAAACGGTACAAATCCTGAACATCCCCCGCCACCAGCACCTCCACGATCAAGTCGAATCGACCGGTCACGATGCTGACGGAAGTCACAAATGGCAAATTGGCAATGTCTTTCATCAGTTCGTCAAGATGCCCCTGCGCGTTGGCATTGATACCCACAATCGCGGCAATGAGCTCTGGTCTCTCCGACAGGTTCAGCAGCCCGACGATTTTCAGAATGTTCTTGTCAATCAACGTCCGCAAGCGTGTCCGCACCGTGGGCGGGCTGAGCTGCAATTTCTCGGCCAGCTGATTCACACCGTCCTGCCCGTCACTGGAAAGCAACTTGGCCAGACGGCGATCAGTAGGATCAAGAAGTTCGCGCATGACTTAATTGGAAAATATGTGTTCTATAAATTTTCTTAAATGAAAATAATCGGCGTCTAATAATTCTATCTAGAAATTAATAGCGGCCGCATCAGTGTTTACACCTACGTCAACCCGAAGCGTCGCCGAATCAACATGGCGGCCCATGCCGGCGTTCAATCAACAGTGAGCAGAACCTCAAGCAGCGGCAGTGACAACCATCTCAATTTTCCACCCGGGCTTAGCCAGCGCGGCCTGCACCGTGGCACGCGGTGGTGTCTGGCCGGGCGCGACCCAGGCATCCCAAACCAGGTTCATGCCGGCAAAGTCAGCCAGGTCGGCCAGAAATATCTGCGTCATCAAGATCCGGCTCTTGTCACTGCCGGCCCGGGCCAGCAAAGCGTCGACCGCGGCAAGAACCTGCGCCGTTTGACCTTGAATGTCCGCACTGGCGTCATTGGCCACCTGGCCGGCCAGGTAGACCGTGCCGTTGTGAATGGCGATTTCGGACATGCGCGTGCCGATTTCCATGCGTTTGATCATTAATTTACTCCTATCGTTGGTAGCACCAGAACCCAGCGAGTCTATCAATCAGGTCCCGGCCGTCTGTCAATCCTGCATCAGGTCCAGCATCAGGGCAATTCGGGCTTTGACCGGCGACAGACCGTTGGAATGCGCAAATTCCGAACCTTCTGTTGCCAGCACTCGGCCGGTGGCGCAGCGGGTTGAGCGCACCACCTTCACGCCAGCGGTCTGCGCGCGGCGCAGCGCCGCCTCCATATCCTGATGAATCGTGCCGTTGCCGGTGCCGTCCACCACCAAGCCGCGCACCGGCGGCGCCGGCAGGCGAGGCCGCCCTCGCGGGCCTATCACGAGCAGCGGGGCCAGCAAGGCATCCACCAGCGCACCGCTGGCGCCCGCGTAGTTCATCACAATTTCCACGCGTGGCCAGTTGGCCAGCAGTGCTAGTTTTTCGATAGCTACTGGCGCTTTATCCACGAGGGCCAGAGGCCAATTTCGTACCAGACGCACGGCCCCCTCCTCGACATAGGCCACGACACCGGCGTCGCCCGAACTGAAAGCGTCCAGGCGGTAGGTATCGACCTTTTGCACGTCCACCGCCGCGTGCACCTTGCCGGCACACACGGCGACCACGCCGCAGGCGCCCGCAGTCGTTGCCACGGCCACCGCATCCCGCAGATTCTGCGGCCCGTCCGGGGCCGCGCTGGACGCGGGTCGCATGGCGCAGGTTAGGACCACCGGCTTGGCTGCGAGTTGCTGCGCGGGCAGCACGGCATGCAGAAAATAAGCGGTTTCCTCCAGCGTATCGGTGCCGTGGGTAATCACGATGCCGGTGACATCGGCTTGCCCCAGATGGTGACTCACGCGCAATGCCAACTGCTGCCAGACCGCAAAGCTCATGTCCTTGCTGTCAATTTGCGCCACCTGCTCAGCGACCAGCGTGCGACCGGCCGACACCTGATCAAGCCCGGGCACGCTGTCCAACAATTGGCGCACACCAACCTGGGCGGCGCTGTACCCAATGTTGTCGCTGGCACTGGTTGCGTTGCCGGCAATCGTGCCGCCCGTGGCCAAAACAACGACTTTTTGTATAAATTTCTCAGCCATCACTTGCCAACTTTCAAAAACTGATTAAAAATACAGTTACTGAATACAACAACAGTGTGTATAAAGTAACAGCTAATCCACCGAACCGCCAAGGAGTCGCCATGCTTGGAAGCCCAAAACTCACCGCCCGCCAGCAGCAGATTCTGGACCTCATCCAGAACGCCATTGCACGCACCGGTGCGCCACCAACCCGGGCCGAGATCGCCACCGAGCTCGGCTTCAAGTCTGCCAACGCCGCCGAAGAACACCTGCAGGCACTGGCGCGCAAGGGCGCCATCGAACTCGTCAGCGGCACCTCGCGTGGTATTCGGCTCAAGAGCGAGACGATGCGCTCCATCAATGAATCTCGCAGCAAGGAATTTTCGCTGTCGCTGCCCGGTCTGTCGCAACTGATGCTGCCCCTGATCGGCCGCGTGGCCGCAGGCTCGCCAATTCTCGCGCAGGAGCATATCGACCAAACCTACTACGTGGAAAACAGCCTGTTCCAGCGCAAGCCCGACTACCTGCTCAAGGTGCGCGGCATGTCGATGCGCGACGCCGGAATCATGGACGGCGACCTGCTGGCGGTGCAATCCACCAAGGATGCCAAAAATGGCCAGATTGTGGTGGCCCGCCTGGGCGATGAAGTGACCGTCAAGCGCTTTAGACGCACCAAGGACCTGATCGAACTGTGCCCAGAAAACCCCGACTACCAGATCATCGTGGTCGAGCCCGGCGAACCCTTCGAAATTGAAGGTCTGGCGGTTGGTCTGATCCGCAACACCATGCTGATGTAAGCGGCGCGCTGCTATTGCATTGAAAGGTTCCCAATGAGCTCTGCACTCCTGCCTATTCCCGTCATTCTGGCGCCGCTGCAAGTGCTGTGGCGCTGGCTCATGCCAGCACTGCCCGTCTTGTGCGATCTCCCCAGAGGGGCCACCGGCTTGCGTGGGCGCGTCAGACCATCGGGCCAGCCACTGCGTCACAGGCAGATGGCTTGGCGCCCCAGGGCCGACCCGCGTCATGGCACGGCGGACCAACCGCCCATGTCGGCCGTTGCCCCGGCCCAGCGACCGCTGCGGGTGGTGCGCTTGATGGAAGCCGGCCAGGCCCCGGCTCAAGTCGGGCGCATGGTCATTTCTGGCCGCATGGCTGACGTCTGCGCCGAACTTGATCGCCTGGCGGCGTACGAAGCGGCGCTCTCCTAAAGACCGGCGTAGCAAAAGCCAAGGCACGGCTTGTTGCACACCGGGCTGAATTGACAAGCCGAGGCAAATCTTGCTTGCTTGTGCGTTTGAACAAAGGCCGCTGCCAAGTGCAAGGGCCGTGCCAAGGCACAATGACGGCCTATGAACATCGTAATACTTGATGATTACCAGGACGCGGTTCGAAAACTGGAGTGCGCGGCCAAGCTGGCGCCCTACCCGGCTAAGGTCTACACGAACACGGTCAAGGGGCTGGGACAGCTGTCCTTGCGCCTCAAGGATGCCAATGTCATCGTCCTCATCCGTGAGCGCACGCACCTGTCGCGCGCATTGATCGAAAAACTGCCCAAGCTCAAGCTGGTGGTGCAGACCGGGCGAGTGGGCTCGCACATCGACCTGGACGCCTGCACCGAGCTCGGGATTGCGGTCGCCGAGGGTTCCGGGTCGCCCGTGGCACCGGCCGAGCTCACCTGGGCGTTGATCCTGGCCGCCATGCGGCGCCTGCCCCAGTACATCGGCAATCTCAAGCACGGCGCGTGGCAACAATCGGGTTTAAAGACCGGCTCAATGCCCCCCAACTTCGGACTCGGGACGGTCCTGAAGGGCAAGACGCTGGGCATCTGGGGCTATGGCAACGTCGGACGACTGGTGGCCGGCTACGGCCAGGCCTTCGGCATGAAGGTGCTGGTCTGGGGGCGCGCACCGGCGCGCGAGCGCGCGCTGCTGGACGGATTTGACGCGGCGCTCAGTCGTGATGATTTTTTTAGTCAATCCGATGTCCTTTCCTTGCATCTGCGGCTGGTGGATGAGACGCAGGGCATCGTCAGACTCGATGATCTCGGGCGCATGAAGCCCACCGCCCTCCTGGTCAACACGGCGCGCGCCGAATTGATCGAGCCCGATGCCTTGATCAGTGCCCTGAACCGCGGACGCCCCGGCCTGGCGGCGATCGATGTGTTCGAGACCGAGCCCATTTTGCAGGGCCACGCCCTGCTGCGGCTGGAGAATTGCATTTGCACGCCGCACATCGGCTATGTGGAGCAGAACAGTTATGAGATGTACTTTGGCGCCGCGTTTGACAACGTGATCAACTTCATCCAGGGCACGCCGACCAACATCGTCAATCCAGGCGCCCTGCAAGTGCAGCGGCGACGCTAGCGTGGAGTGACTGTGCTCGATACCCGCGCAGTCAACCCGCCGCGCGCGTTGGGGGTCCAACTTCGCGAATGTCCCCCGGCTTGGGGCTCCGCCTTAGCCTCCTCCTTGACTTCGCTACGTCAGACTCCCAACGCACGCCGCTAGTCATTACCAAGTCAATTCATCGATCAGGTTGGCGGTTGACTATGGAAGTTAACGTGAAGTGACTTTTTTGTTATCGGGTGGTCGGCCAACAACTGCGCCACGGCCTGCGTCAAGCGCGCGCTGGCCCCGCGATGGCTGCGGGCAAAGGCGTCGGCCGCTTGCCGAGCGACGGACAGCGCGTTGGCATCGCCAGCCAGGGTGGCGGCCGCTTGCAACCCTTCGCTCATATCTACCACGCGCCGCGCGGCACCCGCCGCCCGCGCCTGCTCGGCCGCGTCAGCGAAGTTGAACGTGTGCGGGCCCATCACCACCGGACAGCCACAGGCCGCCGCTTCAATCAGGTTTTGCCCGCCAAGCGGCTCGAAGCTGCCGCCCAACAGCGCCACATCGGCCAGGCCGTAGTACAGCGCCATCTCTCCCAGCGAGTCACCGAGCCAGACCGTGGGCCGGGTCGATGGCGCCTCAGCCGGTGCCAGGCGAGGCAGCGGCCCATCAAGCCAGTTGCTGCGACGCGACAACGAAAAACCTTGCTGTTCGATCAACGCCGCCACCGTCTCGAAGCGCTGCGGGTGCCGTGGCACGATCAACCATTGGACTTCATGAGCTACTGAAATAGTAGCGGTATGTGAAGTATCCACGCGGGCCAGAAGCCAAAATGATGCCAAGACTTGCAGCAACGCCGCCTCTTCACCTTCGCGCGAACTGGCCAGCATCACCACGGGCCGACCATTTTGGTGGCGCCAGCGCTGGCCCAGCGCCAGTTGCTGCGCGTCGGGCGTGGCGTCGAACTTGAGGTTCCCGAAAACGCCTTGCACCGGCGCCCCAAGACTTGCCAGGCGCGCGCAATCGTCTTGCGTCTGCGCCCACACCGCCGTCAAGGCGCGGTAGGCCGGCCGCGCCAGCCAGGCCAGCTTGAGCGTCTTGCGTTGTGATTGTTCACTCAGTCGCGCATTGGCCAGCACCAGCGGCACGCCGCGCTTCGCACACCCTGCCACCAGATTGGGCCAGATTTCGGTTTCCATCAGGATGCCGATGCGCGGCTGAAAGTGCGCCAGAAAGCGTTGTACGGCGCCCGGCGTGTCCCAGGGCTGCCAAGCCTGCAGGTCACCCGACAGCAGCAACTGCAGGCCCTCGGCTCGGCCCGTCGCGGTGCCGTGCGTGAGCAGCAAGCGCATGCCGGGAAGGCGCGCGCGCAGGCTGGCCACCAGCACAGCGGCGGCGCGGGTTTCGCCCAGCGACACCGCGTGCACCCAGACCGTGTTGCCATCAAACGGTGGCGCAGCCGACGCGTAATGCCCAAAGTGCTCGTCCATGGCCAGCAGGTAACCCGGCTCCTGCGCACCGCGACGACGCAGCTTAAGGCGCAACAAGGGCTGCGCCAGCCACATCAGCAGGCTGTACAACAGGCGTGTCACCTGTCGGCCCCGGGGTCGCCCATGGGCATGGCGCGCGGCACCGGGACCAATGCGGGACCGGCGCCAGCTGAAGCTGCAGCCCTGACGGCCAGCCAGGCGGCCCAGACCGCATCCACCGCGGGCGTTGGCTGGGTGAACACGCTGCGCTGGTGCGTCCGCCCGAGTGGCCCGGTGCGCCAGGCGGTGTCAAAGTTGTAGATCTGCACATGCGGCAAGTCCAGCGCCACGGCGATGTGGCTCAAACCGCTGTCCACGCCCACCACGCCGGCACACCTGGCGAGCGCGTCGCTCAAGGCGTCCAGCCCGAGCCGGGGCCAGACCACGGCATGTGCCAGGGCCTGTGCAATCTGCTCTGCCGTTTTCTGCTCGGCGTCACTGCCGTGCGGCAAGGCCACGGCGTAGCCACTGGCATTGAGACGCTGGCCCAAATTGCGCCAGTGATCGAGCGGCCACTGCTTATCCAAGCGCGAAGTCCCGTGCACCAAGGCGACTGTGCCGTTCGAACAAGCGGCATCAACTGCTTCAATATCTATAGCTGCTTGCGCAATGGGGACGGGGGCTAGAAGCCCAAAAGACATAGAAGTTGGCAGCGCGTAGCCCAGCGCCTGGGCGCACACCGCGCGCGCGCGCACCACTGCGTGGCAGTGCGGCTCAACCGTCACTGCCACGTCGGCCACCCAGCGCGCGGGCGCCTCATAGCTGGAGCCTTCTGTCTGGTTCGCCAGACCGAAGCGTTTGCCGCCGGGCGCCAGGCGCGCCAGCCAAGAGATCAGCGCCGACTTGCTCAAGCCCTGCAGGTCGATCACGGCGTCATAGCGTTCGCGCTGCAACTCGGCTTTGAAAGCGCGCCAGGCCTGACGCGTCTGCCCCGAGAGGGGTGCCTTGCGCCAGCGCCGCAGTTCGCACTCAATCACCCGGTTCAGCCCGGCACAACGCTTGAGCAAGGGCGCAAAGCTGCGCTCCACCACCCAGTCAATCTGCGCCTCGGGCCAGGCGCGCCGGATGTCCTGCACCGCCGGCATGACGTGCACCACATCGCCAAGCGAAGACAGCTTGACGATCAAGACCTTCAATGCGCGGCCTGGTCCAGCACTGCGCCGGGTTTGACCTCGCGCAACAGCTTCAGCATCGTGCCTTCAATGCGGTGCAAGGCCGCGGGCGTCTGCCCTTCAAAGCGCAGCACCAACACCGGCGTGGTGTTGGACGCACGAATCAGGCCAAAGCCATCGGGCCAGTCGACGCGCAGGCCGTCAATAGTGGAGACCTTGGCACCGGCCTTGACCGCCTCCATCAGGGTGCCGGTGCCCGTATTGGCCACGAAGGCCGCGGCGGCCGCGGCCAGCAGTTGCGCCACCAGCGTGTGCTGCTCGCCCTCGGCGCACTTAACGTTCAGCTCGGGCGTGGAAAAACTGCTGGGCAATGCGTCCAGCACGGCACTGGCATCAAGTGAGCGGCTCAATATTTCCAGCAGGCGGCAGCCTGCGTAGGTGCCATCGTCAAAGCCGTACCAGCGTTCCTTGAAGAAGACGTGGCCGCTCATCTCACCGCCCAGCGGCGAGTTGACTTCTTTCATCTTGGCCTTGATCAGCGAGTGGCCGGTCTTGAACATCAAGGGCACACCGCCCGCGGCTTCAATCGCCGGGGCCAGGCGCTGCGAGCATTTCACGTCGAACAGGATCGTGCCGCCCGGCACACGGGTCAGCACATCCTGCGCAAACAGCATCAATTGCCGATCCGGGAAGATGTTGTTGCCCTCTTTGGTCACGATGCCCAGTCGGTCGCCGTCGCCGTCAAAAGCCAGGCCCAGTTCGGCATCGCTGTTTTTGAGCGCGGCCATGAGGTCGCGCAGGTTCTCCGGCTTGCTGGGGTCGGGGTGGTGATTCGGGAAGTTGCCGTCGACCTCGCTGAACAGTTCGATCACCTCGCAACCAATCGCCCGCAGGATGGCAGGTGCGCTGGCGCCAGCAATGCCATTGCCGGAGTCAACCACGATCTTCATCGGGCGCGCCAGCTTGATGTCACCCACGATGCGCGCCTGGTAGGCGGCCAGCACGTCCACCGAGCGCAGTTTGCCACCCGCCTGCAACTCCCAGGACTCGTCTTCCATCATGCGATGCAGCGCCTGGATTTCTTCGCCGTAAATGGCGCGCCCGGCCAGCACCATCTTGAAGCCGTTGTGGTCTTTAGGGTTGTGGCTGCCGGTGACCTGAATGCCGCTGGTGCATAGCGTGTTGGCGGCAAAGTACAGCATCGGTGTCGTCACCATGCCAATATCGATGACCTCGACGCCAGCGGCCACCAGACCGCGCATCAAAGCCGCGCTCAACTCCGCGCCAGTGAGGCGACCGTCGCGCCCCACCGCCACAGTCAACTCGCCCTCACGCCGCGCCGCGGTGCCAAAGGCCCGGCCGAGCGCTTCTGCCTGAGCCTCGTTGATCGTGCTCGGCACGACGCCGCGAATGTCATAGGCCTTGAAAATGGATGCTGAAAACTGCATGACGTGGTTCCTGACAAAAGGGTTGGTATCGATCGGTTCAACAGATTGTAGATAGGGGCCGGCCAGCCCAGAGACAGGTCCGAAAACGGCTGGTCTGGCGCCAGCGCCCGCTTATCATCGTTGCCATGACACCCGTTAGCGCCACTGCCATCGATGACGCCCGCTACCTCGCCCTCAAGGCCAAGGACGCGCGCTTTGACGGCTGTTTTTTCACCGGCGTCACTTCCACCGGTATTTATTGCCGCCCGGTCTGCCGCGTGCGCACGCCCAAGCGCGAGAACTGCCGGTTCTTTAGCCACGCTGCGCAAGCCGAACGCGCGGGCTTTCGGCCCTGCCTGCGCTGCCGCCCGGAACTCGCACCGCGCGCGCCCGCCCCCGCCCTGGCGCCCGAGGCGCGCGCGTGGTCGATGCAGGACGCCTGCAGCATTCTGGCCGCACAGGCGGCGCGCCTGCTCGATACCCCCGAGGCTTGGGCGCAAGGCCCGCCCAGCGTCGCTCAACTCGCGCTGCGACTGGGCGTGAGCGAGCGCCACCTGCGCCGCATTTTTGCGGCGGCCCTGGGTGTCTCGCCGCTGCAATACCTGCAAACGCGGCGCCTGCTGTCGGCCAAGCAGCTGCTGACCGACACGGCGCTGCCCGTCACCGAAGTCGCGCACCTCAGTGGTTTCGCCAGCGTGCGACGCTTCAATGCCGCGTTTGCCGAGCATTACGCCCTCAACCCCAGCCAGCTGCGCCGCGGCGGCGCGCGCGGCGCTCAGGGCGCTCAGGGCGGCGCCCTGGCGGGCCTTCAGGTCCGACTGGCGTATCGCCCGCCCTACGACGCCCGCGCCATGCTGACGTTCTTTGCCACGCGGCAAGTCACCGGCATCGAAGACGTCACGCTGAGCGCGGACCACTTGAGCCTGCGCAAGACCGTCGCCGTCTCAGCCTTTGACAAGCGCTACACCGGCTGGATCGAGGCGCGCTTCGATGACGCGCAGCACCGTGTCGATCTGCGCCTGAGCGATTCCCTGCTGGGTGTGCTGCCCGGGGTGATGGCGCGCGTGCGCGCCCTGTTCGACCTGGACGCCGATCCCGGCGCCATCAACAGCGTGCTGCAGGCCCGCTTCCCCCTGGGCAACGGTTTGCGTGTGCCGGGCGCGCTCGACGGCTTCGAGCTCGCCGTGCGCACCGTCCTGGGCCAGCAGATCACGGTGGCCGCGGCGCGCACGCTTGCAACCCGGCTGGTGGCGCGCTGGGGTGAGCCGGTCGATACGCCGTTTGCCGGTCTGAACCGGCTCTTTCCGACGCCCGCCGCACTGGCTGGCGCCAGAGCCGATTCGCTCGGCGCGTTGGGCATCGTCAAACAGCGCCAGGGCGCGATCCAGGCGATCGCCAGCGCCGTGTTGACGCAGCGCCTGCAACTGCACGCGGGTGCCGACGTGGCGGCCACCGTGGCTGCGCTGAAGGCGCTGCCCGGGGTGGGCGACTGGACCGCCCAGTACATCGCGATGCGGGCGCTGCGCTGGCCCGATGCCTTTCCGGCCGGCGATGTTGCGCTGCACCGGGCGCTGGGCGTGCAAGATGCAAAAAACCCGGCGCTAGAGGCGCAGAGCGCGTCGCGGGCCTGGCAGCCGTGGCGCAGCTACGCCGTGATCCGGGCTTGGTCGACCCTGGCGCCGACCGTGGGCCGGCCCCCAGTCAGCTCAATTGCTATTGAATAAATAGCTGATGACGCCTATTCAACGAGGGCCGCAAGGCGAAATGACATGAAATATTCAGCAGACACCGTGCAGACGAGCTACGCCAGCCCGCTGGGGCGCATCATCCTGGCCGCCAGCGACGGCAAATTGCTGGGCGCCTGGTTTGAGGGCCAAAGCCACCAGCCCGACACCGCACGCTGGCCCGAGGCACACGATGGCGCCATCTTCGACCTGGCCAAGGCGCAATTGAAGGACTATTTTGCGGGCCGGCGCGAGTCCTTCGATCTGCCCCTGGACTTGAGCGGCGGCACTGATTTTCAGCAGTCGGTCTGGCGCGCCCTACTGAATATCCCGCGTGGCAGCACCTGCAGCTATGGCGATATCAGTGTGGCCATCGGCAAACCCGCTGACCTTTACGCAAGGGCCGTGGGCGGCGCGATCGGACGCAACCCCTTGAGTATCATCGTGCCTTGTCACCGCGTGCTCGGCACCAAAGGCGCTCTCACCGGCTACGCCGGCGGGATCGAGCGTAAACGCGCGCTGCTGATGCTCGAAGGCGCGGCGTTCCAGCCCTCGACCCAGGCCGGCCCAACCCAAGGAACACGTTGAATTCACTACCGCCCGCCCAGCCCTGGCGCACCGAGTTTGTGCTGCTCGCCGCAATCTGGGGCTCGTCCTTCATGTTCATGCGCCTGGGTGCGCAGGAATTCGGCGCCATCCCGACAGCCGGCCTGCGGGTGGCGATTGCTGCCCTGTTCTTGGGGCCATTGCTGTTGTGGCGCGGTCTGGGGCCGCAACTGGTGCAGCATTGGAAGGCGGTTTTCTTCGTCGGCCTGTTCAACTCCGCCATCCCTTTTGCCTGCTTTTCGTTTGCGCTTCTCTCCATCAGCAGCGGCTTGTCCGCCATCTTGAACGCGACCACACCTTTGTTTGGCGCCGTGGTCGCCTGGGCTTGGCTTAAGGACCGGCCGCACGGTCTGCGCATTCTGGGTTTGCTGATCGGCTTTGCTGGCGTGGCGCTGCTGGCCTGGGACAAAGCCAGCTTCAAGCCCGGCGCCTCTGGCCTGGCAACCGGCTGGGCCGTGCTGGCGGTTTTGACGGCTTGCCTGTGCTACGGCATCTCGGCCAGTTACACCAAGCGCTACCTGAGCGGCCTGCCCTCGCTGGTCACTGCCGCGGGCAGCCAGTTCGGCGCCACGCTGGGGCTTGCCTTGCCCACACTATGGCTGTGGCCGCAGCAGATGCCCAGCCCAACGGCCTGGCTGGCACTTCTGGCCGTAGGCGTGCTGTGCACCGGCGTCGCCTACATCTTGTACTTCCGGCTGATTGAGAACGTGGGGCCAGCGCGCGCGCTGACCGTGACCTTTGTGATCCCCGTGTTTGCCGTGATTTACGGCGTGATCCTTTTGGGTGAGGTGGTGTCGCTGTGGATGCTGCTGTGCGCTGCCGTCATCGTCTTCGGCACCGCGCTGTCGGCGGGCCTGGTGCAACTGCGGCGCTGATGCATCCAGCGCCCATGCGCGCGCGGCTCTATACCAGCCACCAAAGCACCAGCGCCGAAATGACCACCGGTAGCGACAACACCAGGAACATCAGGGCGGTCTCAAAAAAAGCCACCAGATCGCTGAGCCAAAGCTTGAGCAGATCGATCAGATCGACGGTCCAGATACTTTGCTTTTTCATCCCGCGACGATACTCCGGCGCACCTTGGCTGTAAAGACGCGTTAGCGCCTGATTTCGGCCCCTTCATTGTGTTTAGGGCCATCCACCCGCACCCGGCGCAAGGCGGCCTGGCGGCGCGTCAAAGGCGTGCACTCAAGGCGCTTGCGTTTTCTCAAGCAGCCAATCGGACAGCGCTCTTACGCTTGATTGAGCTTGATCGATCGGGCGCCAGCCCAAGTACAAGGAGACCAGGCAATGAAGACGGGACAGGGCTAATCCATGCGGCATCATGATCCCAGGGCTTGGATGCTGACGCAAGCGATTGACCTGCTGCACAGTGCCGACCGCTTGCAGCGCCAGTTGTTCCATATTGGCCACCTTGACGACGCGCCTTGCTGGCAACCCCCGGTCGACATGGTTGCGAACGAACATGAACTCGGCCTGCTGATCGCACTGCCCGGGGTAGCCCCGGAGCACCTGTCGGTGAGTCTGGAGTCGCAGTGCATTGTGGTGCGCGGTAAACGCATGTTTGGCGCTAACCTGGGCACAGGCGCCATTGTCCGGCTGGAAATTCCTTATGGTCGTTTTGAGCGCCGCATTGGCTTGCCTGCCGCGACCTATCGCCTCGCTGACATGCAGTTCGAGCACGGCTGCCTGCGGCTTCATCTGGAGCAACACCCATGAGTCAAGTCATCCACTTACCCGACAAAAGCGACCGTCCGGCTGAGGCAGACGCATTGCCGGCGTTGCCCAGCGACGCCCTGGTCATCGTGCCGGTGCGCAACATGGTGTTGTTTCCTGGTATGGTGGTGCCGATCTCGATCGGACGCGAGAGCTCGATTGCCGCCGCCCAGTACGCGGTCAAGACCGATCAGGCCGTGGGCATCCTGATGCAGAAAAGCCCGGAGGTGGAAACACCCGGTCCCGACGATTTATCGGGTGTTGGCACCATCGCCGCCATCCTGCGCTACGTCACCACGCCGGACGGCACCCATCACATCGTGTGCCAGGGGCAGCAACGCTTTCGCGTCACCGGCTACGTGACTGGTTTCCCTTTCACCGTGGCGCGGATCGAACGCATTGACGAGATGGTCGTGCTGGATGACCGCGAAATCGAGGCGCGCTTCATGCGGCTCAAGGAGCGCGCCGTTGAGGTGCTGCAAATGATGCCGCAGGTGCCCGCCGAGATGGTGCACGCGGTACAAAGCATCGACACCCCGGCGATGCTGGCCGACCTGGTGGCGGGCTACGTGGACATCAAGGCGCCGGAGAAGCAGGAGATTCTGGAAGAAGTTGATCTGCGCCGCCGCCTGGATCGGGTGCTGGAGATGCTGGTTCACCGCATGGATGTGCTGAAACTCTCGCGTGACATTGACAGACGTACCAAGACCAGTCTGGGCCAACGTGAGCGCGAGTTTTTGTTGCGTGAGCAGTTGAAGTCAATCCAGAAAGAACTTGGCGAAGAAGGCGCCGGCAACGCCGCTGAAATCGACGACCTGCGCAAATTGATAGCGGACGCCAACATGCCCGAAGAGGTCGCCAAGCAGGCGACCAAGGAGCTCAAGCGGCTCGAGCGCATGGCGGACGGCTCGTCCGAATACTCGATGGTGCGCACCTACCTCGATTGGCTGGTCGAACTGCCCTGGAAAGCGCCGGAGCCCGACACGATTGACGTGGCGCAGGCGCGCCAGGTGTTAGACGCCGATCATTTTGATCTGGAAAAAGTTAAAAAGCGCATTGTCGAATTTTTGGCCGTGCGCAAGCTCAAGCCCGGCGGCCACGGCCCGATCCTGTGCCTGGTCGGGCCGCCCGGCGTCGGCAAGACCTCGCTCGGGCAATCGATCGCGCGCGCGATGGGGCGCAAATTTGTGCGGGTGTCGCTCGGCGGCGTGCATGACGAGGCCGAAATCCGCGGCCACCGGCGCACCTACATCGGCGCCCTTCCCGGCAACATCATCCAGGCAATAAAGAAGGCTGGCACCCGCGGCTGCGTCATGATGCTGGACGAGATTGACAAGCTCGGCGGCGGCATCCAGGGCGACCCGTCGGCGGCGCTGCTGGAGGTCCTGGACCCCGAGCAAAACAACACCTTTCGCGACAATTACCTGGCCGTGCCTTATGACCTGTCCCAGGTGCTATTCATCACCACCGCCAATGTGCTCGACCCGATTCCCGGTCCGCTGCGTGACCGCATGGAGGTCTTGCACCTGTCGGGCTACACGCAAGAAGAAAAGCACGAAATCGCCCGGCGCTACCTGGTGGCGCGCCAGTTGGAAGACACCGGTCTCAAGCCCGAGCAGTTGGAGATCACCGACGCGGCACTCGCAAGCATCATCCGCGATTACACGCGCGAAGCCGGCGTGCGCAACCTGGAACGCCAGATTGGCGCAGTCTGCCGGCGCGTGGCCGTGCGCATCGCTGGAGGGGAAATAGACAGCGCACGTGTTGACGCGCCCGATCTGGATGAGGTGTTGGGCCCGGCCAAGTTCGAGAATGAAGTCGCGTTGCGCGCCGGCCTGCCGGGTGTGGCGACCGGGCTGGCCTGGACACCGGTGGGCGGGGACATTTTATTCATCGAAGCCAGCCGCATGGCGGGCACCGGGCGCCTGATCCTGACTGGGCAACTGGGCGACGTGATGAAGGAGTCGGCCCAGGCCGCGCTGACGCTGGTGAAATCACGCTCGGCCAGCTTCGGGCTTGACGCGGCCATGATGGAAAAGACCGATGTGCACATCCATGTGCCCGCGGGTGCCATCCCGAAGGACGGCCCCAGCGCGGGGGTGGCCATGTTCATTGCCCTGGCGTCCCTGTTCATGGACCGGCCGGTGCGCAGCGATGTGGCCATGACCGGCGAGATTAGCCTTCGCGGCCTGGTGTTGCCGGTCGGCGGCATCAAAGAGAAGATGTTGGCAGCGCTGGGCGCCGGCATCAAGAAGGTCTTGTTGCCCTCGCGCAATCGCAAGGACCTGGAGGAAGTGCCACTGCAGGCCCGGGAGCAACTCGAATTTGTTTATCTTGACGACATCGGGCAGGCGGTCAAGGCGGCCATTGAGGTCGCCGATCCGTCAATTTGAGAATGCGCAAGCGCCATCAGCTTGAGCGCGCTAGAGTGGACCCAAGTCACACATCAGGAGAGTCGCAATGGAAAACTCACCCTTGGGCGCCAAGTCAGACGCCGCGCTCCAGGATATCGGGGCGGCGTTGTATGAGTTGCGCGATGCGCTGATCGAGTTGTCGCTGTCGATGCGCGACCTGCAGTTTGAAACCGACGTCGAACGGCGCCAAGCCACCGAAGCCACGGTACAGCAATTGCTGCAAAAGATCTCTTCGAACTAAAGGCCCGATTGGGACCAGCTCAGTGGTAATGCCTCTTGCCCGCCATTTGGCCGGGCTTGAGACTGATCGCCAGACTGCGAATACCAGGCACGCGGCGCGCAGTGCGCTCGACCTGAAAACGCGTTTGCTGCGTATCAACGCTGCCACTCAAAGTCACGACGCCAGCATCCACATCCACCTCGATATCAGAGGCATTGACAGCGGGAATCGCATCAAGCAACTCCATCACGTCGGCTTTCAGTTCGGCATCGGTTCTCATCATGAGCTCCAGCAGTAGGCATCTTGGTTGATCGGGCGCCACGCTCTAGGGTGGTGCGCGCTTAACTTTAGACAAGGTGACGCGGTATTGAATTGAGATTTCTCAAAGCTGACGCCGCGCAGGCAGTGACGCCGACGGCGCCTGTGTACCCGGCGCCAACTGCTGCTGGTGCTTGCGATTTGTCAAGCGCCTTCTAGGCTCTGGCTTCTAGGATGGCTCGCAGGTCTTGCTAACGGGGGCTTACTTTGACGGCCAAGCAACTTCTTTTTCATGACGACGCCCGCGACAAGATCCGCCGCGGCGTCGAGATCGCCATCGACACCGTGGTGGCACAACTCAAACCAATGGCCAAGCCCTGTGTCAACTCGCAGGAGATTGCGCATGTGGCGTCGCTCTCGGCCAACAACGATCGCTCCATTAGCGAACTGCTCGCCAGCGCAATCGACAAGCTCGGGCGCGAGGCCGCGGTGCTTGAAGGCGCGGCGATTCTGTTGTGCGAGGGCCGCCTGAGCTCGCTCAAGGACTTGCTGCCCCTGTTAGACGAGATCGTGAAGGAAGGTAGACCCCTGTTGGTGATTGCCGAGGACCTGGACAGCGATTCGCTCGCGGCGCTGGTAATCAACACGATTCGCGGCACCCTGAAAACCCGCGCTGTCGAGGAGGGCATCGTGCCTGGCGGCGGTGTGGCACTGTTGCGCGCGCGGCGCGCCTTGCTCACGTTGACTGGCAGCACGCTCGATGAGACATCGGGCATACGCCTGATGGCGCTGGGCCCAGTGGCGGCGCAGCGCCCATGTTTTAACAACCACGCCACACGAGAACCATCATGAAAAAAACCTGGATTTTGATCGCCAATGCCACCCGCGCACGGGTCTTTGAGCGCCGCGCCACTGATCGCGCGCTGGTAGAGCTGGCTGATTTTGTCTATCCCGTCAAGAATCTGGTTGACGAGGCGGCGGGCGGCGACCTGACCGGTGCAGCGGGCAAGGGCCACGGCCGCACCGGCCATGCGGGCACGCAGTTTGAGCCCACCACCGAGGTCAAAGACAAAGCGCGGCTGAACTTTGCCCGCCAGTTGGCCGACTACCTCAACCAGGGCGTGAGCGAGCAGCGATGCCAGGTCTTGATGCTGATCGCCAGCAGCCCGATGCTGGGAGACCTCAAGCCCTTGTTGAGCAGCGCTGCTGCGGGCATGCTGCAGCAAGCCGTTGCGAGCGACCTGACGCGCTACCAGCATGCCGACTTGCAGGAGCGCGTCGAGCGGGCGCTGCAACTCCCGGTCTGATAGATGCTATATAAAACGTAGCTGCTAACGCTTTATACACGAGGGCTACGGGCCGGTTTGTTATAAATTCTCTGGCAACACCAGAGAGGCCCGGTTGCAGCCACCCAATCAACCCATCAAGTCAGAGCGGGCCCAGGTGTCCCTCGCGCTCAATGGCACAGCCTTTGAGCCCCAGTTCCCATGCCTGCTGCAACACCAGGCCCACGTCCTGCTCGCTGGCACTCTTGGGAAGGTAAACGGTTGTGGCAATAGCGCCGTCCACACAGGACTGCACCGCGGCCATCAGGTTCAACTGCTCTTCAGCGATCACGTCGGCAGCCTGCACAAAATGCTTTGGCCACGGCGCATCGGGGCCATGCAGTGCTTGGTAATGACGGCAAGCGGCGTCCTCGACATCAAAGAATACCGCCTGCCCGTCGACGCCGCGTACCCGGCGCATGGCCCTGAAGGCACGCATCGGTTCAATGCCATTCGACACATTGTTGGCCAGCAAACTGATGGACTCTGTCGGCGCCACCGCCAGCAGGTGGCTGTTGCGAATGCCATGCTGCGCGATGGCGCCTTGCAGCGTTCGGTCAAGATCCAGCA
Source organism: Burkholderiales bacterium (assembly GCA_038215405.1). Classification (GTDB taxonomy): domain Bacteria; phylum Pseudomonadota; class Gammaproteobacteria; order Burkholderiales; family Burkholderiaceae_C; genus Rhodoferax. Next base: position 68,210 of record JBBQQX010000002.1, read on the forward strand.
CAAAGGGGCTGGCGCCGTATTTGAGCTTGTCACACGCAGGGAAGGCGCCCTTTTCCTGCGCCAGCTCGACCGAGGTGCGGTAGGCGACGTCGCGGATGGCAACCATGATTTCGCGCGTCAGGTCGATGCTCGCCGCGCAGCCGTATCGCAGGCCCAGCATCGCCAGCATGTCGGCCAGCCCGGTCACACCCAAGCCAAGGCGCCGGGTGGCGAGGGGGCTTTTTTGCTGCGCCTTGAGCGGGAGCAGGGAGATGTCATGCACATCATCCAGAAAACGCGTGGCCACCGCCGCCACAGCGCGCAGTCCCGCAAAGTCGACACTCGGGTGTTCACCAAAAGGCTGGTTGACGAAGCGACTCAGGTTGATCGAGCCCAGGTTGCATGCGCCCCAGGGTGGCAGTGGCACTGCCCCGTCGGGGCTGGTCACGGCCAGATGTTCGTCATACCAGAGGTTGTTGGCCCGGTTGATGCGGTCGATGAACAGCACGCCCGGATCAAAGCTGGTGTGCTGGGCCTGCAGCAGTTTTTGCCACAAGGCGCGCGCCGGCACGCGCCGGCGTACCAGGCACAACTGCGGCAGGCCGCCCGGCCACCAGACGCGCTCGCACACCTCGGCGCCGACCGGAATCGGGTGCTCGCCCAGAGGAAATACCAACGGCCACGGGCCGTCGTCTTGCAGCACCTGCATGAAGTCGTCGCTCAGCAACACCGACAGCCTGAAGTGCGACAAAGCACCCGCCTCAAGCTTGGCGTCGATGAAGGCTTCAATATCCGGGTGGTCACAGCGCAGCGTCGCCAGCATGGCGCTGCGGCGCCGGTTGCCTGACGCCAACACCGCATTGGCCGCCTGCCAGACCTCCATGAACGAAACTGGCCCGCTTGCGACTTCGCCGCTGGCCCGTGCGGGCTCAAGCGCGGGACGCAGCGTGGAAAAGTCGATGCCGAGGGCGCCCCCGGCTTGCACACACAACATGGACTCGCGCAGTGCGTTGAAGATGCCCTGCACCGAATCCTCGATGGGCCCCAAGGCCAGGCAATTGAACAGGGTGGCCCGGCGCGACGTGCCCGCGCCTGCCAAAGTGCGCCCGCCCGGCAGAAAGCGCCAGTCACTGAGCATCGCGTAAAAACGCTCACGCCAGTCGTTCTGGTGGTGCGGCTCGGCGCCCGCCACCGCCAGCGCCACACGCTCCCAGGTCGCCTCAACGGACGGCTCTGGCACGCTGCCCGGCTCGGCCCAAAGGTACTGCGTACGCCAGACATGCGCTGAAGCTTCGCTTTCAAAAGGGGGCCTTTGCATGACGGCTCATCCTGACACTCAGATGGATTCAGAGTAGCCAAGCGCCAGCCACGGGCGCTTGATGATTCGCAAGCCTTTTGGCTGAGCTGTGGCGCCGGGCCCCTTAACGCGAAATACCGTTCATGGTGAGCTTGTCGAACCACCCCCTCGACCGGCTCAGGGCGAACGGCTTCATCATTCGGGACACTCGCCAAGCCATGACAGTTAGACCAATGCGGGCGGCGGCTGCGCGCCCATTTCAAGCCGGTCGCGCCCCGCTTCCTTGGCCCGGTACAGGGCCGCGTCTGCCAAGCCCAGCAGTTCGGCAAAGGAATGCTCACCCGCTAAACAGCCGGCGCCGATACTCACTGTGTAAACAATGGTTTTCCCATTCACATGCACCGCATTCGCGCGCACGATTTCCACAATGCGCTGTGCCAGTGCCCGCCCGCCTTCCAACGGGGTATTGGGAAGCAGAACGGCAAATTCCTCGCCGCCAATGCGCCCGATCAGATCGGCCCCGCGCAACACCGAGGTCACGGTCTGCACGCATTTTTGCAACACAACATCGCCCGCGGCATGGCCGTGCTGGTCATTGATGGTCTTGAAATGATCCAGGTCCAGCATCAGCACCATCAGCGGCAAGGCATAGCGAATCGATCGCGCCACCTCCTGCTCGGCCAGATTGAAGAAGTTGCGCCGGCTCAGGGCGCCGGTCAGGGTGTCAATATTGGCCAGCGTCAAGCTGGTGAGTTCGGCGGTCTTGAGTTGGGTCACGTCTTCGTGGCTGATCACCAGCCGCTGCACGCGGTCGTGCACCGGCGTGACTTTCATGCTGAACCAGCGCTTGTCCAGCGGGGTGAAAAATGGCTGGTCCAGCTGGAAAAAAGGCAAGTCGCCGGCCAGGACTGCCGTGATGCCAGCCTCGGCGGCCTGAACCGTTAGCGCATCATGCTCGGTCAGGCAAGCGAGGATTCTCAGGTAGCTGGCGCTCTGGCAGCAGGGCTGCGCTGAAAACCCGCTGTCAATCAAATATTGCCGCCACGCCACATTGGTCTGCAGCACTGTGCTGGTGTGATCGAGCACCGCGACCTGGGCCACCAGGGAATCAAACACCGCCTGCTGGAACCGACTCACAACCAGCAGGGCGTCTTCAGTCACTTTTTGTTTGCTGATGTCGACGTGTGTGCCGACCATACGCAAGGCCTTGCCGTCGCTGCTGCGGCTGACGACGGCGCCGCGGGAAAGCACCCACTTCCAGCTGCCGTCCTTGCATCGGCCCCGGAATTCAATGAAGGTGCTGGCGGCCTTGCCGCTCAGGCACGCTTGATGCTCGCTGATCACGCGCGTCCTATCGTCGGGATGGATGCGTGACACCCAGTCATCGAGGTGGCGCCCGTATTCATTTTCAGAAAAACCATAAAGTTGCTCGAAGCGTTTGGAAAAGACCTGTTCACCGGTCACCACGTTCCAGTCCCAGACACCGTCACCAGCCGCCTCCAACGCCAGCTTCCAGCGTTCCTCGCTGGCGCGCAACTGCTCCTGTGCCAGCCTGCGCTCGGTGATATCCAGCAGAATGACCTGCCAGCCCAGGCTCGGCCCCAGCGCGGCCACCTTCATTTGCACATGCGAGACCAGCGGCCCCTTGTTGGCAAACGTCAACTCGCTGCTCTGCACGTCGCCGGTGCTGGTGGCTTGTTCCAGCAAGGCATTGAACTGGGGGCGATCGGCGTCAGCCACAAAAAGCCCCAGGCGGCTTCCCAGCAGGCGGACACGTTCGCGACCGAGCAAGCTGGCTCCCGCGAGATTCAACTTGGCGATCGCCCCGGCGCCGTCGAGCGAAAAAATGCCCACAGGCGCAAAGTCGTTGAACTGGTTGCTCTGGTTCAGCGATGATTCCAGTTGCAGGCGTGCCGTGTTCAGGTGCTCGTTCTGCAACTCCAGTTCAATTTGATGGATTTCGAGTTCTTCAAACAAATGCTGGGCCTCGGCCACGCTCAAGGCCTGCGCCGAACTGGCGGAGCGCCCCAGAAAACGCTTGCGCGCGAGTTCGCGCAACTCATCGAGGCTGAGCGGGTTTCTACGAAAGGCCATGGCCGTCCCCTGCGGGTTTAGAGCTCTCAGACAGCCCCGCCAGCCGGGCTTGCGCAGCGCGCAACTCGGCTTCGATCTTCTTTCTCCTGGAAATGTCCGAAAAGGTGATCACCAGACCGTCAATACGGTTCTCCTGCGTGCGGTAGGGCATGGTGCGCACGCTGAACCAGCGCTCATCCGATGTGGGCACGTCCCTTTCACGAAACACCAGCGTGCGCAGCACTTCGCGCGCATCAGCCATCAGCTCGGGATACGCCAGATCAGAGACGATGTCGGTAATGGGCCGGCCCGTGTCGCCAGGAATGAGCTTGATAATGCGGGTGGTCTGGGGTGTGAAGCGTCGCACATGGAGCGTTTCATCAAGAAACAGCGTGGCGATCTCGGTGCTATCAAGCAGGTTCTTCATGTCGTTGCTGGCGCGCGCCAGGTCGGTCACCTTGGCCTGCAATTCATGGTTAAGGGTCTGCAGCTCTTCGTTCATCGACTGCATTTCTTCTTTGGAGGTGAGCAGCTCCTCGTTGGTCGATTGGAGCTCTTCATTCATCGATTGCAGTTCTTCGTTGCTCGATTTGAGCTCTTCCTGCGCGGTCTGCATCTCTTCACGCACGGACCTGGCTTCCTCGCGCGATTGTTGCAGGTCCTGCATCAGCGCTTCCATTCGATTGCCATCAGCAGCCGCACCCGAAGCGCGCGCGCTGCGTCGATGTGGCCTGGCCACATCATAAAAAACCACCAGCGCCAGGCCGCGCAGGGCCGAAGGCTCCAGCAGCGGCTGCACGACGATGTCAACATGGGGTGCGGCGCTCTCGCTGTTGACTTTCACATCTTTCAGCGTAACTGGCGCCTTGTCGCGCAGCGCGCGGTGGAAGGCTTCCTTCAAAACCTGGTTAAGGCCGCTGCGCGCCATTAAAAACAAATTCAGGCTGGGCTTGCCGGCAGCGGGCTCCAGGTATTTGCCGGTTCTGCCGCTGAAATAGAGCACCTCAGCCTGTTCGGTGACCAGCACCGCCGCCGGTGCGTAGCGCTGCAGCAGCAAGGTTTCCACCATTTTCATTAGGCTTGGCACCGCCGCCAGGGCTTCGCTCACCTGCGTGGCGGCGCCCGCCCGCAACTTGCCATGGGCCTGCACAAACGCGGCCGGAAAGCCCGCCGGCAGCATCCGATCGAGCGCGTCCAAACGCCGGTACAACCGTGTTTTGCCCGCCAAGGGCGCAAACAACTCGGTGGCCGCGCCAACCGACTCGGCACTACCGAGCAGCAAGAAGCCACCGGGCGCCAGACTGAAATGAAACAGCTCCATCAGCTTCACCTGCAACTCGGCTTCGAGGTAAATCAGCAGATTGCGGCAGCTCAAAAAGTCGAGCTTGGTAAAAGGCGGGTCGGCAATCAGGTTGTGCTCGGCAAAGATCACCATCTCGCGAATTTCATTGCTGACACGGTGGCCGGCTGCGTCATCCACAAAGAAGCGCTCCAGGCGTTGCTCGGACACATCGGCTGCAATGTGGCGCGGGTAGACGCCGGCGCGGGCCACGGCAATGGCATCGCGGTCCAGGTCCGAGGCAAAAATTTGCAGCGTAAAGTGCGCTTGCGGCTTGGCCAGCGCCAGAGCCTCCCGAAAGACTATCGCCAGCGAATACGCCTCTTCACCAGTCGAGCAGCCGGGCACCCAGGCGCGCAGAACGCCACCGTCCGGACATTTGGCGAGCAGCGCCGGCACGACTTCGTTCCTGATCTGGTCCCAAACAGCGGGATCGCGAAAGAAGTTGGTCACGCCAATCAGCAGCTCGTTGAACAGCAGTTCGGACTCATACGAGTTTTCGCGCAGGTAGCGCAGGTAATCGGCCACATGGGCCAGTTGATGCAGGCCCATGCGCCTTTCAACCCGGCGCGAAATGGTGGATTTTTTGTAAAAGGAAAAGTCGTGCCCGGTCTGGTTGCGCAGCAGCACGATCACCTTGTCCAGAAAGCCGGCGTCTTGCTGCGCTGCTTTCAGTCGGGCATCAACGTCGATGGCGAGCTGACTGCGCCCGACGTAGGCCATGATCTTGACTGGTAATTCGTCAGCCAGGGCCACCACATCGGCCACACCGGCCTCCAGCGCACTGCGCGGCATGCTGTCAAACTGGGCGGTCGCGGGGGTTTGCACAAAACAGGCGCCAGCAGCCTGGCGGATCGCGCGCAAGCCCTGCGTGCCGTCCGAGCCCATGCCCGAAAGAATGACGCCGATGCTGTTTTCCTGCTGGTCATCGGCCAGCGACTTGAGAAAGAAATCAATCGGCAGGCGCAGACCACGCAGTTCGGGTAGCACCAGCAAGTGCAGCACGCCTTTGAGCAAAGACAGGTCGCGCCCCGGCGGAATCACGTAGACATGGTTGGACTCGACCAGCGTCTGGTCTCGCACCTCGGCCACCGGCATCGGCGTATGGCGCTGCAACAATTCCACCAACATGCCTTCACGCTTGGGGTCCAGATGCTGCACGATCACATAGGCCAAGCCGCTGTTGACCGGCACATGGGCAAAAAACTGCTCCAGCGCGACCAGCCCGCCGGCGGACGCGCCAATGCCGACGATGGAAAAAGGTCGCTGTGTGGGCGGTGACTTCTCTTCTTTCTTCAATCATCCTCCGGTAAGCTTCACTGTTTTTTGCCGCATCTTACAGTTCCGATATTTACATAGCTTTACAACAACCGCAAGGCAACTGGGGTGATTCGCCATGGTCCTTGATCGCGCCCTTCATGCCAATGGCGTCATGGCCCAAGTCTGATGAACGAGCCGCAACAAGAGGAAGTCTGGCTCGGCAGTTCAATTTATTTGGACGCCTTCGGGACTGCGGGTTTGTTAAATGTCAAACCGTTGAGCGTCCTTCGGGATGGCATGATGTCTGTTGCTGGCAGACGCTACTTTATAGATAGCTGTATAAGCATTAGGGACGTGGGCTAGAGCCTGATTTTATCTAAAAACAAAGCGATTTACTCACTCACCAGCTCACGCAGCCAGTCTGGCAAGGCCGTGGCCTTTTGCTTTGGGAAGTCAACCCAGATGGTGGTGGCGCCACCGGCGGCGTAGATCACACCGGGTTGGTCAGCGCGCTCCATCGTGGCCCAGCTCTCAAAAGTGGTGCGCCCGGGGTCGCTGACATACATTTTCATCAGCACGTCACCGGGGTATTCAAGCTGCTTGTAGAAGTTGCAGAACGCGTTGACGATCACGGGGCCTTGGGTATTGGGGTCAGACGCCAATTTCGCAGCGACGCCTGGCGTCGCCCCCGAAGGGCCAGCCATTTGGCTGGGCGAATTTGGACTCTGACCCCAAAAACCAAGGCCGGCGGCGCGCATCCAGTCGATGCGGCAGGTCTCCAGGTAACGGAAATAAGTGGTGTTGTTGACGTGGTTCATGGCGTCCATGTCACCCCAGCGAATCGGGATGATCATCTGGTAGACCAGTTTTTTCTGCTGCGGAAGCTCGAATTTCATGCTTTGATCCTTGGTAAAACGGTCGCCCCACGGTGCCCCTTGCTGCTTGGCCAGCCCCAGGGCGCCTGCGCTGCGGCAAACACCTCCATCACCAGCAGCGGCGCCCCGCCGCGCGCGAAGACCGAGCGACGCGCTGGCAGGGTGCGGCTGGCCAAGGCCGCGCCGGTAGCGCCCTGCCACGCGCGCGCGACGTGACGATGCAAGGGGCTGGCGCTTTGCAGGCTGGCAAATTGCAGCGGTGAGCGTGTGATGGCGTGCTGGCGGAACAGCACATCGGCCAGCGGCCGCGTGCCCAGGCCCCGGATGGCGCGCCACGGGCCTTGGGAGTGTGGGTGCGCGGTGACGCTGCGGGCAAAGACCACGGCGAGCCCGTCCACGCGCAGCAACACCTCGCGTACATAGCCCGAGCGGCCTCGGTTCAAACCCAAGGCGCACGCCTCATCGGGGTGCAGCGGCTGCAGGCCTTGATTCAACACCTGCACACTGAAGCGCTGCCCCGCACCTGCCAACCGCGCACTGAGCGAGCCAGCGGCGCCGACCCAGCGTTTGCGGTTGCCGCGCTGCACATTGATATTGCTCCATGCCTTCATCGATGCGCCCGGATACTGGCCAGAATACCCAGCGTGAACAACAGGGCGGCAGCCCACTGCAGCGCGCCCGGCCACGCGCCGTCCCACACAAACGAGTACAGCAGGGCAAACAAGGTCTCGCTCACGATCAGTTGACCGCACAAGCTGACGCTCAAGCGCTGGCTGGCGATGTTCCACAAAATGCTTGCGGCCCAGGCGGAGCCCACCCCGGTTGCTATGCAAATAATAGCTGCCTGCGCAGGCTGTTCGAGGGCTAGCAGCACTTTTTGCTCTGAACCCGCGACCAGCCAGAGCAGCGCCGCGCTTGCGCCGGTGGCAATGCCGAGCCAGTTGGTCCATTCGGTGGCGCTGACCTGTGGGTGGCGCTTGAGCCAGGCCGCATTCAGGATGGCAAACGCTGTCCAGCACAACATCGCCGCCGTGGCCAGGGCCACGCCTGACCAGAACTGCGGGGCCTGCGGCACCTTCGCCAAAGCCTCCAGGGGCGCCGCTGTGAGCGTGGCGTTCATCATCAACGCCAGACCGGTGGCGGTGAGCAGCAGGCCAGGCATCAGGGCCGACCATTTCAAGCCCAGTGGTTTGCCCAGCAGCATGACCCACAGCGGAATCGTGCCAATGATCAGCGTGGGCACCTCGGTGCCGGCGCGCTCAATCGCCAGCGCAAGCAGCAGGTAGTAGCCGGTGGCGCCGATCAGGCTCATGCCGATCGCCGTGACGGCTTGGCGCGCTGTCGGTAATTTGTGACTCGCCCAGGTGAAGGCCATCGACAGCGCCGACATGACGCCAAAGCTGACAAAACGCCCGGCGGTGAGGTCAACCGATGACAGCCCTGACGTGATGCGCGGCACCACAAACACCATGCCCCACAAGGCGCCCGCCGCCAGCCCGGCCAGAATGCCTTTCAGCATTCACAATTTTCCGACGGGCCGCCCCAAGGGACAGTCACCCCCTCGGGGGGCAGCGCAGCACACGAAGTGACAAGCGTGGGGGCCACATTTCCCGCCGGGCCGCCCCAAGGGACATTCACCCCCTCTGGGGGCAGCGCAGCACACGAAGTGACAAGCGTGGGGGCCACATTCCCCGCCGGGCCGCCCCAAGGGAAATTCACCCCCTCGGGGGGCAGCGCAGCACACGAAGTGACAAGCGTGGGGGCCATATTCCTAGACACCAAAACCATCGTCCGCCGAGATCACCGCGCCGTTGATGAAATGGCTTTGGTCCGAGCACAGCATCACCAGCACGGCGTCAAGGTCTTTGGCTTGCCCGACGCGTTTGCGCGGCAGCATTTGCACCAGCTTTTGCCCCTGCTCGGTGCTCCAGTGATGGTGGTTGATTTCGGTGTCAATGTAGCCCGGGCAAATAGCGTTGACGTTGATGCCAAACTTGCCCCATTCCAGCGCCATGGCACGCGTCATTTGCACCACCGCCGCCTTGCTCATGCAATACACCCCGATTTGTGGCAGCACGCGCAAGCCCGCCATCGAGGCAATGTTGACGATGCGCCCCCCGGTGTAGGTGCCGGGCGCCGAGCCTTTGGCGCGCGCGAGCATGCGCTTGCCGACCTCTTGCGCCACAAAGAAGGCACCTTTGACGTTGGTGTCGAACATGAAGTCATAGTCCGCGGGGGACACGTCTTGCAGGCGCTGCGTGGTGCTGACGCCCGAGTTGTTGACCAGGATGTCAATCGAGCCGACTTCAGTCTCGGCATGCGCCACGGCCGACTTGATGGAGCCGAAGTCGGTGACATCGAGTTCCAGCACATGGGCGTCGCCCCCCTGCCCTTCGATTTCGGCGCGCAAGTCTTTGAGCTTGTCAACTCGGCGACTCGCCAGCACGACGGCGGCCCCGGCACTGGCCAGGGTCTTGGCAAACTGGGCACCGAGCCCACTGGAGGCGCCGGATATAAAAGCCACACGGCCGGAAAGATCAATGCTGTAAGCCATTTAGAGAGTCTCCATCCATAACAAAAAGAACGATCGTTCTATTTTTCAAATTGAACGCCTAAAATCATTTTTGCGTTCGACAATCACGGGTCGCGGTCCATTTCCGGACCAAGCCCCATTATCAAGCGAGATAACTTATGACAAATCAGGAAATCCTGGCCCAGTTCGGCCCCAGAGAGGCGATGGAATACGACGTGGTGGTGGTTGGCGGCGGCGTCGCTGGTCTGGCCACCGCCATACGTCTGAAGCAACTTGCGACGGAAAAAGGCAAGGAGCTGTCGGTGGTGGTGCTGGAAAAAGGCGCCGAGCCAGGCGCCCACATTCTCTCGGGCGCCATCATGGACCCGATTGCCATGAACGAGCTGTTCCCCGACTGGAAGGCGATGGGCGCGCCCCTGAACCAGCCCGTGACGGACGACGCGATGATGTTCCTGAGTGAGAAATCAGGCTACCGCACCCCCAACTTTTTGCTGCCCAAATGCAGCCATAACCACGGCAATTACATCATCAGCCTGGGCGAACTCACGCGCTGGCTGGGCACCCAGGCTGAAAACATGGGGGTGGAGATATTCCCCGGTTTTGCCGCCGCTGAAGTGCTGTACACCGAGCAGGGCGCTGTCAGAGGCGTGGCCACGGGCAACATGGGCGTCAACAAGGAAGGCGAGCCCGGCGAGAATTTCCAGATCGGCATGGAGCTCTTGGCCAAGTACACGATTTTTGCCGAAGGCTCGCGCGGGCACCTCGGGCGCCAGCTGATTGCCAAGTACAAACTCGACGAGGGCTGCGACCCGCAAGGCTACGGTTTGGGCATCAAGGAGTTGTGGGAGGTGGACCCCTCGCGCCACCAGCCCGGCTTTGCCATGCACACGGCCGGCTGGCCCTTGGACAACAGCACCTACGGCGGCTCCTTCATGTACCACATGCCGGACAACAAGATCGCCTTGGGCTTCATCACCGGGCTGAATTACCAGAATCCCTACCTGAGTCCGTTCGAGGAGTTCCAGCGCTGGAAAACGCACCCCAATGTGCGCTGGTATTTTGAAAACGCACAAGGCGAGGTGACCGCCAAGCGGCTGGCCTACGGCGCACGCACCATCACTGCCGGTGGTTTGCTGGCACTGCCCAAGACGGTATTCCCGGGCGGCGCCATGGTCGGCTGCGAAGCCGGCTTCATGAACGTGAGCCGCATCAAGGGCAGCCACACCGCCATCAAGACCGGCATGCTGGCAGCCGAGGCGGCCTTTGACGCCGTCATGGCCGGTCGCCAGCATGATGAACTGGCCGCGTACCCCGAGGCTTTTGCGAACAGTTGGGTTTTCACCGAACTCAACAAATCGCGCAACTTCAAGTCCTGGTTCAAGTACGGCTTGCGCATCAGCACGCTGATGAATGGCATGGAGCAGTTCGGTCTGGGCGGCAACATGCCCTGGACCGTTCACCGCGACAAGCCGGATCACGCGTACCTGAAACCCGCTGCCGAGTGCCAGCCGATTGTTTATCCCAAGCCCGACGGCAAGCTCACCTTTGACCGCTTGAGCAGCGTCTTCATCGGCAACGTCAGCCATGAAGAAAATCAACCCGCGCACCTGACGCTGAAAGATGCCAGCGTGCCGGTCGCCATCAACCTGGCCAAATTTGCGGGACCCGAGGCGCGCTACTGCCCGGCCGGGGTCTATGAGTTCGTCAAGAACGATGACGGCACCGATCGCCTGCAGATCAACGCCTCCAACTGCGTGCACTGCAAGACCTGCGACATCAAGGACCCAACGCAAAACATCGTCTGGGTCACGCCCGAAGGCGGCGGCGGGCCGAATTACGCGGGAATGTAGTTGTAAAATCCGCCGGGTCAGGAGAGAGCCAGCCCCGTGAGGTGGCCGCCGAAGGCGCAGAGTTGCTGATCGCAGCAGTTTGAACGCTCAGGCAAAAGGACTGACAAACACTTCAAAGGTCGCAAGACCTTGGCGTGATTCCCCACTGGAGAGAGGTCACCGCTGGCGCTAGGGCGCCAGGGCGATCCACCGAAGGAGCAACCCGAAGCCAACACCGCAGGCGTGTCTGGAGGCGGCGAATCTCTCAGGTAAAGCGGACAGCGGCGGCAGCCCATGGCTTTCGACATTGGTCGAGGCCGTGGTATTTGACTTGCCCCTTTTCCTTTGCAGGAGTTCGCTGATGACGACCACGTCCGACAACCTCTCTAAAACCCCGCTCAACGACCTGCATGTGTCGCTCGGTGCCCGCATGGTGCCCTTCGCCGGCTATTGCATGCCGGTGCAGTACCCGGCCGGCCTGATGTTTGAACACAAACACACACGCACCGCTGCCGGCCTGTTTGACGTATCCCACATGGGCCAGTTGCGCTTGGTCGGGCCCGAAGCTGGCGCCGCGTTGGAGAGCCTGATTCCGGTCGATGTGATCGATTTGCCGGTAGGCAAACAGCGCTACGGCCTGCTGCTCAATGAAGCGGGCGGCATTATCGACGACCTGATGTTCGTCAACCGGGGCGCAGATATTTTTGTCATCGTCAACGGCGCCTGCAAGGCGGGTGACATCGCGCACATTCAGGCCAAGATCGGCAGTCGCTGTCAGGTCATCCCCATGCCGGAGCGTGCCTTACTGGCACTGCAGGGGCCGCTTGCCGTAACCGCCTTGTCGCGTCTGGCGCCGGGCGTGGAGAAGTTGGTGTTCATGACCGGAGGTAATTTCACCATTCAAACGGGCGAACAAGGCATTGACGTCTTCCTGACCCGTAGCGGCTACACCGGCGAAGACGGCTTTGAGATTTCAGTGCTCGACTCCCAGGCGCAAGCGCTGGCGCAAGCGCTGCTGGCGCAACCTGAAGTCAAACCGATTGGGCTGGGCGCACGCAACTCACTGCGACTGGAAGCCGGTCTGCCGCTGTATGGCAACGACATTGACAGCACGACCACACCGGTTGAAGCCAGTCTGCAATGGGCCATGCAGAAGGTGCGCCGCAGCGGTGGCACGCGCGCCGGTGGTTTTCCGGGTGCTGCAAAAATACTAGCGCAACTCGCAGGTGGGACGGGGGCTGCAACCCGAAAACGTGTTGGACTTTTGGCACTGGAGCGGATTCCGGTGCGTGAGCCTACAGAACTGCAGAACTTGCAGGGTCAGCGCATTGGCGAAGTCACCAGCGGCTTGCTCGGCCCAACCATCGACCAGCCCATCGCCATGGGCTATGTACCGCCTGAGCTCGCCACCTTGGGCACGCGCGTCAACGCCATGGTGCGCGGCAAGCCGGTGCCCATGGAGGTGGTGGCGATGCCGTTTGTGCCAACCAACTACTTCCGTGGTTAGGCCCGTCCCCGCCCGCTCTTTCGTCATTCGCAATCTGCAATTCGCCAAACCCCTTGTCCCTTTCAACTTCTAGCTCAAGAGAACGCTCATGACCATCAAATACACCCCCGACCACGAATGGATCAACATTGACGGCAACCTCGGTACCGTCGGCATCACCCAGCACGCGCAAGACGCCTTGGGCGACGTGGTGTTTGTCGACCTGCCCGAAGTCGGCAAGACCTACGCGCAAAAAGCCGCCGTCGCCGTGGTCGAATCGGTCAAGGCCGCCGCTGACATTTACATGCCCGCCAACGGCGAAGTCGTGGAAGTCAATGAAGCCCTGCGCGCCGATCCCTCATTGGCCAACAGCGACCCGCTCGCCGCGGGCTGGTTCTTCAAGGTCAAACTGGCCAATCCGGCCGACCTGGACACGCTGATGGACGAAACCAGCTACGCCAGCTACGCCGCCGACGCGCACTGACCCGGACCGACCACCATGACTCAAAATGCACTTTCGCCTTTGGGCGAACTGGAAAACTCGTGCGAGTTTATCGCCCGCCACATTGGCATTGATGCGGCCGACGAAGCCGTGATGCTCAAAGTCGTGGCTGCTGCATCACGCGACGAACTCATTGATGAGATCGTGCCGCGCTCCATCGCCCGCAGCCAGCCGATGGACATCCCCGCACCCATTTCTGAGGTGGCCGCACTGGCCGAACTCAAGGCGATGGCAGCCAAGAACAAGGTGTTTAAGAGCTACATCGGCCAAGGCTATTACGGCACCCACACGCCCGGCGTGATTCTGCGCAATGTTCTCGAAAACCCCGCCTGGTACACCGCGTACACGCCCTACCAGGCCGAGATCAGCCAGGGTCGCATGGAGGCGCTGGTCAACTTTCAGACCATGGTGATGGACCTGACCGGGATGCCGATGGCCAATGCCTCGATGCTGGACGAAGCCACCGCCGCATCCGAGGCCATGACCATGGCGCTGCGCGCCAGCAAGTCCAAATCGACCACTTTTTTGGTGGACCGCGAGGTCTTGCCGCAAACGCTGGCCGTGATCCAGACCCGCGCCGAACCGCTGGGCATCGAGGTCAAGCTGTGCAGCGGCGATGAGGCCTTGAGCCAGGACAGCTTTGCGGTGCTGCTGCAATACCCTGGCGTGAGCGGCCTGGTGCGCGATGACCGCGCCCTGATTGCGGCGGTCAAAGCCAAAGGCGGCATCGTCATCATGGCGGCCGACCTGCTGGCATTGACCCTGCTTGCCGCCCCCGGCGGACTCGGTGCCGACATCGCCATCGGCAGCACGCAGCGCTTTGGCATGCCGATGGGCAACGGCGGCCCGCACGCCGCCTACATGGCGTGCCGGGACGAGCACAAACGCACCATGCCGGGCCGACTGGTCGGCGTCAGCATCGACGTGCACGGCAACCCGGCTTACCGGTTGGCGCTGCAAACACGGGAGCAGCACATTCGCCGCGAAAAAGCCACCTCCAACATCTGCACCGCGCAGGTGCTGCCCGCGGTGATCGCCAGCATGTACGCCGTTTACCACGGCCCCGTCGGCTTGAGGCGCATCGCGCAGCGCGTGGCGGCCTTGACGGCGGTCCTGGCGCAAGGTTTGCTCGCCATGGGCTACCGCAGCGCCAACGCCAGCGCCTTTGACACGCTGACGCTTGACACCGGAGATGCTACAAGTTTAATAGCTGCTAACGCCCTATCCGCGGGGGCCAACCTGCGATTTGCTTCAAATATTTCCTTAAGTGTGTCGCTGGATGAGACCAGCACCCGCGCGGATGTGCAGGCGCTCTGGGGCTTCTTTGCCAAGCCCGGCCAGGCGGTGCCGCAGCTCAGCGACTTCGAACCGGGCGCCACCCCCCTGCTGCCCGCTGCCCTGCTGCGCACCAGCGCCTACCTGACGCACCCGGTGTTCAACAGCCACCACAGTGAAACCGGCATGCTGCGCTACATCCGGCGCCTGTCTGACTTTGACCTGGCGCTGGACCGCAGCATGATCCCGCTGGGCAGTTGCACCATGAAGCTCAACGCCACCAGCGAGATGATCCCCATCACCTGGCCCGAGTTTGCCGCCATCCACCCGTTTTGCCCGGCCGAACAGCGCGCGGGCTATGCCGAGCTGGACGAGCAACTGCGCGCCTGGCTGTGCCAGGCCACCGGCTACGCCGGCATCAGCCTGCAACCCAACGCCGGCAGTCAGGGTGAATACGCCGGCATGATGGCGATTCGTGGTTTTCATGCTGCACGCGGCGAGGGCCACCGCAACATCTGCCTGATCCCCTCAAGCGCACATGGCACCAACCCGGCCAGCGCCGCGATGGCGGGTTTCAAGGTGGTGGTCACAAGCTGTGATGCCAATGGCAATGTCGACATGGCTGACTTGAAGGCCAAGTGCGAGCAGCACAGCGCCAACCTGGGCGCGATGATGATCACCTACCCCAGCACCCACGGCGTGTTTGAGACCAGCGTGAAAGACCTGTGCGCCCTGGTGCATTCCCATGGCGGGCGCGTGTATGTCGATGGCGCCAACATGAACGCGTTGGTCGGCCTGGCCGCGCCGGGTGAATTTGGTGGCGACGTGAGCCACCTGAACTTGCACAAAACCTTCTGCATCCCGCACGGCGGCGGCGGCCCCGGTGTCGGGCCTGTGTGTGTGGTGGCTGATCTGGTGCCGTACTTGCCCGGTCATGGCGTCGGTGCGGTATCGGCAGCGCCGCTCGGCAACGCTGCGGTCTTGCCCATCAGCTGGATGTACTGCCGCATGATGGGCGCTGTTGGCCTCAAGGCGGCCACCGAGGTCGCCATCTTGAGCGCCAATTACATCAGCGTGCGGCTCAAAGACCATTACCCCACGCTGTACACCAGCATTTCTTCCGAGGGCAAGCCCGGCCGCGTGGCGCACGAGTGCATTCTGGATTTGCGCCCCTTGAAAGAGAGCAGCGGCGGTGTCCATGGCGTGACGGCTGAAGACGTGACCAAACGCCTGATGGACTATGGCTTTCACGCGCCCACGCTGAGCTTTCCGGTGCCCGGCACGCTGATGGTGGAGCCCACCGAGAGCGAAACGCTCGATGAGTTGGACCGCTTCATCAACGCCATGATCGCCATCCGCGAAGAGATTACCAAGGTCGAGCAAGGTGTCTGGCCGCAGGGCAATAACCCGCTGAGCCACGCGCCGCATACCGCTGCATCACTGCTGGGCGATGCCTGGGACCGACCCTACTCGCGCGAGTTGGCCGCGTTCCCGGTGCCCGGCTTGAAGCGGTCCAAATACTGGGTGCCGGTGGGCCGCATCGACAACGTCTATGGTGACCGCAATTTATTTTGCAGTTGCGTTCCGGTGGGGGATGGGCACTGAGTCAAGGCCCACAAGGCATTGACTGAATGAGAAAAGACGGTCACACCCTGACCGCACGGGGGCGCTAGCGCAAACGCAAGCTGGCTTGGCTGTTGCCGTTGCCAGCGTGCTGCTCCAGCTTGAACGAGGCGGCCAACACCGCCAGTTCGCGCGCCTGCTCCTGCAAGGCGTTGGACGCCGCCGAGGTCTGCTCGACCAGCGCGGCGTTTTGCTGCGTCACACCGTCCAGATGCGTGACGGCCTGGTTGATCTGGGCAATGCCGGCGGACTGCTCGCGGCTGGCCAGGGCAATTTCCCCCACGATACCTGCCACGCGCTGGATGCCGGTGACGATCTCCTGCATGGTGGCGCCAGCTTCGGCCACCTGGGCCGTGCCGACGCCCACCTTTTGCACCGAATCTGAAATCAAGGTCTTGATCTCCTTGGCCGCTTCGGCACTGCGTTGCGCCAGGCTGCGCACTTCAGCGGCCACCACGGCAAAACCGCGGCCCTGCTCACCGGCACGGGCTGCCTCCACAGCGGCGTTGAGCGCCAGGATATTGGTCTGGAAAGCGATGCCGTCGATCACGGCAATGATGTCCACAATCTTGCGCGATGAAGTGTTGATGGCTTCCATGGTGTCGACCACTTGCGCCACCACGGCGCCGCCGCGACTGGCCACGCTTGATGCGGATGCTGCGAGCTGGTTCGCCTGGGCGGCATTGTCGGCATTGTTCTGCACCGTGCTGGTCAATTCCTCAGAGGCGGAGGCGGTTTTCTCGAGCGAGCTGGCTTGTTCCTCGGTGCGTCTGGACAAATCCAGCGTGCCGGTCGCGACCTCACTGGCGGCGCTGGCGATGGAATCAGAGCCTTCGCGCACTTGGCCGATGACGTGCTGCAGTTTGCCGCGCATGGTTTCCATGTGAAACAGCAGCTTGCCGATCTCGTCTCGACCGGTGTGCGGCACGACATGGGTCAAATCACCCCCGGCAATGGCGGTCGCCGTTTCGTTGGCCAATTTGAACCCCAGGCGCATGCGTTTGAGCAGCGTGAGGGTCAGCCATGTTGCTGGCGTGGCAGCGATGAAAATAACAAATCCGAACAAGATCAGCGCTCTGCTAAAGCGATTCTGAGCAGTCGCATAGGCCTCGCTGGCCTGTGTCACCTGGTAGTCGCGGTAAACCCCTAAGGCCTTGACTGCGGCTTCACCTTCTTCGCGGCCAGCCTTGAGGAACGCTGCCATGATCGCCGGGCTGAAGTCGCCCGAATTGATGGCGCTGACCACCTGGTCCAGCTTGACGCGCCAGGCGAGGCAGCTCACCTTGGCGGCCTCAAATATCGCTTTTTCTTCAGAGCTGGCCACCGTGGATTCCATCAACTGAAAAACCCGGTCAGCTTCAGCGCGATTGGCGGCAATAGTGTCGGTATGAAGGCGGGTCGGATGCTCATGGACAGAGACTAGCGGCCCGTCGGGTGCATGCTGAAATGCAAACAACACCTGGACGCGGTTTTGCACGAGCCTGTCTATCGACTGATCCGCTAGCAGCGCTGGCTGCATCGCGTCGTCGTGCAAGGTCTTGATGCTGTCCCGGGCCGACACCTGGCCCCAGTAACTGACACCTATCACGGCCCACATGGCGGCCGAAAAAATGACGACGACCGCGATAAAACGGTGCGTGATGCGAATATTTGCAAACATAGAGACTCCTGAGCGCATGGATGGTAATCGATTCATTGCGCTGTATTGGCCTCTGCTTGAACAAACACGGCTGAGCAAAATCTGCGATTGGCGTGCCCGGTGGCGTTCACTGCAAGGCCAGCCACCGGTCGATGTCAGCGGGCTCGCTGAGCGTGCGCAGCGCCCCATAAGCGAGCTCGGCTTCGGGGTGATGGCGACGCAGGAAGTTGAGCCATTGCTTGAGCCGACCTGCCTGCTGGCGACGCTCCAGCCTGGTACACACCAGGCGCCAAAAGTCGGCAATGAATGGCAACAGCGTTTGCCAATGGACGACCGGGTGCAGCGCCGGGCTGGCGCTCTCAGTTGATCCGGAACCCGCGTGCGCCCAACAGTCCGCATTGGCATGCGGGCTTGCCATCGCCGCTTGAACAGCCAGGGCCAAGCCCGGGTCGGTCACCATGCCACGGCCCAACATCAAGCTGTCACAGCCCGACACCGCGCGACAGCGCAGCGCGTCTTGCACATTCCAGATTTCGCCATTGGCCACCACCGGGATGCGAAGCTCGGCGCGAATGTCGGCAATTCGTTCCCAGTAGGCCGGCGGGCGGTAGGCGTCGGCCTTGGTACGGGCGTGCACCACCAACTCACTGGCGCCCCCCGCTTCCAGCGCGAGTGCGCATTCCAGCGCACGTGAATCATCATGAACGCCAAGGCGCATCTTGGCCGACACCGGCATGGCCGCCGGGACGGCGCGGCGCACCGCGGCCACGATCGTCCAGAGCAACTCGGGCTCATCAAGCAAGGCCGCCCCGCCACCATGGCGATTGACTGTTTTGGCCGGGCAACCAAAGTTCATGTCAATGCCGGGTGGCCCCAGGGTGGCCAGGCGGGCGGCATTCTCTGCCAGGCAAACCGGGTCGGAGCCCAGCAATTGGGGCCGCACCGGCACGCCCGCAAAGGTACACCCGCCATTGTGAAGCTCAGGCACCACGCGCGTGAACACCTGCTCGGGCAGCAAGGTATTGGTGACGCGGATGAATTCGGACACGCAGCGGTCCACGCCGCCGACGCGGGTCAGAATGTCACGCAGTACAAAGTCCAACAAGCCCTCCATGGGCGCAAGCAAAATCGTCATCTGGACTCAAAAGTTTGTATTGCGCCCCGCCAGATCGGCCAGCATCACGCTGGAGTCCTCCAGGCGGCTGGCGAGAATGCTGGCGATATTGCGGTAGATCACGTGTGCGCTTTCTGGGTTCGTATCAATGAGTTCGCGATAGAAACGCATGGTCACGGTGTCACGAGTCGCGCGCACCGTCGCAGAGCGCAACTCCTTGCTCACCAGCGCCATCTCGCCCACGCATTGGCCGGCGCTGAGGAGGGCCAGTTCGACCGCATGGCCGTTACGCAGCTTCTCAACCCGGACTTCGCCGGCGATCAGCACAAAGAACGACTCGCCAATATCTTGCTCATTGAACAGCACCTCGCCGGCCTTGACCGAGAAATACTCCGCCATCGCCAACGTGCGCATTAGACAGTCTGGCGTCATGCCTTTGAAGATCGGCACCTGCTGCTTTATTTTTTGAAGAATGCCGGGATCAAGCTTGAAGGCCGGTGGGCGCGCTAACACTTCAGCTCGCACATTTTCGGCCGACATTTGGACGATGGTGGGGTCAACTTTCATGGTGCTTCATCGTACACGGCCCGCGTGAGGTGATCGATCAAAAACTGAGAATGACCAGCAAAGCAGCGAGCGCACCAAGACCGGACTGTCATAATCTTAAGCTGCACACGAAGGAAAACGGATGTCTTGCCCACCGGCTGATCTGAAAAAGAAAAGCGATGAACTGCTCTTCAAGTGGTGGACTTACCTCAAGTCGCCCGACTTTGAGCCCTTCGTCGAGTTTGCGGTGTGCCTGTCGAGTTTTTCCGACTTCCTGCAGAACCAGAGTCTGTCTGGGCTGCACCAGTTGTCGCACCATTTGGAGCACAAGGTGCTGGCGCTGTTTGATGAAGCGGACAAGCACCAGATGTCGGTCGATACCCTGAACGAGTTGTGCACCCAGATCGAGTTGCTTGGCGTTAGGGTCACGCATTTCATCGACGGCAACACCCACTCGGTGGAACAGCGGCGCGAGACCCAGGAAGCGGGCACTGCCTGCAGTCTTAACCCAACACAACGAATCTGGTTCATTGGCAACAGCGCCAACTCCTGGCGCGCGCTGATGACGCAACTCACCTACTTCGGCATCCAGGCCGAGCCACACCCCTGGCAAGGCGTCCCCTGCGAGGCGCAAGAGCCGAGCATCTTGCTGCTTGACACCCGCGACTTGGCGCTGGCAAGCGCGTGCGAGCATATACAGGCCTTGCGCACCCGTTTTTCAGCCAGCAAACTGCTGGTGTACACGCAGCAGGCGGATTTCAACAGCATCAAGGTCATGCTGCGCGCGGGCTGCGACCTCTGCTTTGCTGCGACCACGCCGCAGTCGACCATTCTGGGCCGGATCATCGAACACTGCAACAATGAAGAGGAGCCGCCCTACCGTGTGTTGGTGGTGGAGGACTCGCCGACGGCCAGCATGTCGATCCAGCGCACGCTCAAACAAAGTGGCATAGAGTCCTTCGCCGTGGCCAACCCGGCCGACGTGCTCAATGGACTGCGCCAATTTCGACCGGACCTGGTGCTGATGGACATGTACATGCCAGACTGCACCGGTGTAGAAGCAACCCGCGTCATTCGCCAGCACGCCGAGTTCCTCTCGACGCCGGTGGTCTATCTGTCGGGCGATGGCGATATGGCGCTTCAGGTCGACGCGCTGCGCCTGGGCGGGGATCATTTCCTGACCAAGCCCTTTAATCCGGTCTTCCTCAACGCGGTGGTCAAGAGCAAGATCGAACGCTACCGGGCGCTGCGCCGCTCGATGCAGAACGACGGTCTGACCGGCCTGTTCAACCACCGCACCATCAAAGAAAAACTGAACGCGGCGATTGATGAGGCCAATAGCAGCGGCAAACAGGTCGCCGTGGCCATGATTGACATTGACCAGTTCAAAGCCGTGAATGATGCCTATGGCCATCCGATCGGCGACCAGGTAATTCGCAGCCTCGCCTGGCTGCTCAAACAACGCCTGCGCAAGACCGATCTAGTCGGGCGCTATGGTGGCGAGGAGTTTTTGGTGATCTTGCCCGGCTCCGATTTCAATCAAGCGTTTGACATTCTTGACCGCATCCGGGTTGATTTCAGTCGCATCCGACACCCGTTCGAGGATCGCTGGTTCAACTCCACTTTTTCGGCCGGCGTGTCGCATTTCCCCAGCACTCGCAACGCTGAAGCGCTGGTCAATGAGGCCGATGAAATGCTGTATGACGCCAAGCTGGGCGGGCGCAACTGCATTCTCACACGCGGCTAGCGCGGCGGTTATTCTGGCGCTGCGCTAGCAGCCAGCGGGCTGGCTAGCACCTTGTCAATGCGCTTGCCATCCAGATCCAGCACTTCAAACTGCCAGTCGGCGCAGGCAATGCGCTCACCCAGCGCGGGTAGATGGCCCGACACCGACATCAGCAGTCCCGCCACCGTGTTGTAGCGGCCGCGGTCTTCTTCAGGCAGGTCATCAATCCCCAAGCGGACCTTGAGTTCACCTACCGGCATCAGGCCATCAAGCAGCCAGGAACCATCGTCGCGCCGCGTAGCCCATGCATCAATCTGTGCGCCTGGCTGCAATTCCCCGGTAATGGCCTCCAGCAAGTCGCGCGGGGTCAACAAGCCCTGCACCACGCCATACTCGTCCACCACCAACACAAAGCGTCCCGCTTTGGCACGGAACTGCTCCAGCAACTCCATGCCGCTGAGCGTCTCTGGCACAAAGGTGGCCGGGGTGACGTAGCCCTCAAGTGTGCCCGGCGCATCCAGGCCCAGCTGCAGCAGCCGCGCCACACTGATCTTGCCAATCACGTCATCGAGTGAGCCGCGACACACCGGGTACCAGGAATGAGCTCCTCTCTCGCCGCCCGCGCCGGCCCGTTTCAGGCCGTCCGCCACCGAACTGGCAGCATCAAGCCATTCCACGTCTGTGCGCGGCACCATCAGCGAGGTCAGGGGCCGGTCATCCAGTCGAAACACGTTTTGCACCATCTGGTGTTCGTGCTCCTCGATCACGCCGGCGTCAACGCCTTCTTCGAGACTGGCGGTAATTTCCTCTTCAGTCACCGCGCGCGCGCCGGTCGTGTCGATGCGCAGCAATTTGAGCACCGCAGCAGTGGTGGCTGACAGCAAGCTAACAAAGGGAGCGGCTGCGGCGGCCAGCCACATCATGGGTCTTGCGACCGCACGCGCCACAATTTCTGGGTACAGTTGGCCAATGCGTTTGGGCACCAACTCGCCAAAGATGATGGTGATGAAAGTAATCAAGGTGACCACAATCGCCGTTGCAGAAATGGCGGCGGCTTTGTCAGCCACACCCCAGCCATGCAGCCACGCCGCCACATCGGGGCTGAACGCCGCCTCCCCCACGATGCCGTTGAGCACGCCGATGGAGGTGATGCCAACCTGCACCGTGGACAAGAAATGATTCGGGTTTTCCAGCAGCGACAGCGCGGCATCTGCACCTTTGTCACCCGCTTCGGCCATGGCATTGAGGCGCGCTTTTCGGCTGCCGGCCAATGCCAGCTCTGACATGGCAAACACGCCATTGAGCAAGGTTAGAAAGGCAATCAGCAGAATTTCCATGAATCACAGGCGAGAATAAACACCATGGCACTTTACTTGATTGGCGACGTGCAGGGCTGCGACAGCGCCTTGCAGCGCTTGCTGGACAAAATTTCTTTCTCCCCGAGCCGAGACACCCTGTTCCTTTTGGGCGATCTGGTGAACCGCGGGCCGGACTCGGCCGGTGTGTTGCGCCGCCTGATGGGCTATGGCGCTTGCGCGCAATGTCTGCTGGGCAATCATGACCTGCATCTGCTGGCGATCGCCCACGGTGTGCGCCAACCGAGCCGCAAAGACACACTCCATGACATTCTGGAGGCACCCGACCGCCAGGCGATGCTGGACTGGCTCAAGTGGCAACGCATGGCGATACTGGAACAGGTCGCCGGGCGTGAAATCCTCATGGTGCACGCCGGCGTTCTGCCGAGCTGGACCGCAACCCAAACCATGGCCCTGGCGAGGGAAGTGGAGTCGGTGCTGCGCAGTGCTACGCTGGGCGAGTTCTTGCAGCAAATGTATGGCAATCAACCCGATCATTGGGATGATGCCTTGCGCGGAACGGATCGCTTGCGCGTAGTCGTGAACGCGCTCACGCGCCTGCGTTTTTGTACACCGACGGGACATATGGAATATGACGTCACCGGCGGGCTCGATGCGGCGCCGCCCGGCTATCTGCCATGGTTTGAGGTGCCGGGCCGCCAGACCTCGGACGTGATGCTGGCATTTGGTCACTGGTCCACCTTGGGCTGGCTGGGGCGCCCTGATGTGCTGTCGCTCGATACTGGCTGCGTGTGGGGGGGTGCCTTAAGCGCTTTGCACTTGGAGAGCGTCAACGGGCAATTGCAGCAGGAGTTAATTCAGGTCAATTGTTCACAAGCCCAGAAACCCGACTGATTCCATTTCAAGGTCATCCCTGCCATTGTTGTCTCGCCTTGTCGTGCACGATTTTGAAACGCAATGACAAGGCCAACCGCATTACGCCGATTTGAACAGCGCTGCAACCCGACGTTTGGACTTGATGTTGGCGGACACGGTGCGCGCACCCTGCCGGCCTGCAGCGGCCTCCCAGGACGGCGCCTCTGTTTTAGCCACCGACGGTTCGTAGGGCTTGTCAAAAAACGGGTCACGCGGCGCTGACGTCGGTCGAGAAAAATCCCGCCGAAGTGCTCGCTCAGGCCGGGCAAATTGACCTTCATGCGCCACGTCACGCAAGGAGCCGGCCCGATGGGTGCCATGGCGGGAGTCGTGTTGCGCCCCTTCGGCATACATGCGGTGGCCGTCGTTGATGCGGCCCTGCTTGTGGATGTCGGGCAGGTTTTCGTCAAATTCAATGGCTTCGAGTTCGATCTTGGTATTGAGCAGTTTCTCAATGTCCGACACCAACCGAAGGTCACTCTTGGCCACAAAACTGACGGCCAGGCCCGCAGCGCCAGCGCGCCCGGTGCGGCCAATGCGGTGCACGTAGTCTTCGGCATTGAAGGGAACGTCAAAGTTGAAGACCGCAGGCACGTCCTTGATGTCCAGGCCGCGCGCGGCCACATCGGTGCAAACCAGCAAATCGACTTCACCGCTTTTAAAGGCTTCTAGAGCCTTCAAGCGCTCATCCTGGCTCTTGTCACCATGCAGCGCCGTGGTCTTGAGACCCTCATGTTCGAGGGATCGGGCCAGGCGCGCGCAGCCGAGCTTGCTATTAACAAACACAAAGGCCTGCTTCATGCCGCGTGACTTCAGAATCTGGTGCAAGGCATGGCGCTTGTCGTCCGCATCCACACTGTAGAAATGTTGTTCCACAGTGGATGCGGCGGCGTTGGAACGCGCCACTTCAATCGTCACCGGGTTCTGCAGATAGCTGCTGGCCAAGCGCTTGATCTCGGATGAGAACGTGGCCGAGAACAGCAGCGTGGTGCGCTGCTTGGGCAAGTAGCTCAGGATGCGCTGCAGGTCGGGCAAAAAGCCGATGTCTAGCATGCGGTCGGCCTCATCGAGCACCACATATTCAACCTGGTTGAGCACACAATTCTTGGCTTCAATGTGGTCCAGCAGCCGCCCAGGCGTGGCCACCAGCACCTCAACGCCCCTCTTGAGCTCCAGCGTCTGGGGCTTCATGTCCATACCGCCAAACACCACGGCACAGCGCAAGTTGGTATGGACCGCGTAGTCTTTGATCGCTTGCGCTACTTGGTCGGCCAGTTCACGTGTGGGCAGCAACACCAAGGCGCGGACAGGATGGCGCGCTGGTGAGGTCGACGTGTTTTCGTGCTTGAGCATGCGCTGCAGCAAAGGCAGGGCAAATGCGGCAGTCTTGCCGGTGCCGGTCTGGGCGGCGCCCATCACGTCACGGCCTTGCAGCACCACCGGAATGGCTTGGGCCTGAATCGGCGTCATCGATTCGTAGCCCATATCGGCGACCGCGCGGGCCAGAGGGGCCGCCAATTGCAGCTGGGCAAAAGCCATGGGAAGGGTATCGGGGGTCAGTTCAGTCATCAAATCGGTCATTCATAGCCAAGGTTAAGTGCTATCTATCCGATAGCTGATGAAGCCCCGAGGGTCGGGGACAAACGTGCATTATCCTCTATGCAGAAAAATACTGCGCCTCCCAGCGCCATCTGCCGCAGCAAGAGGTCGCTAAAATACCGTAGAAAGGTCTAGCCCATGAAAATTTTTTATCGCCCCTTCTACCAGTCCGAAGCTACGCAATTCCTCGATCAACTCAAGGCCAAAAACCCTGAGCTGGTGGTGAAGCAGCGTCAGGGGCTGAAACTACTTTGGGACAAAGTGGTCGACTGGAGTGCTTGGCGCGGGTACCGCGCCGCGCAGGTCAAGCAACAGGCCTACGTCTACCAGACTCTTGTTGATTAAGCTAAAAATTGGGCTCTAGCCCTCTGAAACAGGGGGTTTGTAGCTATCTATTAAATAGCAACATGACTGCCTGGCATGGTTGACAGCGCAGAGCTGCTGGCCCAATTCAAGCCCGATTCATCCGGCATGCCCGACGTGGTGGACCACGTCGCGGTCGCCCGGCTGTATGGCGAGCCGCTGTTTGCGCTGCCGCGCGACTTGTACATCCCGCCCGATGCTCTCGAGGTCTTTCTGGAGGCCTTTGAAGGGCCGCTGGACCTGCTCTTGTACCTGATCCGCAAGCAGAACTTCAACATTCTTGATATCCCGATGGCGGGGATGACGCGCCAGTACCTGGTCTACGTCGAAGAAATTCGCGGCCGCAACCTGGAACTCGCCGGCGAATACCTGTTGATGGCGGCGATGCTGATCGAAATCAAGTCGCGCATGTTGCTGCCGCCCAAGAGGGTGGCCGAAGGGCAGGAGCCCGAAGACCCGCGTGCCGAACTGGTGCGCCGCCTGCTGGAGTACGAGCGCATGAAACTGGCCGCCGCGCGGCTCAACGCCGCGCCGCAGTTTGGCCGCGACTTCCTGCAGGCGCAGGTGTTCATTGAACAATCGCTGCAGCCGCGCTTTCCAGATGTGAGTGTGGTCGAACTGCAGGAAGCCTGGGACGCGATCTTGAAGCGCGCCAGGCTGGTACAACACCATAA
The DNA here is from genome assembly GCA_038215405.1 of Burkholderiales bacterium. Taxonomy (GTDB): domain Bacteria; phylum Pseudomonadota; class Gammaproteobacteria; order Burkholderiales; family Burkholderiaceae_C; genus Rhodoferax. The sequence continues at coordinate 94,173 of JBBQQX010000002.1, forward strand.
AATTACGCGTGAAGAATTGTCGGTGCGCGAGCACATGAGCCTGGTGCTCAAGAAATTGCAGGGGCGCAGATTTGTCGAATTTGAAGACTTGTTCGACCCGGCCAGCGGCGCGCCGGTGCTGGTCGTGACCTTCATCGCCATGCTTGAGCTGGCCAAGGAAACCCTGATCGAGATCACCCAGGCCGAAGTATTTGCACCCATCTACGTCCGTCTGGCCTATTCACTTAACTGAAGCCCCGCATGAATGCAAAAACCCTAAACGCCACCACCACCGCCACGCTTCATTTTGACGTGCTGATTGTTGGCAGTGGTCTGGCCGGGCTCAATGCAGCCTTGCTACTGGCACCAACCCGACGCGTGGCCGTGATCACCAAACGCGCCATGAATGACGGCTCCAGCGGCTGGGCCCAGGGTGGCATTGCGGCGGTCTGGAACAAAGACGATAGCTTTCAGGCCCACATCGACGACACCCTGGTCGCGGGCGCCGGTTTGTGCGATCTTGAAGCCACCCGTTTCGTGGTTGAAAACGCGCCCAAAGCGATTGAGTGGCTGCAGACCATGGGCGTGCCTTTTTCGGAAGAAGACGGTCAGCTGCACCTGACACGCGAAGGCGGCCACAGCGCCCGGCGCATCGTGCACGCGACCGACGCCACTGGCGCCGCCGTGCAGAACACCCTGATTGAACGCGCGCGACAAATCCCCAATATCACGCTGTTCGAGAACCACACGCTGGTGGACCTGATCACCGTCGCCAAGCTGGACCCGCTGGGCAACCACCAGGCCGGTGCCAATCGCTGCCTGGGCCTCTATGCGCTTGACGAGGGCAAGGATGAGGTGGTCACCTTCGAGGCGCCGCACACCATTTTGGCCACGGGCGGTGCCGGCAAGGTTTATTTGTACACCACAAACCCCGACACGGCCACCGGCGACGGCATTGCCGCGGCGTGGCGCGCAGGCTGCCGCGTGCAAAACATGGAGTTCATTCAATTCCACCCGACTTGCCTGTTCCACCCGCACGCAAAATCCTTCCTGATCAGCGAAGCGGTGCGGGGCGAAGGCGGGCGCTTGTTGCTGCCCGACGGCACGCGCTTCATGCCACAGCACGATGCCCGCGCCGAGCTGGCACCGCGCGACGTCGTGGCCCGCGCCATTGACTTCGAGATGAAAAAAGGCGGTTTTGACTGCGTCTATCTTGACATTTCACACCAGCCGCTGGCCTTCCTGATGGCGCATTTCCCCAACATCTATGCCCGCTGCCTCGAGCTGGGCATTGATATTTCCAAGCAGCCCATTCCGGTGGTGCCGGCCGCCCACTACACCTGTGGTGGCGTGCTGGCTGATCTGGACGGCCGCGCCGACCTGAGCGGCCTGTACGCCATCGGCGAAACCGCCTGCAGCGGCCTGCATGGCGCCAACCGGCTGGCCAGCAACTCACTGCTGGAGTGCATGGTGTTCGCGCGCGCCGCCACGCAGGTCATCATTGAGACCCCGCCAGCAGCGCCAAGGGAACTGCCCGCCTGGGACGACAGCCGCGTGAGCGACCCGGATGAAGCTGTGGTGATCTCGCACAACTGGGACGAGCTGCGCCGCTTTATGTGGGACTACGTCGGCATTGTGCGCACCAACAAGCGGCTCGAGCGCGCCGCCCACCGCATCGCGCTGCTCAAGGGCGAGATCCATGAGTTTTACTCTACCTTTCACGTCACCCATGACCTGCTGGAGCTGCGCAACCTGGTGCAGGTGGCAGACCTGATCGTTCGATCAGCCCAGTCCCGCCACGAGAGCCGCGGCTTGCACTTCAGTCGTGATTACCCGCAAACCGACGTCATCGCCAAGACAACCATTCTGGTGCCTTGAGACGCCATCAACCTGCCACAGGAAATCCCCATCATGCTGCGCACCCTGCTTAAATCCAAGATCCACCGCGTTACCGTCACCGACTGTGAACTGCACTATGAAGGTTCCTGCGCCATCGACGAGGACCTGCTCGACGCGGCCAATCTGCTTGAAAACGAACAGGTTCACATCTGGAACATTAACAATGGCGAGCGCTTCGTCACCTACGCCATTCGCGGCGAGCGCGGCACCGGCATCATCTCGGTCAACGGCTCGGCAGCGCGCCGCGCGGCGGTGGGTGACCTGATCATCATTGCGGCCTTTGCCCAGGTCCCTGAGGCTCAGTTGGCCGGATTCAAGCCGCAGCTGGTGTTTGTTGATGCCAACAACCGCCTGCAGCACCAGCGCTCGCACATTCCGGTTCAGGCTGCCGCCCACTTGCAGGAAGGAAAGCCGTCATGAACACCAGCCTTGAGTCCACCAGCGCCACCCCTTACGGCACGCTGCCGCCGACCGCTGCGGCGGCCGTGCGCAAACCGATCAGCTTGCCGCGCCTGCTGGAAATGCACGCGCGCGGCGAGAAACTCACCATGCTCACCGCTTACGACGCCACCTTTGCCGCAGTGGCCGATGCGGCCGGTGTGGAGTGCATCCTGGTTGGCGATTCGCTCGGCATGGTGTGCCAGGGCCTGTCCAGCACCATGGGCGTGTCGCTGCAAACCATGTGCTATCACATAGAAAGCGTAGCGCGTGGCCTGCGCCGTGCGCAGGCCACGGCCTGGCTGATTGGCGACATGCCATACGGCACCTACCAAGAATCGCGGGAACAGGCCCTGCGCAGCGCGGCCGTGCTGATGCAGGCTGGCGCCCACATGGTCAAGCTCGAAGGCGGCGGTTGGACCGCAGATACTGTGCATTTCTTGGTGGAGCGCGGCATCCCGGTGTGCGCCCACTTGGGCCTGACACCGCAAACCGTGCATGCGCTGGGTGGCTACAGGGTTCAAGGCAAGACGCTGGAGTCGGCCGCCCTGATGAAACGCCAGGCCCATGAGCTGCAAGACGCTGGGGCCACGCTGCTGGTGCTGGAGATGGTGCCTGCTGCGCTCGCCGCCGAACTCACCCTGGAACTGAAGTCTTGCGCCACCATCGGCATCGGCGCGGGCAATGGCACCGCCGGCCAGGTGCTGGTTCTGCATGACATGCTGGGCATCAACCTGGGCAAGATGCCCAAGTTTGTGCGCAACTTCATGAACGGCGCGCCGGGCGTCAGAGAAGCCATGCAAGCCTATGTGGCAGCCGTCAAGAACGGCAGCTTCCCCGAAAACGCGCTACACGCCTGGTAACTTTCAATCATCAGTTGGAGACAGAGCAAATTTCACCTCGTGTAAATCTTGGTCTGTCCCACAAAATATCATGCTTATCGTCCACACCATCGCCGAACTGCGCCAGCACCTGAGCGCCTGCAAGCACCCCGCTTTTGTGCCCACCATGGGCAATCTGCACGAGGGGCACTTGGCGCTGGTGCGCCAGGCCAAGCCGCTGGGCGACGTGCTGGTGGTCAGCATCTTCGTCAACCGGCTGCAGTTCTTGCCCCACGAGGACTTTGACACCTACCCGCGCACCTGGGAGGCCGACTGCCAAGCGCTGCAGGCCGCTGGCTGCGATGTGCTGTTTGCACCGAGTGAGCAAGAGCTCTACCCCGAGCCGCAGACCTTCAAAGTGCAGCCGCCCGCTGAGCTGGCCGACATTCTTGAAGGCCACTTCAGGCCCGGATTTTTTGTCGGCGTCTGCACCGTGGTGATGAAGCTGTTTGCATGCGTGCAACCGCGCGTGGCGGTGTTTGGCCAAAAGGATTACCAGCAGCTGATGCTGATCCGGCGCATGGTGCGCCAGTTCGCCCTGCCGATTGCGGTGCTGGGCGGTGCCACCCTGCGCGCCACAGATGGTTTGGCCCTGTCATCACGCAACAACTACCTCGGCGTCACAGAGCGTCTGGAAGCCGTGCAACTGTCCTTGTCACTGGGCACCATGGCACAAGCCCTGCGTGCTGGCGCCACTGACACGGCCGCATTGGAACAGAAAGCCATGGCAGACTTCACGGCGCGTGGCTGGCAGCCCGATTACCTGGTCGTGCGGCGCCGCGCTGACTTGCAGGTGCCCACGGCAGACGAGGTAGCCTCACTGGCGCAAAACGAAGGCTTGGTGCTGCTGGGCGCGGCCCGAATTGGCCCGACCAGGCTGATTGACAACCTGGAGGTTTGAAGCGCCCCGCCTTGACTGTTAACGCTCAAGGCACCGGCGTCAGCTTGGCCACGCTCAGCGCCAGCCATTTGACGCCGTGGCGCGGGAAGTTGATCTGGGCCCGGGCGTCGTCACCTACGCCTTCCAGGACTTGGACCGTGCCCTCGCCAAATTTGGCGTGAAAAACCTTCATGTTGACGCGCAAGCCATGCGCTGGCGTTGCCTTCTGGATCGGCACCGGGGCAGCCGAGAATTTGGAATAATTTATGTCAAATTGACCTCTAGCCCCCGTATATCCTGCATTAGTAGCTCCAGAATATGTAGCATCATGGGTGCCAAATCCTTGATTCTTCGGCGTGATCCATTTCAATGCAGCTTCTGGCAACTCGTCAAAAAACCGGCTTTTCGGGTTGTAGCGCGTCTGCCCATGCAACATGCGGGTTTGGGAATGGCTCAGGTACAGCCGCTTGCGCGCGCGGGTAATTGCGACGTACATCAGGCGCCGTTCTTCCTCCAGGCCGTCGCGGTCGCTCATCGAGTTTTCGTGCGGAAACAGTCCTTCTTCAATGCCGGTGATGAAGACACAGTCAAACTCCAGGCCCTTGCTGGAATGCACCGTCATGAGCTGGATGGCGTCCTGCCCTGCCTGCGCCTGGTTGTCGCCCGCCTCCAGCGCCGCGTGCGACAGGAACGCCGCCAGCGGCGACAGCGTTTCACCGGTCTCAAGATCGGGCGCGGGCTCGTCCAGCACGGGTTGATTGAGGTCCAGGCCTTGTGACGCGGGCGATTGGGTCAAGGACTGGCCCTGATCATTCATGGGCTGGTCGGCCGCCTCACGCCCAAAGTTCTCCAGCGAGACAAAACTCTCGGCCGCATTGACCAGCTCTTCCAGATTCTCCACCCGGTCCGCGCCTTCGCGGTCGGCCCTGTAATGTGCGATCAGCCCGCTGTGGTCCAGCACCTGCTGGACGATCTCGCTCAACTTCAGACCCAGGGTCTGTTCGCGCAACACGTCAATGCCCGCCATGAAAGCGCCTATGTTGGTGCCCGCCTTGCCACCCAAACCACTCACCGCGTCGCTGAGCGAGCAGCCGCTGGCGCGCGCCACGTCCTGCAGTTGCTCCAGGCTGCGCAGGCCGATGCCGCGCGGCGGAAAGTTCACCGCGCGCAGGAAACTGGTGTCGTCGCGCGGGTTCTCCAACAGGCGCAGGTAAGCCAGCGCATTCTTGATTTCCGCGCGCTCGAAAAAGCGCAAGCCGCCATACACCTTGTAGGGCATGCCGGCGTTGAACAAGGCGGTTTCAATCACCCGGCTTTGCGCATTGCTGCGGTACAGCACGGCAATTTCCTTGCGTTCCATGCCCTCTCGCACCAATTGCTTCATCTCGTCCACCATCCACTGCGCCTCGGCAAAGTCGCTGGTGGCTTCAAACACGCGCACCGGCTCGCCCGGCCCTTGCGCGGTGCGCAGGTTCTTGCCCAGCCGTTTGGTGTTGTAACTGATGAGCTCGTTGGCAGAGTCCAGGATATTGCTGCCGCTGCGGTAGTTTTCCTCCAGCTTGATCTGGTGTTTCACCTTGAACTCGCGCACGAAGTCGGCCATGTTGCCCACACGCGCACCGCGAAAGGCGTAGATGCTCTGGTCATCGTCGCCCACCGCCAGCACGCAGCCGCTCGGGTTGAGTGCATCGTCGGCAGTTCCGTGCGCGCCGGTGCCCGCCAGCATCTTGATCCACGCGTATTGCAGCTTGTTGGTGTCCTGAAACTCGTCGATCAGTATGTGGCGAAAACGGCGCTGGTAGTGCTCGCGAATCGGGTCGTTGTCGCGCAGTACCTCAAAACTGCGCAGCATCAATTCGCCAAAATCGACCACGCCTTCGCGTTGGCACTGGTCTTCATACAACTGGTAGATCTCAACCTTCTTGCGCGTTTCTTCGTCGCGCACTTCCACCATGTTGGGGCGCAGGCCCTCCTCTTTGCAGCCGCCAATGAACCACTGCATCTGCTTGGTCGGATAGCGCTCATCGTCGATCGTGAACTGCTTGTACAGTCGCTTGATGCTGGAGAGTTGGTCCTGCGTGTCGAGTATTTGAAAGCTCTGCGGCAGGTTCGCCAGCTTGTAATGCGCGCGCAAGAAGCGATTGCACAGGCCATGAAAGGTGCCAATCCACATGCCACGCACATTGACTGGCAGCATCGCTGTCAAGCGCGTCATCAGCTCCTTGGCCGCCTTGTTGGTGAAAGTCACGGCCAGCACGCCGCCAGGCGACACCTGCCCGGTCTGCAGCAGCCAGGCAATGCGCGTGGTCAGCACCCGGGTCTTGCCGGAGCCCGCGCCGGCCAGGATCAAGGCATGCTCGGCCGGCAGCGTCACCGCCGCGCGCTGTTCGGGGTTAAGGTGCTGCAGCAGTTGAACATCCGGTGGGCTTTGTTGTGTAATTGCAGAAGACATAGGCTGATTGTAGAAAGTGCACCGATGACCCCATACGCCCTGCCCCGCCGCGCCTGGACGTGGTTTCTGGCCGCGCTCCTGCTGACGCACCCCTTGGTACACAGCCAGACGGTGTGCAGCAGCGACGCTCAAGCCGCCCCCTTGTCGCTGTTTGAGCGCTTCATCAACGCGGATTGCGCGTCCTGCTGGAGCGACCCTGCCACCCCGCTGGCGCCGCCCGGCGCGCTGGCCCTGGACTGGATCGTGCCGGGCAGCCAAGGCGAAGAGGCCGCGCTGGCAGGCGCCGCCAGCCGCGACGCGCTGCGTCGGTTGAACGCGCTCAAGCGTGACCGCCCGGAGACCCAGCGCAGCGAGAAAATCAAGGTGCACGGATGGCCAGGCGCGATTCTGCGGGTTGCCAACGGGCCGACGCTGGGCGGCTATGTCGGCGCCTCCATTGCGCTGAGCTTGCCCGCAACTCAAGCGCCGACTACGCCACTGGAGGCCTGGCTGGTGCTGGTGGAAACGCTGCCGGCAGGTTTTGAAGGTTCGCCGGTACCACGAAATCTGGTCAGAAACGTGTTCCAGCCCACGTGGAATATGCGTGATGCGCTATTTAATTCAGAGCAATTGAGTTTCAAGGAAATCCGGCCGCTGACTATTCCCGAGGGTGCCACACCGGCGCGCTTGCGGGTGTTCGGCTGGGTGCAGGATGGCGCTGGGCGGGTGGCCATCGCGGCCGAATCGGTCTGCATGAGTGACGCGGCCGACTAGCCAGGCCGCGCGACTACCGTAGAATCGGGCACCGGGCCCAAGCCATTGCGGCCCGGTTTTTTGTTTCTGCCCTGCTCGCTCAGTGCATGCCTACAGAACCGGGTCCAGTCCAAGCGCCCAAATTTTGTCAATTCGACACAGGAGCTTGGGACCATGGAAATATTCGACTACGACAACATTCTCTTATTGCCACGCAAATGCCGCGTGGAAAGCCGCGCGGAATGCGACGCCAGCGTCGAACTGGGTAAGCACCGCTTTCGCATCCCGGTGGTTCCTGCCAACATGAAGACGGTGGTCGATGAATCCATTTGCGTCTGGCTGGCGCAAAACGGCTACTTTTATGTGATGCACCGCTTTGATCTGGACAATGTGCAGTTCGTCAAAGACATGAAGGCACGCGGTCTGTATGCCTCGATCTCATTGGGCGTGAAAAAGCCGGACTACGACACCGTTGACCAATTGCTGGCACTGGGACTGGTTCCCGACTACATCACGATCGACATCGCCCATGGACATGCCGACAGCGTGAAGAACATGATTGGCTACCTCAAGGAGCAAATGCCGGCCGTGTTCATCATCGCCGGAAACGTGGCCACACCGGAGGCGGTGATTGACCTCGAAAACTGGGGCGCCGACGCCACCAAGGTCGGCATTGGCCCGGGCAAGGTCTGCATTACCAAACTCAAGACCGGCTTTGGCACGGGCGGCTGGCAACTCAGCGCAGTGAAGTGGTGCGCGCGCGTGGCGACCAAGCCCATCATCGCCGACGGCGGCATCCGTGAGCACGGCGACATCGCCAAATCGATCCGCTTTGGCGCCACCATGGTCATGATTGGTTCGATGCTTGCCGGCCACGAGGAATCACCTGGCAAGACCGTCGAAGTGGACGGCAAGCTGTACAAGGAGTATTACGGCTCCGCCAGCGACTTCAACAAGGGTGAATACAAACACGTCGAAGGCAAGCGCATTTTGGAACCCGTCAAGGGCAAGCTCGCCGATACGCTGATTGAGATGGAGCAGGACGTGCAAAGCTCCATCAGCTACTCGGGCGGCAAAAAGCTGATGGACATTCGCAAGGTCAATTACGTGACGCTCGGTGGCGACAACGCGGGCGAGCATTTACTGATGTAGGCAATGGCGGTCATCTTGTGACTTGGAGGTGCTTTCCCCGCAACCGTCAGTTGTTAGAGCACAAGGGCGCTCTGCAACCTCTTCACCGCATCCTGCGACGACTGCACCCCGGTGGCAAAACAGAGCACTTCGCCATCATGGTCGACGTTGCCGACAGCCCCGTCCTGCGGATTCATGACCAGCGCATGGTCGATCTGGGCCAATCCGTTTTTTTCGTTGAACTGGCCAGTCGCAATGGGATGAGCGGCGTCAAAGACCTGCTATGATCGCGGCCTGTCCAAGCCGACGGACAGGACCAGGAACGCATTGGGCCACCAACGCAAACTGTAGCGCGCATCAGCCCTATTCCCCGGTCAAACCACAGTTTTAAAAAAGTGGGAACTTAGCTCAGCTGGTAGAGCAGCGGACTCTTAA
>JBBQQX010000003.1:0-100728 GCA_038215405.1 Burkholderiales bacterium
TGACAGCGGCTGGCAGATCCAGCAATTGTGGGACGGCTCCCTGCCGGTGCAGTCGTGGATCAACGAGGCTCTGGAATGGATCGTGATGAACTTTCGCCCCTTCTTCCAGACGGTGCGCGCGCCCATTGACAGCACCCTGACCTGGGTCGAAGCCTTGCTGCTCGGTGTGCCTTGGCTGGCCATGGTCGCGATCTTCGGCCTGCTGGCCTGGCAGTTTGCCGGACGCATGGTGGCGCTCGGCACCGCGATTTCACTGCTGGTCGTGGTCATGCTGGGCATCTGGCCCGAGGCCATGGTGACGCTGTCGCTGGTGTTGACTTCGCTGGTGTTTTGCCTGGTGCTGGGGCTGCCGCTGGGCATTTTGCTGGCCAGCAGTGAGCGCGCTGAGCGCCTCATGCGCCCGATTCTGGACGCGATGCAAACCACGCCGGCCTTCGTTTACCTGGTGCCGGTGGTGATGCTCTTTGGCATTGGCAACGTGCCGGGCGTGATCGTCACCATCATCTTTGCGCTGGCGCCGCTGGTGCGCCTGACCAACCTGGGCATCCGCCAGGTGCGGCCCGATCTGATTGAAGCGGCCCGCGCCTATGGTGCCTCGCCCTGGCAGATGCTGACCAAGGTGCAGTTGCCCCTGGCTTTGCCGTCCATCATGGCCGGCGTCAACCAGTCGCTGATGCTGTCGCTGTCCATGGTCGTGATCGCCTCCATGATCGCCGTAGGCGGCCTGGGCCAGATGGTGCTGCGCGGTATCGGCCGCCTGGACATGGGCCTGGCCACCGTGGGTGGCCTGGGCATCGTGCTGCTGGCCATTTCGTTGGACCGCATTACCCAGGCCATGGGCCAACCGACCCGCGGCGTGCGCCACTGGTGGTACACCGGTCCGGCTGGCCTGGTGTGGCGGCTGCTGCGCGGCAGAGACAAGCCATCGACCAGCGCCGCACCAGCGCCGCCAGCCACGCTGGCACCTGCTGCGCGCTAAAGCAACGACCCCCACTTCCATTTTTCACTCTAAACCAAAGGACTTCACCTGATGACATCAACGACCACACGACAAATTATTCGAGACCTACTCGCCACCTCGGTACTGGCCTTCGGCCTGGCTGCCCCCAAGGAGTAGCGACAGCCGCGATCTTCCCCTTAACCACCCCCTATAAAGGATCAACTCCCATGATGAACACCCGAACTTTCACCCGCAGCCTGCTCGCCACCGCTTTGCTCACACTGGGCCTGGCGACCCAGGCCAGCGCAGCCGCCGAATTGCCCGGCAAGGGCATCAAGGTCCAGCCGATCCAGAGCGCTATCGCCGAAGAGACTTTCCAGACGCTGCTGGTCAGCCGCGGCCTGGAAAAGCTCGGCTTTGATGTGCAGCCGATCAAAGAAATTGAACCTGCAACCGGCCATATTGCCATTTCCAACGGCGACGCCACTTTTCTGGCCGACCATTGGGACCCGCTGCATGCCGACTTCTACAAAAATGGCGGCGGTGACGCCAAGCTCTTTCGCAAGGGCACCTATTCCGGCAACGCAGCGCAGGGCTACCTGATCGACAAAAAGACCGCCGACAAGTACAAGATCACCCTCCTCAGCCAGTTGAGCGACCCCAAACTCGCCAAGCTGTTTGACGCCACTGGCGACGGCAAGGCCGACCTGACCGGCTGCAACCCGGGCTGGGGCTGCGAAGCCGTCATCGAGCATCAACTCACCGCCTTCAAGCTGCGTGACACCGTCACCCACTCGCAGGGCGCCTACGCGGCCCTGATGGCCGACACCATCGCGCGTTTCAAGGCGGGCCAGCCCATTCTTTACTACACCTGGACCCCGTACTGGGTTAGCGGTGTGCTGCGCCCGGGCCATGAAGTGGTCTGGCTGGAGGTGCCGTTCTCGTCACTGCCGGGCGAGCAGGCCAAGCTCGATACCCAGCTGCCCAACGGCAAGAACTACGGCTTCACGATCAACACCCAGCGCATCGTGGCCAACAAGGCTTTTACCGAGCAAAACCCGGCCGCCGGCAAACTGTTTGAAGTGATGCAACTGCCGGTGGCTGATATCAACGCCCAAAACCAGCGCATGAAGAACGGTGAAAACACCCAAGCAGACATTGAGCGCCACACCGACGGCTGGATCAAGAGCCACCAGAAGACTTTTGACAGCTGGATCGCGCAAGCCCTGAGTGTCGCCAAAAAATAGGCGCCAATACCGCCGGCGCCTGAAGTAGCGCGCAACGCCCATGCTCCGTCAACAGGGCATGGGCCGGGTCACCGCTGCAGCAGCAGCCGTCAGGGCCGCACGCTGGCTGCGCCCCAATAGTGAAAAGTCATGGGCCGCGGACCGGGCAGGTAGCGCGTTTGCAGGTCGGGCAAGGCAAAGCCTGCCGCCTGCAAGAGCGCCGGAATGTCGCGCCCCAGGTGGCAACCACCGGAGAACTGGCCCCACACCGGCTGCAGCAACGCCTGCCAGCGCCGCACCGAAGCGTCGGGTGCGCGCCCATGCTCGCAGTACAGCAGTTGCCCGCCGGGCGCGAGCACACGGCGCATTTCATGCAGCGCGGTCAGCGGGTCGGGAATGGTGCACAGCGCGTAGGTGATCAGCACCGTGTCAAAACTGGCGTCAGGCAAGTCAATCTTTTCGGCCGACAAACCCAGCAAGTCCACCGCCAGCCCGGCCTGCGCGATGCGCTCGCGTGCCAGCGGGTGCAGTTCCAGCGCCGGGTCCAGCGCGGTGATGCTGCTGACACGGCTTTTGTCGTAATAGCGCATGTTCAGGCCCGTGCCAACGCCCACCTCCAGCACCCGGCCTTTTGCCCGCGGCACCAGCAGCTGGCGCTGGCGCCCCACCATCGGCAGGCCGCAGGCATAGTCAAGCGCGCGCGGCAGGATGTGGCGCGCGTACCAGGAACTGCTCATGGTTTCTGGAATCCGCCGTCGGCCCAGGCCGTGGCGCTGGCGCGGCTCAGTTTGAAGCCCGGCGACACGCGCTGTTGCGCCAACTCATCCCCGCCCTCATCGTGCGCCGTCAAGGTGGCCGACGGGTTTTCCTCATCGGGCACGATGTCAAGCGACACGGTCACGCGCGCGTCTTTGGCGCTCACGGTGATGCTCTGGTGCAGCGTGGCGTGCAGTTGCTGCTCGTGGCGGCGTACAAATTCTGCGGCGGTCTTGACCAAGGTGTTGAAGGCGTTGACGTCCAGTGGTTTCGGGTTCTTCTTGTCGCGCCCCATGGTCCACGGGCCGATCAAGGCCGGCTCGGGTTCGCCGTCCTTGACCATGGCCACGGCCCAGCCATCGTCGTCTTCGTTCTTGATCACGCGCGCGGTCCAGCCGTTGTCGCGCCACAAACGGGGTTGCTCGATCTTGCTGTCGGGGTCGGGGAGTAGGTCGTTCACGGGCTGGATTTTAGCGGCCGGGCGCCGCCCCGCTATGATCCGCTCCCCATGACCGGCATCCACATCAGCGACATCGAATGCGCCATCAACCATTGGCGCGCCCTTGCGCCCGCCAGCGTTGAGGGCGCACTGGCTGCGCCCACGCGCGCGCTGGCCGAGGTCTATGCGCACATGGTGTTCCAGCACCTCGCAGAAATCGATGAACTCGCCCTGCCGCACGCCGCGCTGCAAGCCTGGCTGGCCTGGTACGAGAGCACGCCAGACACGCCTTGCATTGCGATCTGCTCCACCAGCCAGGGCGATGAAGTCTGCAAGGGCTGCGGCCGCACCTTTGCCGAGGTGCAGCACTGGACGGCGCTGCGCCCGGCCGAAAAACGCCAGGTCTGGCGCCGCATCACACTGGCGGACACGTCCTGGCGTTTCAACAAATATGCCGAGCGAGCGATTAAAAAAACGCCTCGTTGATCAGCACCAAAGTCTGGCGCCTCGTCACTGGCGGTCAGGCGCTTCGTCCATCAATTGCTGGCGGATCGACTGCAATTCTTGCTGGCGCTTGGCGCTGGTTTCAGGGTAGCTCATGTTGAGCGACCTGAAGGTGTCTAGAACAATTCTGGAGATGATCAGGCGCGCATTCTCTTTGTCATCGGCGGGCACCACGTACCAGGGCGCATTCTGGGTACTCGTGGCGCTCATGCACGCCTCATAGGCCTGCATGTACTGGGGCCAGAATTTGCGCTCTTCTATGTCGGCCTGGCTGAATTTCCAGTTCTTTTCTGGTTCGTCAATACGGGCCAGAAAGCGCTGTCGCTGCTCTTCCTCTGACAGGTGCAGGAAGAATTTGACGACGCGCGTCCCGTTGTTGTAGAGGTGGTTTTCCAGGCCCATGATGGAGCGGTAGCGCTCCTGCCAGATGGTTTTTCCGTCGTGCAAGTCATCGGGCAGCTGTTGCGCCTGCAGGATCTCCGGATGCACTCGCACGATCAGCACTTCTTCGTAATAGGAACGGTTAAAGATACCGATTCGACCGCGCTCCGGCAGCGCCTGTGTGGTGCGCCACAGAAAATCATGATCCAGTTCTTCGGCGCTGGGATGCTGGAAACTGAACACCTGGCAGCCCTGGGGATTGATGCCGGACATCACATGCTTGATGGCGCCATCTTTTCCGGCGGCGTCCATAGCCTGAAAGATCAACAACACCGCATGGCGGTTGGAGGCGTAGTGCAATTGCTGCAGCTCGCTGAGCTCTGCCACCTGATCGGCGAGCAGTTTTTCATAGTCGTGCTTTGACTTATAGGCGGGCTTCACCCGCGTGGGCCACTTCTTGAGATTGACCTTTTCGCCTTGCTTGACCTGGAAATCTTCAGACTTGATCTTCATGCTGGCCCTTTCCTTTCAGTTCGCGGCGTGACAGGCGAATCAAAGCGACATGCCGCCCGATACCTCGATTACCGCGCCGTTGATATAACTGGCCTCGTCGCTGGCCAAAAAGGCATAGACATTGGCAATTTCTTCTGGCTTGCCCAGGCGCTTGAGCGGCACCTTCGCCTGCAGCTCCTGCAAGATCTTCTCGGGCATGGCGGCCACCATCGGCGTGGTGATGAAGCCAGGCGCCACCGCATTGACGCGGATGCCTTTGGGTCCGAGCTCGCGGCTCCAGGTCTTGGTGAAGCCGATCACGCCGAACTTGGTAGCGGCGTAGTTGGTCTGGCCAAAATTGCCATAAATACCGACCACCGAACTGGCGTTCAGAATCACACCGCTACCCTGCGCCACCATGATGTCAGTGACGGCCTGCGCGCAGTGAAAGACACCGCGCAGGTTGACGTCGATCACGCGGTCAAATTGTTCCAACGTCATTTTTTGCAGGCGCGCGTCCTGCGTGATGCCGGCGTTGTTGACCAGCACGTCGATGCGGCCAAACCGCGCCTGCACACTCGCCACCAGGGCGTCAACCATGGCGCGTTTCGTGACATCGGCCACAAAACCCTCGGCCGTGGCGCCCAGCGCGCGGCATTGGGCCACGGCCTCGTCCACGCCTGCCTGCTTGATGTCGCAGACGATGACGATGGCGCCCTCCTGTGCAAACTTGAGCGCAGTGGCCAGGCCGATGCCTTGGGCGGCGCCGGTGATGACGGAGACTTTGTTGAGCAAGCGGGCAGTGGTCATGGTGGGTGCAAAGGAGTTGACGTGTGAAGCACAACATCTTAGCGGCCCCGTCGTGCTGCCTCGAGACCGCCGAGTCGCTTGGTGGACTCGATCCGCTCGCAATCAAATCAATAGCTACTTATGCAATATGGACGTGGGCTAAGGCCCGAGTTTTCATTTATTTCCAGCGAATCGGCTCAATGTCGACATTGAGCGTGCCGTCGCCCAGCATCAAGACGCCCTCCTGAATCGTGGCCTGCAACTGCATGTTGCGCTGCGCCATCGGAATCAGCGCTTGCGCCGCCACGGTAGGGATGCGCCAGACGCTCAGGTTTTGCGGCCGCGCCAGTTTGGCCTCCATGCTGCGCCACCAGACCTCGGCGGCGTGGTTGAAGCAGTACAACACTACCGCGTCAGCCTTGTTGCAGGCCTTGAGCAGCGGCTTGTCTTCGGGCTGGCCGACCTCGATCCAGAGCCGGGTCAGGCCGGTGTAGTCGCGCAGCCAGGCATCGGGCTCGTTCGGGTCCGACAGGCCCGCGCCGAACGCCAGCGTGCCGTCGCCGCCGCACACGGTCTGCAGCTGGTGCGCCTGCAGCGCCAGCGCGCACAGCCGAATCATCATGCGCTCGTCAGTCTCGCTCGGATGTCGCGCCAGCGTGAGCAGGTGGTCCGCGTAGTAGGCGTGGTCGATGTCGGCGATCTGCAGACTGGCTTTGAAGATGGTGGATTTGATGGCCATGGCAAAAAAGTAAATTGGGGGTTTTCGGTAGTTAACAGGACTCAAACCTCAAGACGGCAAGGGTCGGTAAAACGGCGCCAACTGATGCAGCGCACGCCTTCGCGGGTGTAACTCTCGTCGGCACCGTGGAGCAGCCAGGGGTCGGGCCCGGGCTCCGTCACAAAACGGGTTGCACGCTGGCCCGCGCGCACGAGGTCTGGGGTGATGGTCTGGCTGGACTTTATTTTGACGCATTGCAGACCCTGCAATGTCTCAAACACCAGATCGGCTTCGAGCCCATTGTTATCGCGCCAAAAGTAGAGATCAAAGGGCCAACCCCGATTCAATCGGAACTTGCGAAATTCCCCCACGATCCAGCTTTCAAACAAGGCGCCGCGCAGCGGATGCAGCGCCAGCAACTGCGGGTCGCGAATGCCAAGAAGCCAGGCCGCCAGGCCGGTGTCGGCGAAGTACAGCTTGGGTGTTTTGACCAGGCGTTTGCCGAAATTGCGGTAATACGGCGGCAACAGGAAGACCAGTTCACTCGATTCCAACACCGAAAGCCAATGCCGCGCCGTTGTATGGCTGATGCCGGCATCAGTGGCCAACGAGACCAGGTTGAGCAGCGTGCCCGTGCGCGCTGCGCACAAGCGCACAAAGCGCTGGAAGGTGGACAGATTTTGCACCTGCAACAACTGGCGCACGTCACGCTCCACATAGGTGGCGATGTAGCTGGAAAACCAGTCGATCGCATCCAGCGGCGAGCGCCGCGCCTGCCAGACAGCAGGGTAAGAACCCAGCCAGAGATGGGTGTGAAGGTCTTTGTGCACGACTTGCCCGTACTCGGACAGGGCCAGCGGCAGCAGCCGGGTGAGCCCGACCCGACCGGCCAGTGATTGCGTCATGCCGGCCATCAAACCAAATTGCTGCGCCCCGGTGAGCACAAACCTTCCGGGTGTGCGATCTGCATCGACCAGGCCTGGCAAGTGCGAGAACAGGTCCGGCCAGCGCTGCGCCTCATCAAAGATGGCGCCCTGGGTAAAGCGCTGCAAAAACCCCTTCGGGTCGGTCTGTGCAAAGCCAAGCTCGATCGGGTCTTCAAGAGAGATATAGGGTTTGCCATCAAACACCTGACGCACCAGCGTTGTCTTGCCCGATTGACGCGGGCCGGCGACCGCCACGACCGGAAACTGGCGCGCCAGCCGCTGCAGCGTTGTCGCCAAGTCCCGGGGAAAATGATTCATACAATCTGAATAAATAATGTTCAGATTGTATAGACAGGACTCAAGCCCGACCTCACCCTACCGGTTGAAGACACACAGCGGTGGGCTAGACACGACCAGCGTCAGCGATGTGCCACTGGTTTCGTCACGGTCAACCGGGGACACCTACCTTGAAGAGATGATTGCCACATAACAATCGCCGCTCTCATTCCGCAGGCAGAAAATCTGGACGTCAATTGATGGCAAAGCAATAGAAGAGCGCGTCCCCGCCGGTCGGACGCACCTTTTCTGCACTGCACCCCAGCGTAGGGTGCGCTGAGTTCCAGGATGTGGCCCAAGGGCTGTCATTGGGTCCTTTGCCGTCATGGTGGCCGGTCATTGCCGAACCGTCGACACCGGATTTGGTCCAATTGCCACAGGTCATGTCGGCAAAAGGGGCACCCGGAAAAGCGCTTCCATCGGCGCGTGAGCCGGTCAGCATATCGTGTTTGTTGGGGCTATCACCCCGGCCGTTCACGGCATGCCCGTTTTCGTCCAGCGATGTCAGTTTGCTCATGTTGTTTTTTGAAGAATGCAATTCGTCAACGCTGCGGGCAATGACAACCCCATTGGCGTTCTGCCATGGCCCCGAACCAATCCGATCTCGTGCGTTGACAAAATTCGGGTCGTCAAGCTTGGCCGCCTGGGTGCTGAGGTAGGCATGCCAGGTCCGATCCCCGGCGCCGGCCGCGGTGGCAAGCGATTGACAGTGGCGGTCGGCGCCCTCAAGCCCGCCAAGATTTCCACCGTTGCCAGGGCCTGCGCTGGTGACGAAAAACGTCATGGACTTCGGACCGGATTGCAGGCTTGCGCAACCCACCAAAGCGACGAGTCCAAGCGCAGCCAAGCCGGAAATGTTCACAAAGTTTCGCATCGTCTTCTCCTTTTACTTGGGGCCCATTGAGAAATGAGCATTGCAGGCATTCACCGCGTGCCGGCATCGTGTTGGACTCGATGTGTCCAAGCTGACAGAGCGGCTTTTCATGTTATCGGAAAACCCAAAAGTCTGCTGCCGCTGCTTGGCTGTCTTGAAGAGCGCGACTCGACTCAAGGCAATACGCGTTGTACGCGAGGACGTCGGGCGCTGGCAGATGAGACTCACCAGGACACAGCGCCATGTCACGGACCCCATAAGTCATTTTTTCGGGCCAGCTTTGGAAAGACAAGACTGTGCTCAGAGTCAAGACTGTTGAGAGCACGGGCAATATCCATTGGAAACCCCTGCCTTTGCTCTCCTCTTTTGTTCTGTTGCAGGTCATCCATCAAGGCAACAAATTCTGGATAGCCCCAAAAGAGTTTGAGTTTCTTGCCAATGTGCGGGAAAGATTCGTTTATTAATATGAAATCTTTATTGTGTTCAATCATCGAGACACCTCCGGTCAACGACTGTAAATAGTGAACCCATCTTGCCAATGCCCCGCCAGCGTCGCTGTCGCCAGAATGAGTGACCGGCGCAATGGCGGTAGCGAGCAGACCAGGGCTTTGTGCGCAATCAGGGGCGCGCCGTCCCCCCCAACAGTGGGTAAGGGTTGATTGGGCTGCCTTTCCACCATTGCTTTTGCGGTCCAAGCTCGAAAGTGGCAAAGTGCAAATGCGGCGTGTTCCGATCGGCGTTGCCGCTGGTGCCGACATAGCCCACCAGATCGCCGCGCTTCAGGGTCATCCCTTCTTGGAGATCGGCAGCGTAGCGATCCAGATGGGCGTAGTAATACGCGAACCGCTCACTTGTATCGAATTGATAAATCGTCAGGCCGCCTGGTTTGCTGTTGAATAACTTGGCAATCTTGCCGTCCGCCACAGCAAACACTTGCGTTCCTTTCGGGGCCAGAATGTCGATTGCTTCATGGCGGCGTGCGGAGCCGCGCGCATCATTGAAGGTGTCTTGGAGGGCGTTGGCATGGACGCCCGCAACGGGGATCAGCAGTTGATCTGCCACCGCCACTGTGGCAGGTTCGGACGCGGGCGTCTCGATAGCGCTGGCCTCAGGCGGGGCAACTGTGGCAACTGCGGCAACTGGAACACGGGAAAGCGCCGGGACCATGACTGTGAAACGGCTGGCATCAACCGCCACCGGCTGGGGCGAGCCTGCGCCTGAGTAGACAGAGAGCCCGAGCGCGCCGACCAGCGCGCCGCTCAAAAATGTGACGATCCATTTCATGGCGGTGCCGTCCTTCACTCTTGCAGTAGAACTTCGACACCGGGGACGACCGATTGCGCGAGGGCAGTCGCATCCCAGTTGGTTAACCGGATGCAGCCATGTGACTGGGTCTTGCCGATGGTCGATGGCTCTGGCGTGCCATGCACGCCGTAATGTGCTTTCGACAGATCGATCCAGACCACGCCAACCGGATTGTTCGGCCCGGCCGCAATCTTGGCCTTGGTGTCGCTTGGCTCGGCGTCCCAGAACAATTTCGGGTTGTAATGAAACACTGGGTTGCGGGCGACGCCCTTGACCTTCCAGGCGCCCAGTGGGAGTGGATCATGTTCGCTGCCGGTAGTGGCTGGAAACTGGGCGATGATTTTTCCTCCCGCATCGACCAAGGACAAAGTGTGGTCCGACTGATCCACAATCACTTTGGCCGCTTTCGGCAAATCGCTGGTGGCCGCAACATTGGGTACGATGATTTCTACGCCAGCACTGCCAAACTCTTTGCCGGGATTGAGTTGCGCGAGTAGTTTGGGACTTGCATGAAATCTTTCACTGAGTGCTTCTTTGGCAGAGCTATAGCCCAGTGCCTTCATCTTCGCTTTGTCCGCCCATTCGGTCGGGATCGGATCAAACGGACCGGCAACGTCCGCGTCAAGGATCGTATAGGAAACCAGGATGGGTGCGGTGTCGGCATTCAACACGGCCCAGGTCGGTGCATCAACGATGCCGGTGGCTGGCAAGCCCTTAGCTTTCTGGTAACCGCTGATCGCGGTGCGTAAATTTTGCCCGTAAGCAGCATCGATCTCACCGGACGAAAAATGCGCCCGATCCAGCAAAACTTGGGCGCGCAGCACGACGCTGCCTTTCTGTTTTGGGGTAACCGGTTGGGCGCGTTCAGACTCACTGAGCGTATCGGGGGCCAATAGTTGGGCCGCCATCGATAAACTGCCCGCTGCGCAGGCAAGGAGCAGCATTGCGGAAAGACGTTGCGTTGTCATATTTGCTTCTTTGGATTTGGTTATCAGCATAGTCGTGGCTGATCTGAGCGTCTGTGCGCTGGCGAACCAGGGAGTTCAAGCACAAGGCGGTTGATCGTCGCGTGCGATCGCATGAGGTCACGGCGAGTTCGATAGTGCATTCCCGGCGCACTCCCGTCAGCAACCCTCGTGCCACTGGTGTCAGCAATCTGAATGGGGCGCCGCCAGTGGAGCCGCCACTTCCCCAGCCCCGCGCCAGTCCGCGCCGGGCTGGGGCGAACCGCAAGACAAGGTCAGACGCGCTTTGCCAGCTCCGCTGCCTTGCCGGTGTAGCTGCCCGGGGTCATGGCCAGCAGACGTTGCTTGTCCTCATCCGGGATCTCCAGCTTGGCGATAAAACCCTGCATCAATTCACGCGTCATCGGCTCACCGCGGGTAAAGTCCTTGAGCTGCTCATAGGGCTTGGGCAGCCCGAAGCGGCGCATCACAGTCTGTATCGGCTCGGCCAGCACTTCCCAGGAGGCGTCCAGGTCGGCCGCAATAGCGACCTCGTTGATCTCCAGCTTGCCCAGCCCGGCATTGAGTGACTGGTAGGCCAGCACCGCGTAGCCCAGCGCCACGCCCATGTTGCGCAGCACGGTGCTGTCGGTCAGGTCGCGTTGCCAACGCGAAATCGGCAGCTTCTCAGACAGATGGCGCAACAGCGCATTGGCCAGGCCCAGGTTGCCTTCGGCGTTTTCAAAATCAATCGGATTGACCTTGTGCGGCATCGTGCTCGATCCCACTTCACCCTCGCGCAGGCGTTGCTTGAAGTAGCCCAGGCTCACATAACCCCAGACATCGCGGGACCAGTCGATCAGGATCGTGTTGGTGCGCGCCACCGCGTCGAACAGTTCGGCCATGTAGTCGTGCGGCTCGATCTGGATGCTGTAGGGCTGAAAGCTCAAGCCCAGGCCGAGTGGCGTCGGGGCTTCGATCACGCGGCGAGAGAAGGCCTCCCAGTCAAAGTCGGGCCAGGCCGACAAATGCGCGTTGAAGTTGCCGACCGCGCCATTCATCTTGGCCAGCAGCTTGATGCTGGCTATTCTTTCACGCGCTGCACCTAAGCGCACCACGACATTGGCGATTTCCTTGCCCACGGTGGTCGGGCTGGCGGTCTGGCCGTGGGTGCGGCTGAGCATGGCGACGTCGGCAAAGGCGTGCGCCATCTCGCGCAGCTTGGCGATGATGGCGTCCAGCGCGGGCAGCAGCACCAGATCGCGCCCGGCTTTGAGTTGCAGCGCGTGGCTGGTGTTGTTGATGTCTTCACTGGTGCAGGCAAAGTGCACAAATTCCTGCGCCGCGAGCAACTCGGGACGGGCTTCAAACCTGGACTTGATCCAGTATTCGACCGCCTTGACGTCATGGTTGGTCGTTTTCTCGATCTCCTTGATGGCGTCACCGTCAGCTTCAGAGAAATTCTTGGCCAGGCCCAGCAGGTAGGTGCGTGCGCCGGGGGTCAAGGGCTTGAATTCGGTAAAACCGCAATCGCTCAGGGCGATGAACCAGGCCACTTCGACCTGCACGCGGCGCTGCATGTAGCCCATTTCGCTCATGATGGGGCGCAATTTAGCAAGTTTGGCGCAGTAGCGGCCATCCAGGGGCGAGAGGGCTGAGATCGGGGAGAATTTCATGGGCGAATTGTATGTAGATTGCGCCCAGCCATGCGCGCCAGCTCAAGCCAGGCCAAAGGCGGCTGTATAGAATCGAGCCTTGACCACAGCCGCCCGAACGCAACTCCAGCCCCACCCATGAAATTAATCGGATCCACTTCCAGCCCTTATGTACGCAAAGTACGCGTCGTGCTGGCTGAAAAGAAGCTTGATTGCGGATTTGTGACCGAGGACGTGTGGTCGGCGCAGACCACGATTGCCGAATCCAACCCGCTGGGCAAGGTGCCTTGCCTGATCATGGAAGGAAGCGAGGCCATGTACGACTCGCGCGTGATTGTGGAATACCTCGACACCCTGTCACCCGTGGGCAAGCTGATTCCTGCCGTGGGCCGCGAGCGCGCCGAGGTCAAGACCTGGGAGGCGCTGGCCGATGGCGTGCTCGACGCCGCGATTCTGGCCCGGCTGGAGGCCAATTGGGCCGGGCGCACCAAGGCGCAGCGCAGCGCGGCCTGGATCGAGCGTCAGCTGGTCAAGGTTCAGGCCAGCGTCAAGGCCATGGCCCACGGCCTGGGCGACAAGGCTTTTTGTACCGGCATTCACCTGAGCCTGGCCGATATTGCCGTGGGCGTGGCGCTGGGTTACCTCGATTTCCGTTTTCCGGAGATCGACTGGCGCACCGACAACCCCAATTTGCTCAAGTTGTATGAGAAGCTGATGCTGCGTCCCAGCTTTGCGGATACGCGCCCGCTCTAGCAAGTCCGCGCGCGCTGCAAGCGGCACAACAGCCGCAACGCCAGCCCTCATCGGGCGGGCGACGGCCTCAGAAATTGGGCCTCAAAAACATCGCCCGGAACCGGCCTGCTGTACAGATAGCCCTGCATTTCGTCGCAGTTGAGCAGGCGCAACAGCCGTGCCTGCTCCTCGGTCTCGACCCCTTCGGCCACCACCTTGAGTTGCAGCGCATGCGCCAGGCTGATGATGGTGGACACCAGGGCCAGGCCTTGCGCCGAATCCGTCATCTCGATCACGAACGAGCGGTCGATCTTGAGCGTGTCGACCGGGAATTTCGACAAATAGCTCAAAGATGAGAAGCCGGTGCCAAAGTCGTCGATCGCGATGCTGATGCCCAGGTCCCGGATCGCCTGCAGGCTGGCGATGCTGTGCTGCACATTCTCCATGATCAGGCTCTCGGTGATCTCCAGCTCCAGCCCGGCTGCCGCCTGTTCGTCCAGGCTGATAACCTGCCTGAGCTCGGCGATGAAGCCGCGGTCGCGCAGTTGCAGCGGCGACACGTTGACCGCCATGCGCACCGCCGGCAAACCCGCGGCGCGCCAGCGCAAATAGTCCTTGATGGTTTGCCGCAGCGCCCAGCGGCCTACGTCATAGATCAAGCCGGTTTCTTCAAGGATCGGGATGAATTGGGCCGGCTGCACCAGCCCGGTGCGCGGATCGTTCCAGCGAATCAGCGCCTCAGCGCTGCTCATCTTGCCGCTCACCAGATTCACCTTGGGCTGGTAATAAAGCACGAATTCCTCGTTGTCCAGCGCCTGGCGCAACTGGTTTTCCAGCGTCAGCTTGGCGGGCCCCGCCTCGGTCATGGACGGCGTGTAGAACAGGTAGCGTGTGCCGCTCGCCTTGGCTTTTTTCAGCGCAGCTTCAGCGTGCTTGAAGAGGGTGTCGGCCTCCGTGCCATCGTCTGGAAATAGCGCTGCACCAACCTTCAGGGAGATGCGGAACACGCCGTCATTGAGCCGAAACGGCTGCTTCAGAAAAGCCTCAATCCACTTCTCGAGCAGCCCCACCATGTCGCCATCGGCCTGGATGACCGGCATCACCACGGCGAAGTGATCCGCCCCCACGCGCGCCAGCAGATTGGCGTCGCCCGCGGTGTTGCGCGTCAGCCACTGCGCCACCTGGCGCAGCAGTTCGTCCCCGACCTGCCGACCCAGGCTGTCGTTGATGTTCTTGAAGCGCTCCAGATCAACCAGGAACAAGGCCAACTGGTGCCCGCCATTGACCGCGCTGCGCTGGTACTGCGCCACGCGCTCAAGAAACAGCGTGCGATTGGCCAGGCCGGTCAGCGCATCGTAATAGGCCAGGTAGTTGAGCCGCTCCTGCTTGTCCAGGTGATCCATCGCGAAGCCGATGTCGCCGGCCAGCTCCGTCAACAGTTTCAACTCCTCCTCCTGGAAGAAGCCCCGCTCGCTGGCGTAAAGCGCGAGCACGCCCTCCGCTTCATCCGCAACCAGCAGCGGCAACACCGCGATGGCGCGCACCCCCGCTGCGGCGTAGTTAGGGCTGAACACCACCTGCGGGTCGTGTTGGGAATCGTTGGCCACCAGAACTTTTTTCTCTCGCAGGGCGCGCGCGCTCATGGTTTTCGGGGCGGTTTCGGGCGCGGCCAGAATGGTTTTGATGGCGCGCAGCAGCGCCTCGTCCTTGCCGGCCGAGGCGACCGGAACCAGCTGCATCGTGCCCGGCGCCACGACGGCAATCATGGCCATGCGAAAACCACCCGCCTCGACCGCGACCCTGCAGGCCTGCTGGAACAGCTCGTCGCGGTCATGTGCACGCACGATCAAGGTGTTGATGCCACTGAGCACGGCATAGACGCGGTTGAGGTGGGTGATGGTGCGCTCTGCTGCCTTGCGCTCGGTGATGTCTTCACCGATGCTGGCCACGCCGATCACTTCGTCGGCGTCGGACCGCAGCACTGAATTGTTCCAGTGAATCAGCCGACGCTCACCGGATCGAGTGAGGATCTCGTTCTCATCATGCATGGCTTCGGGTAGATTGGTGAGTATTTCCTGGAAGAAGCTTGCTTTCAAATGATGAAGTTCAGGCGCTATGAAAAGCTCGAACCAGTCTCGCCCTATCACTTCCTCGGATCGCCATCCGGTCAGGCGCAACAGGAATTCATTGCAGTACGTGATCCGCGCCTCGCGATCGAGCATGAGCGATACAAGTTCCACGTTTCCGAGCATGTCGCTAAAGCGGCGCTCACTTTCGCGCAATTTTTGCTCTGCCCGCTTGCGCTCGGTGATGTCACGGATGGCTGCAATCGCCAAAGTGCCGTCGTTGGTCTCCAGCGGGCTTAGGCTGATCTCTATCGGGAATTCGCTGCCGTCCTGGCGCCGCCCGAACAGCGCCAGCCCCGCGCCCATGGGTCGGGCCAGTGCCTGCGCGAAAAGGCCGTTGCGTTTTTCTCGATGTTGGCCGCGCATGCGTTCCGGCATGAGCATTTCCATCGGCTGGCCCAGCAAGTCTTCGCGGGGCCAGCCAAACAGCTGCACCGCCTGGGCGTTGACCAGCACCATCTCGGCGTTGCGGTTGACGATCACCATCGCGTCGGGCGCGGCCTCCAGCAGTTCCTTGAACTTCTGGTCGGCCTGTTTACGATCGGTGACATTCAGATGCATGACGACGGCGCCGTGCGGGGATTGATCTGCCAGTGGTGTCACGACCATCAGGAACCAGCGTTTTTCGGTCGGCGTATGACATGGATACTCAAGTGAAAACCTCTTGGCCGCGCCCTCCAAGACCGAGCGAATGCCGGCGGCTGCCTGGTGCGCCTGGGTGGCATCATCGCCCCGCGCGCGTTCGCAAATCTCGAGGTAATTGACGCCGGGTCCAATGGATGGTCCTTGGGGCATGTTCGTGCCTGCAAACAGTCGCCATGCCTCGTTCACCGAGACGATGAGCCCCTGGGCATCGAGCAAAGCGATATGCGCGGGCAGTGCATTGAGAATGGCGGCCTGCTTGGTGGCTTCGTTGTGACGTTGGTGGTCCTGGGCACGCCGCAGCAAGACGGTGCGGCCGCGGCGGTCCATCACGGTGTCGACCTCACCAGCCGTCAGGTTTTCCAGGCGTTGGCCGGTTGCGTGCAGCGTCTCGATGAGCGCGATGACCTCCTCCTGGGCGTCGCCCAGAGGGAGCGTTTGTTCAGGTTTCATGCCGCGCCGCTTTCCAGCCCCAGCGTCTGCAACACGGTCTGTGTCTGGCTCAATGTGCCCACAATGATCTTCACTGGCAGCGGCGCCAGCCTGATCAGCGTGGGCGTCATGAAGATGGCGTCGGCCAGCGCCCGCGTGGGCTCGTTGAACACATCCACGACTTCGACCTCATGTCGCCCGGCCAAGTGGTGCCGGCACAGCGCAGCCAGGTTGGTACGTGCCTGCGCCGAGTTCAGCGCGTCGCCTGCCACATAGAGCCGGAACTTGTAGCGGGTGGCTTGGCTCATGCTTAGCTCACTTCCCGCATCCGGGTGCCGTGGTGCTCGCCTTCGCGAGGTTAGATGGGATCGATTTCATGTCATTGAGCTTGGTGATCAGCGCAGAAGGCCCCAATTTAGCCGAAAAGCTGATGGGCATCCTGTGAACATGACAACTATTGGCCTGTTGGCATCGTCAGTCTGTGCGCTGCCTCACACACAAAATGCCGCGTCGACCGAGGCTCTTTTGAGCAGCTTCGGGGGTGGGCGGCGGATGAATGCTACGCGTTGGCGCGCTTTTTCAGCCAGCGCAGCAGGCCACCCAAAAATGGTAACTTTTCGTAAAGTTCTTCGGCCGCATCCCAATAGTCGCGGTGCAGCGTGATCAGGCCCTGCGCCGAGAACACCAGCTGAGAGGCGCCGCGGATGACTTGCTCGCGCTGCGGCCTGTAAGTCTTGAACGAGAAGTGAAACTCCCAGGTCAGGAAGCACTGGCGGCCCTGCACCACCTGGCCAGTCACGACGAAGCGCGGCGCGTTGAGCGTGACAAACATGTGTTCAAAAATCGCCCGGATAGCAGTCACGCCCTGCACGTCGTTGAACGGATCCTTGAAGCGCGCCTGCGCGTCGTAGACGGCGCCCAGATCAGCGATGCTGGCGGGCGTGAGGGATTCAAAAAAAGCCACGACCCGGGCCACGGTCGCTTCGTCTTGTGCGGGCTCATTTGCCAGCGACTTCGCTGCGTTTGATGTGCTCATTGCGTCACCCGTTGCACCAGAAAGAAGAAGGCCCGATCCGGCAAGATGCGCAGCGCCTGCATCCACAGCGTGAAGCGTTTCGGAAAGTGGATCTCGAAAGCGCCGCGCGCCCAGCCTTTCACGATCGCCTGGGCCGCCTGCGTTGGCGTCAGCAGGGCCGGCATGGCGAAGTCGTTGCCGGCGGTGAGCGGAGTTTGCACAAAGCCGGGGTTGATGATGGACACGCCGATGCCCTTGTGGCGCAGGTCCTGGTGCAGCGTCTCGGCCAGGTTGATCAGCGCCGCCTTGGTCGGGCCATAGGCCAGGCTGTTGGGCAAGCCGCGGTAGCCGGCCACGCTGCCGACCAGGCTGATATGGCCGGCGCCACGCGCCAGCAGTGCGGGCAGTACGGCCTCTAACAGGTGCAGGGCGCCGATGTAGTTCACGTCAAGGTGACGCAGCATCTCCGGCAGATCCAGCGCATCGGCACGCATGGCGCTGTAGTGACCGGCGCAGTACAGCACGCAGTCCAGCGGGCCCTGCGCCAGCAGTTGCGCCGCCGCCAGCTGCACCGCAGGTCGGTCGGTAGCGTCCAGCGCCAGCGCCTGGCTGCCGGGATGGCGCTGCACGAAGGCGTCGAGCGCCTGCGCCTGGCGCGCCGACACAATCATGCGCGCACCCAGGCCGTGCAGCGCAGCGGCGGTGGCCTGGCCGATGCCGCTGGAGGCGCCGACGATCCACACGGTCTTGCCGTGCCAGTCTTTGATCGGGCGGTTCAGCGCCGGGAACAGGGTGGGAAACAGTTGCATTGGAAGCTTATGTTATAAATATTGATAGCTACTAACCCAATGTTTATGTGGGCTAGAGGCCAATTTCTTATAAATTTTTCGACATTTTTTGGAAAGCTCAGCGTTTGGCAAAAGACAGCGTGACCTCGCCCAGGCGCACGCCAAATTTACGCATGGTCGCCTTGTTCAGCATCACCTTGTCGCTCATCAGGTACATCCAGTCGTCAAACTGGACTTCATAGACTTTGTTGTCCACCGGCAGGCTCAGCGTGTAGGTCCAGTGAAAAGCGTTGCCTCGGCTCTCGCCCAGCGCTTCCCCCACCACGTCGTCGGCGCGGCCCGTGAAGCGGCCGTCGGTCAGTTTCGTGAGGCGCCAAATGCGCTTTTGGGTGCTGCCGTCCGCGTACGTGAAGTCTTCGTCCAGAACGCCCGCGTCGCCCTGCCAGCTGCACTTCATGACCACGGTGAAGCGTTTGACCACGGTGCCGGAGCGGTCGGTGAAGACGCCGTAGGCATCGAGCGTGCCGTTGAAGTACTGCTGCAGGTCCAGCGGCGGCTTTTCGGCGGCATAGGAGTCGATCTGTTGCGAGGCGCAGCCGCCCAGCATCAAGGCGGAGGTGGCGGCAACGGCCGTGCCCAGGGTCAGGAGTAAGCGTCTTTTCATGGGGTCTTTCGGATGATGAGTTGGTACAGGAGGCCGGCGGCCATCAGTTTGAGCGCGCACGGCAGCACGCAATAAGCCCAAGTCAGGGTTTGCAAGGCAGCCGCGTCGCGCGTGCCGGGCACGTAGCCCAGCGCGCCCAGCAGCGGCAGCGCCACGCCAGCGGCTAGCGCCAGGTTGAGTTTGGTGGCGAAGTTCCACCAGCCAAAGTAAGCACCCTCGGCGCGGCCCCGGTCGCCGCTGGCCTGGATGGTGCCAGCCAGCAAGGCGCCGGGCAGCGCCAGGTCGGCACCCAGACCGACGCCAGAGAGCGCGCAGACAACAACAAAAGACAGGACGTCGCCCGCGCCCAGGGTGGCGGCAAACACAAACACGGCAATCGACAGCAGCATACCCAGGCCCCAGCTGCGCGCCAGCCCGATGCGCTGAACCACGCGCAGCCACAGCGGCAGCGCCAGCGCGGCGCACAGGAAATAGCTGCCCAGAAATAGCGCTTCGGTGCTGGCGGGCGCTTGCAGCCGGTCTTGCACAAAGAACAGCAGCAGCGTGGCCGGTACGGCGCTGGCAATGCCGTTGACCACAAACACCGCCAGCAGCGCCCGAAACTCGGGCCGCGCAAAGGGCAGCCAGACGGAGGGGGCTGGCAGCGCAGCGCTCTGATCCAAACGCGCCGGGTGCGCGCTGGCGCTGGCCGTTGGTGACGCGGACCGGGGCGGGTAAAGAGCTGCCAGACGCGGCCGGCGCGCCCCGCGCAGCGCCAGCCAGGCCGCCGCCAGCGCTACGAAAAGAAGAGCTGTTGTGGCAGGCAAGCCAAGGGCTGCGGGCGCAATCGATGCAACAATCACGCCGACCAGTGCCGGGCCCTCGCGCCACGCCACCACGCGGCTGCGTTGCTGCTCGTCGCCGCCCAGCATGGCGCCCCAGGACTGGTGCAGGATGCTCAGGGCACTGTAAGCCACATAAGTCAACAGCAGGCACAGCGTGGCCCACAGCAACAGGGCGGGCAGCTCACGCACGGGTGGAAAGAACAAGGCGCTAAAGCCCAGGCCCAGCACCGCCGCGGCCAGCGCGCCCCAGCCCAGCACGGCGCGCATGGAGCGCGCAAACAGGCGGTCACTCCAGCGCCCGAGCAGCGGGTCAATCACCGCGTCAAACAGGCGCGCGCCCAGCAGCAGCGCGCCGAGCGTGGCGAGCGGCACGCCAAAAGCGCGGGCGTAATGGTTGGGCAGCACGACATACAGCGGCAAAGCGACAAAAGCCAGCGGGAAACCCATCAGGCCGTAGCGCCAGCCGTCACGCCAACTGAACGCCGGCGTTGACGCGTGCGACGCCACGGCAGCGTTCATGGCGCCGCCCGCGCCAACAACGCGCTGCGCATCTGCGCCTCACTGGTGGATGGCGCCAGCCAGATGCCAAAGAAAAGACGGCTGAACTCAGGGTCGGCGATGGCGGCGCGGGGCTCGCCGTTGAACCAGAAGCGCGCGCCCACACCGGGGCTGTGCAGCCCGGTGAGGCGGTCGCCCGCCTTGACATCGGGGAAAGCGTCCTGCATGGCGGCAAGCCAGCGCTGTGCTTGCTTTGGGGTGATCGCTGCGCCACGGCGCATTTCCTCAAGCGAGCGCTCGGCGATCGAGCGGCCGTTCAAAGCGCGCAGGTAGGCCAGCTCCAGCATCAGCTCGTGCTGCGCGAAGCGGCTGGCACGAAAATCGTCGCTCACCCAGAGCCGGGCGTCGTACACATCAAAGCCCCAAAAGCGCAGCCGCGCCGAACCGGCCCAGCGCGCGCCGCTCAAGGCGCTTCGCACCTCGGCGGGCGCAAGCGCCATGGCGGGGTCCTGCGCAGCAGCGCTGCTTGCCGCGTTCAGGCCCAGCCAGCCACTGGCCACCAGCACGTGGCTGACGCAGGCGCTCAAGACCGTGCGGCGCTGGCTCATGCGGGGCTCCAGGTGCCTAGGGGGCGCGTTTTTGCAGGGTGTACTGGACGACATCGGTGTTGCCCTCGTCAAAGGCCGCTTCGCAGTAGGCCAGGTAGAACTCCCAGATGCGCACAAAGCGCTCGTCAAAACCAGTTTGCAGCACCTGCATGCGCTGCGCCAGAAAGGCATCGCGCCAGCGCCGCAGCGTCTCGGCGTAGTCGTGGCCAAAGGCGTATTCGTCCACCACCTCCAACCCGGCGGCGTTGGCCTGCTGGCGAAATTCGCGCGGACTCGGCAGGCAGCCGCCCGGAAAGATGTACTGCTGGATGAAGTCGGTGGAGCCCGCGTAGCGCTCGGACAGTGCGTCGGCGATCACGATGCTTTGCACGCAGGCACGCCCACCCGGTTTGAGCAGTTTGGCCACGCTGGCAAAGTAGGTCGGCCAGTACTCGCGGCCCACCGCTTCGACCATTTCAATCGAGCAGATCGCGTCAAACGGTGCGTCCGCAATGTCGCGGTAGTCCTGCAGCCGCAAATCGGCCAGCGCGCCCGGTCCGGTCGGCACTTTCAAACGCTGCAGCCGCTGCTGGGCAAACACCAGTTGCTCGGTGCTCAGCGTCACACCGACCACGGACGCGCCCAACTCAACCGTCGCCATTTCGGCCAGCGCGCCCCAGCCGCAGCCGATTTCCAGCAAACGGTCGCCCGGCTTCACGCCCGCCATGGCGAGGGCGCGGCGCACTTTGGCGTCTTGCGCTTGGCGCATCGGTTGGCTCAGGTCGCCGGCAAAGAGCGCGGCCGAGTAGTTCATGCTTTCATCAAGCCACAGGCGGTAGAACGCATTGCCCAGGTCGTAATGCGCGTGGATGTTTTTCTGGCTGTTGGCGCGGGTGTTGCGGTTGAGCAGGTGCTTGATACGGTACAGCAGGCGCCCGCCCCAACTGCCGTAGACCACGCCTTCAACCTCCTTGCGGTTCTTCACCAGCAGGCGCAACAGCGCGCTCAAGTCGGGCGTGCGCCAGTCACCAAAGATGTAGCTCTCGGCAAAGCCGATGTCGCCGGACTTGAGCGCCGCGCCAAACACCTTCCAGTTGTTCAGGTGCAGCGTGGCATGGGGCAGGGCCTCGCTGCCAAAGCGCTGCATCGAGCCGTCGGGCAGTTGCAGCGTCAGGCTGCCATGGCGCAGGCTTTTGAGCAGCTTGAGCACGGTACGGGCGGCGGCAGGTGTGCCTTGCGGCATCGCCAAGGGGGGAGCTGTGCTGATGTCGGTGTTGTTCATCGTGGACCTCTTGCGCTTAGCGGGTGGTGAAGGTGGGCGGTGGTGGCGGCTTGGCAAAAAAACGCGCCTTTTTCAGAAACAGGCGCAGCGCCTGCCAGTGGATGCGCCCCACGACAAAGAGCGTCATGGCCGGGTAGCGCCACAGCGCGCGGCGCATCGAGCGCGGCGTCAAGGGCTCGAGCGCGCCGCTGACGCTGGTCTCGATCAAAGGCCCCTGCGCGTCGTCAAAGTCAATGCGCGCCACGGTGCGCGTGCGATCAAAGTTGAGCATGAAGCGAAAGCGGTAGCCGCCTTCGACCGGGCAAAACGGCGACACATGAAACACCTTGTCGGCGCGCAGCTCCACGCCGTAGCGCGGCGCGTCCAGCAGGTAGCAGTGGCGTTCGCCAAAAGTGTTATTGACCTCGACCACGATGGCGCGCAAGGCGCCGTCCAGCCGATGGCAGTACCAGAAACTGACCGGCTTGAAGGTGAAGCCCAGCACGCGCGGGTAGCAGTGCAGCCAGACTTCGCCGCAGGCGTCGTCAATGCCTTCGCGCGCCAGCAGCTCGTCCAGCCAGGCCAGTGCGCCGCCTTGGCTTGGGTCCCGGCCGTCGCCATGGTCGGCGTCAAAAAAACTCAAGGGCGCAAAGCGGTTGCGCGCCAAGGGCCCCGGGCCGTCACGCTGCAACGTGCGCATCGGCAGCATCAGGAAATAGGTGGCGTAGGCAAAGGCGTGCTGCGCCGGTTTGAGGCGGGTGTGGCGCACCTCGCCAAAGCCAATCAGGGGCGCGGCGGGCGGCAGGGTGGCTGGCATTGGGACGTTCATGGTGTTGTTGGCGTTCAGTGCCCTAAGCCGCCAGCCGAGCCGCGGGCGGCTCCACGTCGGGATTCGCCAGCAGCGCCTGCAATTTCGCCGCCACGTCCAGCCCGGACTTGAGCCCGTCCTCATGAAAGCCGTAGCCGGTCCAGGCGCCGCAAAAATAAGTGTGCTGCTGACCCTGCAGCGCCGGCAACTGCCCCTGGGCGCGAATGGCGGCAACGTCGAACACCGGGTGCGCGTAGTCAAAGCTGGCGTAAATCTGGCCCGGGTCAATGGCGTCCAGCGGGTTCAGGGACACCAGCACCGGCTGCGCAAACGGCAGCGGTTGCAGTTTGTTGATGAGGTAGTGCAGGCAGACCCGCGCCTCATCCTGGCGCGCGCCGGCCGACTGCTGGCGGCCTTGGGCAAGAGAAGCGCGCTGGTAGTTCCAGGCGGCCCAGGCGCGGCGCTGTTGCGGCAGCACCGAGGTGTCGGTGTGCAGCACGGCGCGGTTCGGCTGGTAGCGAATCGCGCCCAGCGCCCTGCGCTCCTGCCAACTGGCGTCACCCAGGAGCGCCAGCGACTGATCCGAATGGCTGGCCAGCACCACCTTGTCAAAACGCTCGCTCTGGCCGTTGGAGGTGATCAGCACGCCCCGGGCGTCGCGGCTGATGCGCTGGACCGGGGTGCGCAGGCGCTTGTCTGCAATCTGCGCCACGATCTTGTCCACATAGTGGCGCGCGCCACCCGCCACCGTCCACCACTGCGGGCGATTCGTGACCTGAAGCAGTCCGTGGTTGTGGCAAAAGCGGATCATGGTGGCCACCGGAAAGCGCAGCATCTGGTCAAGCGGGCAGCTCCAGATGCAGCCTAGCATCGGCAGAAAATACCAGTCGCGAAACTCATCTGACAGCTCATGCTGGCGCAAGAAGTCGCTCAAAGGCTGCATCAGCTCAGGTTCCTGACCGCGTTCGGCGAGGGCTCTGGCGAGCCGATTGAAGCGCAGCACATCGCGCAGCATGCGCAAGAAACGCGGGTTGACCAGGTTGGCGCGCTGGGCAAACACCGTGTTGAGCGAGGAGCCGCTCCACGCCAGCGGACCACCGCTGCGCGCACCCGGCACCTGCACCGAGAATGACATGTCGGACTTGACCGTGGCCACGTCCAGCTCGGCCAAGAGCTTGATGAGCTGCGGGTAGGTGCGCTGGTTGAACACCAGAAAGCCGGTGTCGACGCCGTACGTGACCGGCCCGGCAGGGCCGTCCACAGTCAGGTCGACGGTGTGGGTGTGACCGCCAAAGTAGTCACCCGATTCAAACAGCGTCAGCTCTGCCTGGCCGCGCAGCGTGTGCGCCACGGCCAAGCCCGAGATGCCGGAGCCGACGATGGCGATCTTCACGATGCCACCCGTGAAAAAGGGCTGAAATCGGCGCCGCAGCGAAACTCAGCCGGATGCGAATGGGGATGGAACGGTGTTTTCATCTTGGTCTAAATTACTTTGAGGTAATTTTGTGACCAATCAGTAATTTACCGCCTCGTGGAGTAAATTACACCTAGCTTTGTAGTGGTTATTACGCCGCCACGCGATCGTGCGCGCGCTGTGGTGGCGACGAACACGCCGCTTGTCCTGCTACCAGTGCCGGTCAGAGATCGGCAGCTTGGTCAGGGCCAGCAGGCGTTCCAGGTTGATTTTGACCTTGACATCGCGTTTCGCCACGCCGATGACTATGCGAAATTCGCGCTTGCTGGTATCACGCAGGATGAGTTCGCCGGTGGGCATGCCACTGCGGTTGACCACCACGGCCACGCGCGGCGTGGTGGTGTTGGCGCCGCGTTTGATCACAACCGCGATCTCGTCGGTCGCCAGGCGCACATAGGTGCCGGGCGAGTAAATGCCAACGGCCTTGATCAGCGCCGCGCCGGCTTCGTCGATCTGGCGGTTTTCATCAAAATAGCTGGCCTGCATGGCGCTGGCGGGCGACTTGGCCGGGCGCGAGGCGCGCGGTGCCAGACTGGCAGCAAACATGTCGGCGCGCTGGATCAGGCGCGCCATGCGCTGCCCCTGGCTACGCCCCGCCAGTGGACCAGGTGTATTGGTGTGGTGGTGAAGAACGGCCTCCAGCCAGAGCGGGTCGGTGATACCCAGTTTCTTGAGCAGGGCCACGGACAGCGCTGCGTGCTGCTCGATCACGCCGCGCTGCTCGCTGCTGGGCTCGTCCGTTTGCAGGGCCAGCCGGTTCTGCAGGTCGGTCATACCGACGTTCATGGTCAGCGCCGCCTTGCTCAGCAGCATCTCCAGCTCGGCGGGCCATTTCAGCACCTCGCGCGCAGCCAGGCTGCACATCACGCTCACCAGCATGGCATGGGTGGCGCTGTAAAGTTGTACCTCACTGCCCGAGAGGTGCATCAGCGCAAGCAAAGTGCCATCGGGGTTTTGGCGCAAATGCCGGCTGAGTTGCGCCTGCAACTTGTCCAGGCGACCACAAAAACTCACCGGATTGATATCGAGCAGCAGGGTCTGGGCCTGCGCCTGCAGGTCCAGCCAATTGGGCTCATCGGTGTCAGTGGTGTCGCGGGCAGGGCGGCTGATCTCCAGTTCAAAGGTGGAAAACTGGCTCTGTGCAATTTGTCCCAGCGACTTGTCTTGCCGCACCAGGCTGTGAAGCTTGCCGACATACGCGCGTTGATAAATGTCGGAATCGGCCGTATCCATGAACAGCTGGCCACGCTTGTTGCTGATGGAATCCAGATCCGCCCGGCTCGTCACCACAAAGCCCCTGGGGGCCAACAGGATACCGCTCTCGTCCCACAGCGCAAACGGCAGCGGCTGGCCAATGACGATGGAGTCGATGTTGACAGTAACGAGGTTCATGAAGTGGTGGATTATGCCAACGCGGGCGACGGCCGCGCACAGCGCCAACGGCGCAAGCGCTCACTGCACTAGCTTAAGGGATGGAACAAGCCTGCTAGCATCAAAGTCATGCACCACATACCCCCTATTTCCACCGTTAACGGCATCGCGGCCCTGACCGACAAGATTTGTGTCCCGGCCCAACTGCTGGAGCGCGTGGCCGACCTGCCACGGCCGCTGGTGTTCACCAACGGCGTGTTTGACGTGCTGCACCGTGGCCATGTGCTGTATCTGGCGCAGGCTCGCGCGCTCGGGGGCAGTTTGCTGGTGGCGCTCAACACCGACGCCTCGGCCCGACGCTTGGGCAAGGGGCCGGACCGCCCGCTCAACAACGAGGCCGACCGTGCCTTTGTGATGGCCGCGCTGGCCGCCATCGACGTGGTGACCTGGTTTGACGAAGACACGCCGCTTGAACTGATCACGCAGCTCAAGCCCGACATTCTGGTCAAGGGCGGCGACTATGACATGAGCAAGTTGGCCGAGACCCGGGTGGTGCAGGCCTATGGCGGGCGCGCGCTGGCATTGCCTTTTGTCGACGGTTACTCGACCAGCGCGCTGGTGCGCAAGATCCGCCAGGCTTGAGTCACCCAGGCCGGTGCGAACCCGGCAACAGGCCGGGTCCAGCCAAGGCTAATGCCCCAGCTGCGCCAGCCACTGCGCTAACTCCTGCGCGGCCGCATCGGTGGCGAGCCGCAGCGCCTGCACGCCGCCGGCAGCGTCGGCGCTGGGCGCGGGGCGCTGCACCACGACGCTGCGCTGACCCAGCAGCGCGTCGCCGGTGGGGCTGGCCTGCGTGAGCGTGGCGCGCAGGCGCAGCAGGCCCACGCTGCGGTTGTGCGCCTCAAACAGCTGACTGAATTCTTCGAGCTCCAGCCGCAGCGTGGGCGGGGTCAGGCCCGTGGCCGCGTCCGGCGCGGCGCGCTTGGCCGGACTGAAGATGGCGCCCGGCTCTAGCAGAGCGCGATCCTGCCCGAGCTGCTCGCGCAGGCGCTGGCGCACCAGCTGAGGCGGGGGCATGCTCCAGCGCGCGTGCGCATAGGGCCGCAGTTGCTGCGCGTCAACATAGGCCAGCCGGTACAGCAGGGCGTTGCTGTCGAGTGCGCTGCTGGCTTGCACCTGATCCAGAATCAGCGGCGCCAAGGTGGCGGCTGGCGTTAGGGCGCTGCTTGAGCGCCCCGGGCCGAAGTCGTACACCACCGGGGACGCCGTGGGGCGCGTCAATCCACAGCCCGACAATGCCAGAGAAAATACAACCAATAGGACGCTAGCCCACGTGGAATAAGCTCGGAAAGCTATTGAATGTAGAGCGTTGTTCATGGTTGACCTGGGGTTGCGGAAAAGCCGGGTTCCCCCGGGCCGGGCGCCACGGGCGAGTTGCCCAAGAACAGGGCCTGCGGGTTGTCGCTGACGTTGGCGGCGGCGCGGCCAACCTGGCGCGTCATGCGGGCGGTGTCGCCAAGCGCGCGGTTCAGGTGCGGCAGCGTCACCGTGTTCAGGGTTTGCGCGCTGGCGTCGAGCGTGCCCACCCCCTGGCTGAGTTGGTCGAGCGTGCCGCCGGGCTCGTTCATGCGCTCGGTGACGGTTCTGAAGGCGCGGGCCGAGACGCGCGCCTCGTCAGCGCTGTCACCGACCCGCCCGGACGTGGCTTGCAAGGTCTTGAGAGTGGCCGTGGCTTCGGTCGCCAGCGGCCCCAACAGCTTGCCGGTCTGCTGGGAAAACTGCTGCAGGCCGCGCGCGGCCTGGCCGATGTTGTCGATCGCGCCGATCATTGCCTTCTGGTTGTCCGCGCTCAGCAACTGGTTCACGCGCTGGGTGGTGTCTTCAAGCTGCCCCAGGATGCGCAGGCCGCGATCGGACAGCTCGGCCAGCAGGCCTGGGCGCATCGGAATGCGCGCCGGCGGCTCCACGTCAGAGCGCAGCGCGACCTTGGAAGTGCCGCTGTCATCGAGCTGGATGAACGCCAGCCCGGTGATGCCCTGGAAACCCAGGCTGGCAAAAGTGGACTCGGTGATCGGCGCCTGCGTGTCCACGGCGATGCGGATCAGCACGTGGCCGGGCTGCAACGGATCGAAGCCAATGGCCGTGACCTTGCCCACGTTGACGCCCTTGAAGCGCACCGAGGCCTGCGGTTGCAGCCCGGTGACGGCCTGCGCACTGGAGAGTTCATAGACGCGCTGGGCATCGGCGTCACGCGTCAACCACAGTGCCAAGGCGACCAGCAGGGCCAGCATCAGCAGCACAAAGGCGCCAGCGGCCAGGGCGTGAGATTTGTTTTCCATAAGGCGGGTTTTACTCGGTATGCGGTGCTTGATGCAAGACGGCCGCGGCGCGCTGGCCGCGCGCGCCCAGAAAGAAGTCGTGAATGAAGGGATGATCATGCGCCATCACCTGCAGCGGCGTGCCACAGGCGATGATGCGCTTGTCGGCCACCACGGCGATGCGGGTGCTGAGCTCGAACAGGGTGTCCAGGTCGTGCGTGACCATCACCACGGTGAGCCCGAGCTCCTGGTGCAGCGAACGCAGCAACGCCACAAAACCGTCGGCGCTGTCGGGGTCCAGGCCGGCGGTGGGCTCGTCCAGCAGCAACAGCGGCGGGTCCATCACCAGCGCACGCGCCAGCGCCACGCGCTTGACCATGCCGCCCGAGAGGTCGGAGGGCATCTTGTGCGCCTGCGCCGGCTCCAGTCCGACCATCTGCAGCCTGACCATGGCCACATCGCGGATCAAATCCGCCGGCAGGGTGCCGAGCTCGCGCAGCGCAAACGCAATGTTCTCCAGCACCGTGAAGGCCGAGTACAGGGCGCCGTGCTGGAACAGCATGCCCACGCGGCTGGCCGCGCCCTCGGCGCCGAGCTGGGCGGCGGGCTTGCCCAGTACCGTGACGCGCCCGCGGGCCGGCTGTTCCAGCCCGAGCATCTGGCGCAGCAGCACGGTCTTGCCACTGCCAGAACCGCCCACAATGCTCATGAATTCGCCAGCAACGATGCGCAGGTCCAGGTCCTGGTGCACCACCGCATCGCGCCCGGCGCTGTGAAACACCGACCACAGCTTGTCGATCTCGACCACGGCCGGGGCGCCAGGCGCGTTGACGGCGGTGCTGGCGTTCACAGGCCAACGTCCTTGAACACCAGCGCGAACACCGCGTCCACCAGGATCACCATCGCGATCGAGGTCACGACCGAGGCGGTGGTGCCCTGGCCCAGGCTCTCGGTGTTGGGCTTGACGCGCAGGCCGTAGTGGCAACCGATCAGGCCGATCAGCACGCCAAACACCACCGACTTGCCCAGCGCCAGTGTCAGGTTCGAGATTTCGACGGCGCGCGGCAAGGCGGCAAAAAAGTAGGCCGGCGTCACGCCCATGGTCAGGTCCGCAGCCAGCATGCCGCCAAACAGCGCCGCCAGCGAAGTCCAGACCGCGAGCAGCGGCATCGCCAGCGCCATGGCGATGGCGCGCGGCAGCACCAGCCGGTAACCCTGCGCGATGCCCATCACGCGCATGGCATCTAACTCCTCGGTGACGCGCATCACGCCGATTTGCGCCGTGATGGTCGAGCCCGAGCGCCCGGCGATCAAGATGGCGGCCAGCATCGGTCCGAGCTCGCGGATCACCGACATGCCCAGAATATTGACGATGAAACTGTCGGCGCCAAACTGGCGCAGTTGCAGCGACATCAGGTATGCCAGCACCACGCCAATCAAAAAGCCCAGCAGCGCGGTGATCGGCAAGGCGGTGGCGCCAATGCGAAACACGTGGCCCGACACATCGCGCCACGGGCCCTTGGTGGGCGCGCGCAGGAGCTTGAGCACGTCGAGCAGCAACTGGCCGAGCAGCCGGGTCGCGTCCACCAGATGATCAATCAGGAGCCAGACCTGCGCGCCCAGGGCCAGAAACAGCTGCCAGGCACTGCTGCGCTGCGCCACTGGCGCCGGCAACGCGTACTGCGCCACACGGCCCAGCATGGCGCGCTGGGCTGGTTCGATCAACAGCTGAGGGGGCCACTGGCGGCCCCAGGCGTTCCACAGCGCTTGGGCGCCGGTGTGGTCCAGGCGCTGCAGCTCGCGCAAGTCCCAGCTCAGCGCCAGCGCTTCGCCCGGTGCGGCGAAGGCCAGCCCGGCTTGAATCTGCGCCCAGATGCCGGGCTCTGCCAGGCGCGCGGCCGACCAATCGCCCAGCAGGCGCAACCCGGCGGGCGCGGGCGCAGCCATGCGCTCGATGCGGGGAGCGTCCGGATTCATGGCGACACGGGCCGGCAGTGGTGACAGCGAAGCATGCGGGGATCGTAACGCCAAGCGCTGACGCTTTGGCGCTTGACGGGCCGCGACCTTACGGCAAAATGGCCGCAAGCAACCCCGGGGCCCGTATGAACACCACGTTTGACTACATCATCATTGGCGCTGGCACCGCCGGTTGCCTGCTGGCGAACCGCTTGTCCAAGGACCCGGCCAAGCGCGTGCTGCTGATCGAGGCCGGCGGCAAGGACAACTACCCCTGGATTCACATCCCGGTGGGCTACTTGCACTGCATTGGCAACCCGCGCACCGACTGGCTGTTTCAGACCGAGGCCGAGGCCGGCCTGAATGGCCGCGCGCTGCGCTACCCGCGCGGCAAGACGCTGGGCGGCTGCAGCAGCATCAACGGCATGATCTACATGCGCGGTCAGGCCCATGACTACGACCAGTGGGCGCGCCTCACCGGCGACGCGGCCTGGTCGTGGCAGCACTGTTTGCCCGACTTCATGGCGCATGAGAGTCACTACAAATTAGATAGCTACTCACGCCCTAACGACAAGGGCCAGAGGCCAAAAAAGCTTGAAGATTTCAAAAAATTTCATGGCGTAAACGGCGAATGGCGGGTCGAAAAGCAGCGCCTGCGCTGGGACATTCTGGATGCTTTTGCGCAAGCCGCGCAGCAGGCCGGCATCAACCCGACCGACGACTTCAACGCCGGCTCCAACGAGGGTGTCGGCTACTTTGAGGTGAACCAGAAAAAAGGTTGGCGCTGGAGTACGGCCAAGGCTTTTTTGCGCCCCACCTGCATGAACCGGCCCAATTTCACGCTCTGGACCTCGGCCCAGGTTGTCAAGCTGCAGCTGCAAAGCCAGCCCAACGGCAGCCAGCGCTGCAGCGGCGTGCAGGTCTGCATCAAAGGCGAGATGGTGAACGCCAGCGCCCGCGGCGAGGTGATCCTGAGCGCCGGCAGCATCGGCTCGCCGCAAATCTTGCAGCTCTCGGGCATTGGCCCCGCCGCGCTCTTGCAGCAACACGGCATTGCGGTGCTGGTGGACGCGCCGGGCGTGGGCGTCAACTTGCAGGATCACTTGCAGATTCGCACCGTGTTCAAGGTGACAGGCGTGAAGACGCTCAACACCCAGGCCAATTCGCTCTGGGGCAAGGCCATGATCGGCCTGGAGTACGCGCTCAAGCGCAGCGGCCCGATGAGCATGGCGCCGAGCCAGCTGGGCGCCTTCACCCGCAGCGACGCCAGCCAGCCTTACCCCAACATCGAGTACCACGTGCAGCCGCTCAGCCTGGACGCCTTTGGCGAGCCACTGCACCGCTTCAACGCATTCACCGCCAGTGTCTGCAACCTGCAGCCCAGCAGCCGCGGCACGGTGCAGATCCAGAGCCCGCGCTTTGACGCGGCGCCCGCGATTGCGCCGCACTACCTGAGCACCGAGGCCGACCGTCAGGTGGCGGCCGATTCGCTGCGCCTGACGCGCGCCATCGTGGCGCAGCCGGCGCTGGCCAGGTACCAGCCGCAGGAGTTCAAACCCGGCGTTCAGTTCCAGAGCGACGCCGAACTGGCGCGCCTGGCCGGCGACATTGCCACCACCATCTTTCACCCCGTTGGCACCACCAAAATGGGGGCCGACGACGACCCGCTGGCGGTGGTTGACGCCCGCCTGCGGGTGCGCGGCACGAACGGCAGCCTGATTGCGGGCCTGCGCGTGGTCGATGCGGGTGTGATGCCGCTCATCACCAGCGGCAACACCAACTCGCCGACCCTGATGATCGCCGAGAAGGCGGCGCGCTGGCTTGTTGAAGCTGCGGCGCAGCGACCCAAGGGCTAAGACCGGACAGGGTAAGTCCTGATGCGCTTGCCGCCGTCGCCACGTAAAGTGCGGCTCATCGTCAACGTGCAAAACCCGCGTTGGCATTGAAAGGCCCGACGAGACAAAAGCACGAAGATGCAGCAAAAAAATAGTGGCCATTGCGTGAAAGTGGCACCGAAGAAAGCACCGGCAACCCCGGTGCTTTTTTTATGCCCAAGGCGCAAGCCAGCAGAGCGGTGCGGTCAACTGCTCATTTCTATAGACAAAATCAGCCTGTAGCCCCCGTCTTTGTTGCTTGGGCCGCTATAAATAGTGCAGTCATGGACAGGCCCTCTCAATGCGACAATGCCTCGATGGAATTGTTCATCGTCTCGCTCGCCTCGCTCTTGGCCGGTTTTGTGGATTCGATAGTGGGCGGCGGCGGCTTGATTCTGGTGCCGGCCCTGTTTGCCACCTTCCCGCAAGCGCACCCGGCCACGCTGTTTGGCACCAACAAAGGCGCCTCAGTCTGGGGCACCGGCTTTGCCACCTGGCAATTCAGCTCGCGCGTCGAGATGCGCTGGGCCGCGCTCTTACCCGCGGCCGCGGCCGGCTTTGTCGCGTCTTTTGCCGGCGCCTGGCTGGTCACCGTGGTGTCGCCGGATTTTTTGCGCAAGCTGCTGCCGGGCGTCTTGCTGGCGGTGCTGATCTACACCGTGTTCAAGAAGGAACTGGGTCGCACCCACGCGCCCCTTTTTTCAGGTGCCAAGGAGGCCTGGCTGGCGACGGCCATTGGCGCCGTGATCGGGTTTTATGACGGCTTCTTTGGCCCTGGCACCGGCAGTTTTCTGGTGTTCCTGTTTGTGCGCGTGCTGGGCTACGATTTTCTGAGCGCCTCGGCCGCTGCCAAGCTGATCAACACCGCCACCAACTTGGCCGCGCTCTTTCTGTTCATCGCCAAGGGCCATATCTGGTGGCATTTTGTGCTGGCCATGGCGCTGGCCAACGTGGCGGGCAGCCTGCTCGGCACGCGCCTTGCGCTCAAGCACGGCACCGCCTTTGTGCGGGTCTTTTTCATCCTGGTCGTGAGCGCGCTGATCCTGAAAACCGGCTACGACGCGTTCTTGCGCTAACAGCAAGGCCGCAGTCTCCTTAACGAACGGCTGCGCTGGCACTGGCCGGTGTTGCAGCTGCGCTGGCGGCAGCCGCGGGCGCCGCCGCTGTGCTAGTGGCGCCCGGCGGCCAAGGCAACTCGGCCACCGTGCGCGGCTTGCCAATCGGGGCCGGTGCCATGCCTTTTTTCACGGCCTCGATGTCTTGCACGCTTGGGTATTGGTGCAGCAGCCAGAAATCAATGACGCGCCGGGCAATCGGCGCTGAGTACTTGGCGCCAAAACCGGCGTTTTCCACGATGATGGCCAGTGCAATCTTGGGGTCTTCAGCCGGCGCAAAGGCGGTGAACAACGCGTGGTCGCGAAAGCGTTCCTCCATTTTGGAGGCGACGTACTTCTCGTTGGCCTTGATCTGCACCACCTGCGCCGTGCCGGTTTTGCCGCCGCTGGTGTAGGGCGCGCCGCGAAAACTGGCAGCCGAAGTGCCCTCAATATTGACCCCCACCATGGCGTGCTTGATGACCTCAATGTTGGCCGCTTTGGCGATCACCTCGCCCACGGCTTGGTGCTCGGTGGTGGTCGGCGCGTGCGTCAGGATGTCCACCACCTCTTTCACCAGGTGCGGCTTCATCTTGACGCCGTTGTTGGCCAGCGTGGCGGTGGCCGAGGCCAATTGCAACATGGTGAAGTTGTTGTAGCCCTGGCCAATACCGAGCGAGATTGTTTCGCCAGCGTACCATTTTTGCTGCTCGGGCTTCTTGTAGGCGTTGCGCTTCCAGGCGGTCGAGGGCAGCAGGCCACGCACCTCGCCGTGAATATCGATACCGGTCAGCTCGCCAAAACCAAAGCGCTGCATCTGGTCATGGATGGCATCCACGCCCAGATCGTTGGCCAGCATGTAGTAGTAGGTGTCGCACGAAGCGACGATCGACTGGTACATGTTGACGCTGCCGTGCCCCCCTTCTTTGTCATCGCGAAACCGATGCCCGCCAAACATGAAGTACCCGGGGTCCGAGATCGTCTGTTGCGGGCTGCGTTTGCCGGTTTCCAGCGCCGCCAGTGCCATGAACGGCTTGTACGTAGAGCCAGGCGGGTAGGTGCCGCGTAGCGCGCGGTTCAGCAGCGGCTTGTCGATGGATTCGTTGAGCGCTTGCCAGCTTTCCTGGTCAATACCTTCGACAAACAGATTCGGGTCGAAGGTGGGCTTGCTGACAAACGCCAGTATTTCACCGGTTTTGGGGTCAAGCGCTACCAGCGCGCCGCGGCGTTCGCCAAACAACTCTTCCACCAGATGCTGCAGCTTGATGTCGATCGCCAGCTTGACGGTGTTGCCGGGGGTGGCCGGGCTGCTGGCAAGGCGGCGCATGGCGCGCCCGCCAGCCGAGGTCTCCATCGAGTCGACCCCGGTGATGCCGTGCAGCTGGGTCTCATAGCTCTGCTCAATGCCGAGCTTGCCGATGTAATCGGTGCCGCGGTAGTTGGCCTGTTCATCGGAGTCGTCGATCTTTTCCTTCTCGCTGGTATTGATGCGCCCGATGTAACCGATCACATGACTGGCCAATTCGCCGTAGGGGTAGCTGCGAAACAGGCGCGCCTTGATGTCGACGCCGGGAAAGCGATAGCGCTGCACCGCAAATTTGGCAACTTCTTCATCACTGAGACGCGTGCGCAGCGGCAGCGACTCGAAGCTTTTGGATTCTTCGCGGAGCTTCTTGAAGCGTTTGCGGTCACGCGGCGTGATGTCGAGCACCTGCGCCAGCGCATCGATCGTCTGCTCCAGGTCGTTCACCTTGGACGGGGTCACTTCCAGCGTGTAGGCCGAGTAGTTGCTGGCCAGCACAACGCCGTTGCGGTCCAGGATCAAGCCCCGGTTGGGCACCACCGGCACAATCGCCGTGCGGTTGCTTTCGGCCTGCTCCAGCAGGTCATCGTGGCGCATCACCTGCAAATACACCAGGCGCGACAACAACAACAGGAAAAGCACCACCACCACCAAGCCGACCACCAACACCCGGGCGTGAAAACGCGACAGATCGGCCTCAACGTTGCGCAGTTCGGTCATGAAGTCGCCGGTATCGGCCTAGAGCGGCCGGTGTGCGTCAGGATCGGGCGTTCTGCGCTGCGGCGCCAGCAACAGCACACTGACCACCGGCCACAAGAGTGACTCGATCAGCGGCGCCAGCAACAGCCACCAGCCGGGAAAGCCGCCGCCCGCCAACAGGCGAACACTCAGCGCAATGGCATGCGCCGTCACAAAAAGGGGCAAGACCTGAAACGCCTGTGAGGGCACCGCAAACCAGAGCAAACGTCGGTGGATGGAGATGGCCAGAAAACTCAGCACGGTGTAGCTCAAGGCATGCTGGCCCAGCATCGACCCCTGGTGCACGTCGATGAAAATGCCCAATACAAAGGCAGCGCCAATGCCGATGCGCTGGGGCTGGTGAATACTCCAGAACACCAGCACCAGTGCCAGCAGGTCGGGCACCCACGCTGCCCGACCCCATAGCCCCATGTTCTGCAGCATGTTGAGCATCAGTGCCGCCAAAAGGCTGCCCCAGATAAAGAAGGGATTGGCCGGCAGCAGCAGCTGATGGCCTGGCCGCATGATCATTTTCTGGCCCCTCGCCTGGCAGGCTCAGCAGCGTCGGGAACGAGCGCCGGCGCCGCGATCTGACTGGTCACCGGCTGCAGCACCATCACATGCACGACGCCCGCCGTCAATGCCAGGGGCTCACAGCTGATGTGGGCAAAAGCCGAGTCGACGCGGCGGTCAACTTTGGCCACCTTGGCCACCGGCAAGCCCGGCGGGTAGACACCGTCCACACCGCTGGTGGTGAGCAGATCGCCGACTTGCACGTCAATATTGGCGGCCATGAAACGCAGCTCCAGCGCGCTGGCGCGCAGCGCCGGGTCGCCAAAAGCCACTCCGCGCGCGCCGGTGCGGGTGTTGAGCACCGGTATGGCTTGGTTCCGGTCGGTGATCAAAGTGACTTCACTGACCATCGGATAGACCCGGGTCACCTGGCCGAGCACGCCGGTTTCGTCGAGCACCGGCGAGCCGGCCACCACATGGTCGAGCAGGCCCCGGTCGATGATGACTTTGCGGGTGTAGGGGTCGCCCGCGTCGTACAGGACCTGCGCCGCCTGTGCGGGCGTACTCACGCGTTCGCGCAGGGCCATCAGCGCACGCAAGCGGGTGTTTTCCAGCAGCAGTTGCTCAACCTGACTGGCGCGCTGGGACTGCAATCCGAGC
Source organism: Burkholderiales bacterium (assembly GCA_038215405.1). Taxonomy (GTDB): domain Bacteria; phylum Pseudomonadota; class Gammaproteobacteria; order Burkholderiales; family Burkholderiaceae_C; genus Rhodoferax. Next base: position 35,964 of record JBBQQX010000003.1, read on the forward strand.
TTGAACAGGGCGGCCTCTTCGCTGCTTTGGGAGCGCTTGAGGGATTCAAAATATTTGCCGCCACCCTGCGCCCACAGCACCGGGCGCAGCGCCAGCCATTGCACCGGATACAGCGCAGCAGCCACCGCCACCCGCAGCGGCTGCGTCAAGTGCAGCCGGACATCGGCCACCATCAGCAACAGCGCCAACAAGCTGAAGAAGATGAGTTTGGACAGGGCCGATGGGCCCTGTCTAAAGAAAGGCGCCGGCGTCCCGTCCAGCGTACCAAGGGGCATCGCTGCGCCTTTGACTTATTCGCTGGTGAAAATGGAGCCCAGGCGGTCCATCCGCTCCAGCGCCATGCCGCAACCCCGCACCACGCAGGTTAGAGGGTCTTCGGCCACCAGCACCGGCAAACCGGTTTCTTCGGCCAGCAGGCGATCCAGATCGCGCAACAAGGCGCCGCCCCCAGTGAGCATCATGCCACGGTCGGCAATGTCGGCGCCGAGTTCGGGGGGGGTTTGCTCCAGCGCGTTTTTGACGGCCGACACAATGTTGTTGATCGGTTCAGTCAGGGCTTCGAGGATTTCGTTGCTTGAAATCGTGAAGCTGCGCGGGACGCCTTCAGACAGGTTGCGCCCGCGCACTTCCATTTCACGCACTTCACTGCCGGGGAAAGCTGAGCCAATTTTCTTCTTGATGGCTTCCGCGGTGGGCTCGCCAATGAGCATGCCGTAGTTGCGCCGGATGTAGTTGATGATGGCCTCATCAAAACGGTCGCCGCCGACGCGAACACTGCCTTTGTAGACCATGCCGCCGAGCGAGATCACGCCGACCTCGGTGGTGCCACCGCCAATGTCCACCACCATGGAGCCACTGGCCTCGGACACCGGCAAGCCGGCGCCGATGGCCGCGGCCATCGGTTCTTCGATCAGGTACACGTCGCTGGCACCGGCGCCAAGAGCCGATTCGCGAATGGCGCGGCGCTCGACCTGGGTCGAACCGCAAGGCACGCAGATGATGATGCGCGGGCTGGGCCGAAATATGGAGCGCGGGTGCACCATCTTGATGAACTGCTTGAGCATTTGCTCGGTCACCGTGAAGTCGGCAATTACGCCGTCTTTCATCGGGCGAATGGCCTCGATGTTGCCAGGCACTTTGCCCAGCATGGCTTTAGCCTCTTTGCCCACGGCCTGTATGGTCTTCTTGCCTTGCGGACCGCCTTCGTGACGGATAGCCACCACGGAAGGCTCGTCGAGCACAATGCCTTTGTCGCGTACATAAATCAGGGTGTTGGCGGTACCGAGGTCGATCGCCAAGTCAGTGGAGAAGTACTGACGGAATGCTCCAAACATTAATAATCCTCTCGGGCATGGTGGGAGCTTCGGCCTGCCATCGCCTGGTTAACGGGTTCAAAATCGGGTTCTTTTGGCAAAATCCTGCCGGGTCGCAGACCCATTGCCAAAGGCAGGATAATACCCCATAGCCTGTGTATAACCCGGCCTGCGCCGCCTCTTTAGAGGTGTTTTACAACCGGTTTCTAATGAAAATACCCTATGTCCCTCACTTCTGCTGACATCGCCCGAATTGCCAACCTGGCCCGGCTGGAGCTTCAACCGGCCGAGAGTGAGCGCATGCTGACCCAGATCAACGGCTTCTTTAGCCTGGTAGAAAAGATGCGTGCGGTCGATACCACCGGCCTGGAGCCTTTGGCCCACCCGATGGCGACCATTCAGAACATCACCCTGCGCTTGCGGGAAGACCGGGTCAGCGAGCCCGACAACCGCGAAGCCAACATGCGCAACGCGCCTGCGCTTGAGCACGGCCTGTTTCTGGTGCCCAAGGTGATCGAGTAACAGCGCCAGCAAGCGACACAACATGACAAACACGACTTCCGCCTCCACCGCATTGCACGACCTTACCGTAGCCCAACTTGCCAGCCTGTTGCGCACGCGCAAAGTCTCGGCGGTGGAGACAGCCCAACACTTTTTGGCTCGCGCCCAGGCCCATGCCTCGCTCGGGGCCTTTCTTGACTTCAACGAAGAAGCGACGCTGCGCCAGGCCCGCGCCGCCGACCTGGCGCTGGCCGCTGGCGGGGTGAAGCATTCTCTGCTGGGCGTGCCGATGGCGCACAAGGATATTTTTGTCACGCGTGATTTTGTGACCACGGCAGGCTCCAGAATGCTGGCCGGTTATCGCTCCCCGTTTGACGCCACCGTGGTGACCCGGTTGGCCGAGCAAGGCGTGGTGACCTTGGGCAAGCTCAATTGCGACGAGTTTGCAATGGGCTCGGCCAATGAGAACTCGGCGTTCGGCCTGGTCAAGAACCCGTGGGACCTGACGCGAACGCCCGGCGGATCGTCTGGCGGCAGCGCGGCGGCGGTGGCAGCACGGCTGGTGCCCGCGGCCACCGGCACCGACACCGGCGGCTCGATTCGCCAGCCGGCCTCGTTTTGCGGCATCACCGGCATCAAGCCCACCTACGGCCGGGCCTCGCGCTATGGCATGGTGGCTTTTGCCTCCAGCCTCGATCAAGCCGGCCCGATGGCGCGCACGGCGCAGGACTGCGCCGTGCTGCTCTCGGGCATGTGCGGGCCAGACCCGGACCGTGATTCCACTTCGCTGGACGTGCCGGCCGAAGATTTCACGCAGTCTCTGAACGAATCCATTGAAGGTCTTCGCATTGGCGTGCCGGCCGAATTCTTTGGCGAAGGCCTGGCCGATGACGTGCGCGCGGCGGTGGATGGTGCTTTGAAGGAATATGAAAAACTCGGTGCCACGCTCATTCCCATTTCACTGCCCCGCACCGAGTTGTCGATTCCTGTTTATTACGTCATTGCGCCGGCCGAAGCGTCGAGCAACCTGAGCCGCTTTGACGGGGTCAAGTTTGGCCACCGCGCCGAGAAGTACACGGACCTGACCGACATGTACAAAAAGACCCGCGCCGAAGGCTTTGGCGACGAGGTCAAGCGTCGGATCATGATTGGCGCCTATGTGCTCAGCCACGGCTACTACGACGCTTACTACCTGCAGGCGCAGAAGATTCGCCGCATGATTGCCGACGATTTCCAGCAAGCGTTCAAACGCTGCGACGTGATCGCCGGGCCGGTGGCGCCCACCGTGGCCTGGAAATTGGGCGGGCACGGCAACGATCCGCTGGCCGATTACCTGGCCGACATCTTCACCCTGCCGGGCTCGCTGGCGGGCCTGCCGGGCATGAGCCTGCCGGTGGGCTTTGGCGCCAACCACATGCCGGTCGGGCTGCAGTTGGTCGGCAATTATTTGCAGGAAACGAAGTTACTCAACGTGGCACATCGCTTCCAGCAAGCCACCGACTGGCACACGGCCAAGCCTGAAGGATTTTGAGCATGACCACGTTTATCGAAAAAGCACCGTCAGCGTCGCGCGCTGCCTCCCCATCCCCGCTGGTGCTGGGCTATGAAGTCGTGATCGGGTTCGAGACGCACGCCCAGTTGTCCACCCGCTCCAAAATCTTCAGCCGCGCCTCCACCGCATTCGGCGCCGAGCCCAACACGCAGGCATGCGCGGTGGACCTGGCGCTGCCGGGCACCTTGCCGGTGATGAATGTGGGCGCGGTCGAGCGCGCCATCCAGTTCGCGCTGGCGATTGGCGCCCAGGTGTCGCCGCGCAGCATTTTTGCGCGCAAGAATTATTTTTATCCCGACCTTCCCAAGGGCTACCAGATCAGCCAGTTTGAGATTCCGGTGGTGGTTGGGGGCGAGGTCGAGTTCTTCTTGGGTACGGAAAAGACGTCGGTGCGGCTGGTACGCGCCCACTTGGAAGAAGACGCCGGCAAGTCGCTGCATGAAGACTACGTGGGTCAGACCGGCATCGACCTGAACCGCGCGGGTACGCCGCTGCTGGAGATCGTGACCGAGCCCGACATGCGCTCCAGTGCGGAGGCGGTGGCCTACGCCAAGGAGTTGCACAAGATCGTGACCTGGATCGGCATTTGCGACGGCAACATGCAGGAAGGCAGTTTCCGCTGTGACGCCAATGTGTCGGTGCGCAAGCCCGGCGCGCCTCTGGGCATACGGCGCGAGGTCAAGAACCTCAACAGCTTCAAGTTCATGCAGCAAGCGATCGACTATGAAGTTCGCTGGCAGATCGAGCAGATTGAGGACGGCCACGCGATTGAACAGGCCACCGTGTTGTTCAACCCCGACACCGGCGAGACGCGAGCCATGCGCAGCAAGGAAGATGCCGCCGATTACCGTTATTTTCCCGACCCGGATTTGCCGCCTTTGGTGATCGCAGATGACTGGGTACAGCGCGTGCGCACCGAGATGACCGAGTTGCCACGCGTGATGGCGCAGCGCTTTGTCACCGACTTGGGTCTGTCCGACTACGACGCCACGGCCTTGACCCAAAGCCGCGCCATCGCCGCCTACTTTGAAGCCGCCACCCAAGCCTGCGGGCAAGCCAAACTGGCCAGCAATTGGATCATGGGCGAGGTCGCTCGGCGACTCAACACCGATGAAATTGACATCGCGCAAGCGCCCGTTTCGGCAACGCGGCTGGGCTTGTTGATCAGCCGCATCACGGATGGCACCCTGTCCAACAATGCGGCGAAGCAGGTGCTCGATGCGATGTGGAGCGACGCCTGTGCCGATGTCGATGAGGTGATTGAGTCCAAAGGCCTCAAGCAGATGAACGACGGCGGCGCGCTGGAACAGATTGTGGACGAGGTGCTGGCCGCCAACCCGAGAAACATCGAGCAGTACAAGGCCGGCAATGCCAAGGCGCTCAACGCGCTGGTCGGTCAGATCATGAAGGGCAGCCAGGGCAAAGCGAATCCGCAGCAAGTCAACGACCTGCTGCGCCAAAAACTGGACTGATTTTGGCGGCTTTGCAGCGCAGTCGCCCGCTACCTCGGGCCGCTGGCCGATGGTGGCGCTGACTGTAATGGCCACAAGCGTTTTAGCCGCAACAATTCTTCTTCAAAACGCGCGTTGACGCGCTTGATTTCCGCGTCCTGATCGACAATGAACCGGTCCTGAATGGCCAGGCTCTGGGCCAGTTCGTCAGCCTGGCGCCGCACGGCGGGCGGGGCTTTGCTCGGGTCCTTCTTGTAAAACTCCATCTCTTCATTGAGCAGCGTGCGCTGGTGCAACAGTTCTTTCACGCGGTTCACTGCCGCCTGGCGCACCACGCCAATCTGCGCCATTGCCTCAGCACGTTCCTTGTCATGCACGGCCCGGTTCGGGTAACGAACCAGCAGCGCGCGGTCGCGCCGTTTCTCTTCATTCAGGCGCGCCAGGCCTTCCTGGGCTGCTTTTTCCTGCGCGTCAAGCGCCGCGCGCTCCTGCGCGGTCAGAGTCGGTTTGACCCGGGCCTTGACCGTGCCGCTCGGGTTGAGCACTTTTTGTTCACGGTCCGTGCACTCGGGGATGGGACGATCCGAAGTCAAGGTACGCCCGTGTGCGTCGGTGCAGGTGTAGATACCGGTGCCATTGTTCGCCTGCGGCGTCTGGGCAAGCGTCATGCCTGACAGCGCCAGCAGCAACACGCCCATGGACATTTGCATGGCATCGAACCCGGTCCATCTGAACATGTTTAACTTTCTTCTACGCCATAGCGCTGCCGATAGGCCAGCACGCGTTGATGCTCAGCGGCGAAATCTGCGGCGCCACCCTTCGCAAGATACTGCATCAAATCCGCCAGTTTGGCAATGGCACAGACCTGCAGACCGAGTTGCTCACGCACGTATTGCACTGCGCTGTAGGGCACGTCAACTACGGTGTCGCCACGCTGCTCTGTGGCCATTTCCTGCCGGTCCAGTGCAATGACGACGGCGTGGGCAGTGGCGCCTGCCGCCTCGATGATGGTGATCGATTCGCGGGCGGCGGTGCCAGCGGACATGACGTCGTCAACGATCAGCACTCTTCCCCTGAGCGGGGCGCCGACCAAAGTGCCGCCCTCGCCGTGGTCCTTGGCTTCCTTGCGGTTGTAGGCAAACGGCACGTTGCGGCCCAGGCGCGCCAACTCAATGGCAAGCGCCGCACCGAGGGGAATGCCCTTGTAGGCGGGGCCAAAAATCATGTCGAATTCAATTGAGCTCTTGAGCAGACGCTGCGCATAAAATTGCGCCAGCCGCCCCAGTTTGGCACCGTCGTCGAACAAGCCGGCGTTGAAGAAATAGGGGCTCAGGCGTCCGGCTTTGGTTTTGAATTCACCAAAGCGCAACACGCCACAATCCAGCGCGAACTGCACAAAGTCCTGGGCCAGTGTGTCTGGCACAGGCGCGGTGCCGGATTTTGTTTCATCACTTGTCGCCATCGAGAAATTCCTTGTTTAAATTAACCAGCCTCAACCTCAACGGCATCCGCTCTGCGGCAAGCAAGGGCCTGGAAGCCTGGCTCGCGAAGACACAGCCTGATTGTATTTGTGTGCAGGAGGTCAGGGCACAGGCGTTTGATATGCAGGGCCGGTTTGAACACATGGCCGGTCTGCGTGGTCACTTTCATTTTGCCGAGAAGAAAGGTTACTCAGGCGTTGGCCTGTACACCCGGCATGAACCCAGCGACGTGCGGGTCGGCTACGGCTCGTCCCAATTTGACGCTGAAGGCCGTTATGTCGAGTTGCGCTTTGACACCCCCAGTTCGAAGCGCTCGATCATCAGCTGTTATTTCCCCAGCGGCTCCTCTGGCGAGGAGCGCCAGCAGGCCAAGCTTCTCTTTCTGGACGAGTTCTACAAGCACCTGGCGCAGCTCAAAGGCGAGCGCGAGTTCATTGTGTGCGGCGACGTCAACATCGCGCACCAGGAAATAGACCTGAAGAACTGGAAAGGCAACCGCAAGAACTCGGGTTTTTTGCCCGAAGAGCGGGCCTGGATGACGAAGTTATTGACCGAGGCCGGCCTGGTGGACGTGTACCGGCAATTGCACCCCAGCGCCACCGACGAGGCCTACACTTGGTGGAGCAACCGCGGCCAGGCTTATGCCAAAAACGTCGGCTGGCGCCTGGACTACCATCTGGCGACGGCGGGGTTGGCATCGGGCGCCCAGTCGGCAAATGTCTACAAAGGCGAGAAGTTCTCTGACCACGCACCGCTGACGATTGACTATGACTGGACCCTTGACGCCGGGACCTAGGGCCTGGGGGGCCAAAGAGACCGATGGCTTGGCGCTTGGTCTACCCGGCCGGGGGGCTGGTTCGGCCGGGTTTGTGCTCAATCGCACAGACCATCAGTCCAGGACGTGATAAAAAGCCCGTCTAGCCTGTCAGGCGCCACCGCTGACAGAAGTCCAATCCAACATCGAGGGGTATTTATGTACTACACCGTTCAGAGCAGCAAGTCATTTGATCAGGCGTCTACCGACTTGGAGGCCGCCGTGCTGCGTCATGGCTTTGGCGTTCTCCACGTGCACAACCTGGGGGCAACACTGCGCAGCAAAGGCCTTGCATTTGAAGAAGAGTGCAAGGTGTTCGAGGTCTGCAACCCCGCCCAGGCGGCCAAAGTGCTCTCGGTCGATATGCGGCTGAACATGGCCTTGCCGTGCCGCATATCGGTCTTCACGGAAAAGGGCAAGACGCAAATCGGCATGATCAAGCCCGTCCCCATGCTGTCGGTGCTGTCTCAGGATGCCGCCCTGGTACAAGTGGCCAAAGAGGTTGAGGAAAAGACGATGCAGATGGTGGACCAGGCGGCATAGCAGGGTATTGCCGGGCAACCGGCGGGCAACCCGGCCCGCTGCAAGCCTACAGATGCACGTCTTCTGCGATGGCATTGGCCATGTAGGTGATTTTCCTTTGCATATCGGTCTCGGTGTCCGCAAAGCGCAGCGCGATGGCCCGGAACTCATCCTGAATCTCGATAAACACATCGACCATATCGGGGTCAAAATGACTGGCACGTCCCTGGAAGATAAGGCCTACCGCCTGCTCATGCGGCAACCCGGCCCGGTATACCCGCTGCGAGATCAAGGCATCGTAGACATCGGCAATCGCCATCAGGCGCGCCGACAAGGGAATCTTCTTCTCTGACAAACCCTGCGGATAGCCGCTGCCGTCCCATTTTTCATGATGGGAATACACCAGTTCCTTGACCGTCTGCAGCGATGGCGACGTGCAATCCAAATTCAATTCTGCCCGTTCGATGGCGTCGCGGGCCAGGGCGGGGTGTGATTTGATGATCTCGTACTCGGCCGGCGTCAGGGCCCCGGGCTTGAGCAGAATCCGGTCCGGAACGCCAATCGTGCCCATGTCATACAAGGGCAGCGACTGCAGCAGCATGCGGCGGTAGGACTCGGTCAAGACCGCGGCAAAACTCGGGTGCTCCTTCAGGCGCTGCACCAGACACTGAACGTAATGCTGCACCCGCAGAATGTGCTTGCCGGTATCTGAACTGCGGATGCCGGCAAGCGAGACGATCGCAAAAGCGGCGACCGCTGCGGCGGCTTGACTCGAATCGGCGTCGGGCGCGGGACTGAGGTCGGGTGGAGCCATGATCGGGTTTACCTTTTCAAACTTATAAGACTTTTAGTCACGCGTTTTGTCACTGCGCCAGTTTAGGCGAGGACGGTGCTGTTTGGGGTGCGCGGCATGGGCCAGCTCATTTAATGCTGGCGCACAGCAAGGGCGCACAGTACAGCCAGACCGTGCGGCCGTCGGGCGCGTTCAGGACCGCCTGTGGCACGAGTTCAGCCGCCTCAAATTCCAGACTGACCAGCCACGCGCCCGGCTGGAGCTGCGTGCGCGCCTTGGCGACTGCACGCGCCATGCTTTCCGGGCGCTGAAACAGGTAAACCAGCGCGTACGGGGCCCAGTCGGCGCGCCAGATATCGCCCTGACGCACGCGTGCCCAGGGGCAGCGCAGGGCACACAGGGCGCGCAAGGGCCAACTCCATTCCAGGCCGTGCAGCTGCGCGGCTGGGTAGGCCTCGCGCAAGGCCTGTAGACCATCTCCCAGGCCGCAACCGGCATCAAGCACCCATGCGCCCGCAGGCAGGGGCGCCGGCCCGGCGAGCTCTCGCAGGGCGTGCTTGGGTGTCGGAAACAAGGGCGCGTCGCGCCAAGCATTGAGCGGGTAGATCAGCAGCAGCAGCGCCAGCGGCGGCAACCAGGCCCAAGGCGGCACATGGGCCACGCCCGAGAGCGCCAGCGACACCGGAAAGCCCAGAGCGATGATTAAGCGGCGCCACCAGTTGCTGGCCCAGCCACAAAGTGCGACGCCGATCGCGGCGGCACCGGCCAGCGCCACCCAGCCTGACGCACCGACTTGCTGCAGCGCCAGAAACAGCGCCCAGGCCACGCACCAAGTCAACAGCGCGGGTAAGGGCCAGCGCAGGCGGGCAAGCATGGGATCAAGGTGATGGTTCGTGGGCGGGTGCAGTTCGCTGCGGACCAGATGCGGGTCTCAACGCGTCGCCGTGCGTCGCAGTTTGTCGATCAGTCCGTTGAGCTCGTCGAGTGAGCCGAACTGGATGCTCAACTCGCCCATTTCCTCCAGCCGCCCGGCCCGCTTGACGCGCTTTTTCACCCGCACGTCAACCGCAGCCGTGAGCAGATCGGACAATTCCTCTTCGACCCGCTTCATGTCGCGCGACTTTTCCGGTTTCGGGCGAACCGAGGTCAGCGAAAAATCGGCGCTCAACTTCTTGGCCAGGCGCTCGGCCTCGCGCACCGACAGGCTGCGCGCGGCAATCTGGTTTGCCGCTGTGATCTGGGTAGCACGGTCCAGCACCAGCAGCGCCCGTGCGTGGCCCATGTCAAGGTCGCCCGCCATCAGCATGGTTTGCACCGGATCAGCCAGATTCAGCAGGCGCAGCAGGTTGCTGGCGGCACTGCGCGAGCGCCCCACGGCTTGCGCCGCCTGCTCATGCGTGCGGCCAAACTCCTTGACTAGGCGCTGCAGGCCATGCGCCTCTTCCAGCGGGTTCAGGTCTTCGCGCTGAATGTTCTCGATCAGCGCCATGGCCGCGGCGTCTTCATTGGCCACATCGCGCACCAGCACCGGCACACGGTCGAGCCCGGCCAGTTTGGCGGCGCGAAAACGGCGTTCGCCGGCGATGATCTCGTACTTGCCCTGGCTGAGGCCGTCCAGCAACTGGCGCACCAGAATCGGCTGCATGATGCCCTGCGCCTTGATCGATTCCGCCAACTCGTACAGGGCGCCTTCGTCCATGCGCGTGCGTGGCTGGTACTGGCCTGCAACCAGGTCAATAAGGAGCAGCGTGGTCGGTAAACCGTCAGTGCCAGCGCCGTTGGCCGAGCCATCAAGCGCGCTTGACTCGGCCACTTTGGGCCCGAGCAGGGCATCGAGTCCGCGGCCCAGTCCTTTGGGTTTTTTGGTGACCATGGTGTGTTCCTTCCTAATTAAGGGTGGGCGGTGCCGACCACGAGCCGGGCACCTGATTGATCCGATCCGAGCAATTGAACCAGTTGGGCATGGCCTTGCGGCCATGCGTTCGCGCCTGAGCCTGCGTCAAGCCGCCCGGGCGCGGCGCAGTCCAGGAACTCGGCGCCCCAAGCGCCAGCCATGGCTTGCGCCCGCGTGAAGCTGCATTCGGGATCGTCGTGACCGCCCAGCAGCCGACTGGGAAATGGCAGGGGCTGCCAGGGAATCGGCGACCAACTCGCCAAGCGGGCACGCAAGGCCTCGCGCTCGGCATCAAGCGGCGCCACCAGCAGCGCGGCCTTCACCCGGTGACTGTGGCGCGAGTGCGCGGCCCACGCCGCCACCAACAGGCAGCCCAGTCCGTTGGCGACCAGCGTCACGACCGGCGTTGGCGCCAGCTTTGATTGCAGCACCGCCTCTTCCAGCTGCATCATCCAGTCACCGCGCAAGGGGCGCATCCAGTCGTGCTGCGCCACGCGCCGGTAATCGTGCGCCGCCTGCCAGAGACTGAGCCAAGGGGCGGGGGCCGAATTCTGCCAGCTAGGTAACAGAAGGACTTGCGGGCTTAGCACGTCGGGGCTCATAAACCACTATTATTTAAATAGCTGCTCAGGCAATGAGGACGAGGGGTAGCGGCCAATTTGTTATATAAATGCCGGCAATTACAGGGTTTCAATGCGCGCCACCATTTCCTGGGCAAAGGCAACATACGCTTGCGCGCCCTTGGCCGTCGGGTCAAACACGACGCCCGGCACGCCGTAGCTGGGGGCCTCGGCCAAACGCACATTGCGCGGAATCATGGTGTTAAACACCTTGTCGCCAAAATGTGTCTTGAGTTGATCGCTCACCTGCTGCTGCAGCGTGATGCGCGGGTCAAACATGACGCGCAACAAACCGATGATGGCAAGGTCTTTGTTCAGGTTGGCGTGCACCTGCTTGATGGTGTTGACCAGGTCGGTCAAACCCTCCAGCGCAAAGTACTCGCATTGCATCGGCACGATCACGCCGTGCGCGCAGCACAGGCCATTGAGCGTCAGCATCGACAAGCTCGGCGGACAATCGATCAGGATGAAGTCGTAGTCTTTTTCAACCTCGGCCAAAGCTTGTTTCAATCGCCGCTCACGCCGCTCCATCGCCACCATTTCGACCTCGGCACCGGTCAGCTCGCGGTTGGCGCCGAGAATGTCATAGCCACAGCCGGCCTCGATCAGCCGCTGGCTTTTGACGCGGGCCTCTGCCACAGAGGCCTCCTCCAGGAGAACGTCATAGATCGTCAGTTCGAGCTGACGCTTGTCCACCCCCGAGCCCATGGTGGCGTTGCCCTGCGGGTCCAGGTCCACCATCAACACGCGCTGCCCGACCTTGGCCAGGCCAGCCGCCAGATTGACCGTGGTAGTGGTTTTGCCGACGCCACCTTTTTGGTTGGCGACACAGAAAATTTTAGCCATGGGGCCTTTGCTTGCAGTGGAATAAGGTCGCGGGCATGCGTGCGGTGGCGCTGGCGGTGTTTCACGTGAAACACCTGCGGCTTCAATCCGGCCGGCCTGAGCCAGAAGGCCTTAAAGACTCGACGATGGCAACAAGCCAGAGACTGCGATCGGCCACGTGAACCATAGGGGCACTTCTTTGGTTGGAAAAGCCTGAGTTTACGTTAGCTTGTTGACAAAACCGAGTTATTAATTCCAAGACCAAGCGGCCTCACCGAAAACCATCAGCCCGTTACAGCCCGCATCCAGACAATGCAGCGCTCAGCCCCCAGACCGGGCACCAAAAGTTGTTCCACGTGAAACACCTGCACTTGCGAGGGCAGGCCAGCCGTCTCGTCCGCCGGGTTCCTGGCCTTCATGGCCAGCCAAATGCCGTGTGGCGCCAGCGCGGCCAAGGACAGCCGGGTGAAGTCCGCGAGCGACGCGAAGGCGCGCGAGCTGACCACCTGGTACGGACCAGCCAAGCTTTCCACCCGCGCGTGCAGGCCGTGCAGATTGGCCAGTCGCAAGGTGGCCGCAGCCTGCCGAATGAACGCTGCTTTTTTCGCCACGGTGTCGACACAGTCAACCATGATCTCGGGGCAGCAAATGGCGATCACCACCCCAGGCAAGCCGGCGCCGGAGCCGACATCGAGCAGTCGCAACTCGTCCGACTCTTCTCCCGGCGCCCGCGCTGGCAACGCGGCCAACTGCCGGCGCAGCGGCGGAACCACAGCCAGACTGTCGAGCAAGTGGTGCGTCATCATTTCTGCCGGGTCGCGCACCGCTGTCAAGTTATAGACCCGGCTCCATTTTTGAATCAGTGCCAGGTAGTCGAGCAACTGCATCACTTGCCTGTCTTCCAGCGTCAGCGCCAACTCGGCCAGGCCATGGCGCAGCACCTGTTCAAACTCACGCATCAGCCGGGCACCTGATCAACACCATCCGGCGCACCGGCCGCAGCAGCCCTGGCGGCTTGCGCAAATCCCTTGAACTTGCTCTTTTTCAGATGTACCAGTAACAAGGAGATCGCGGCTGGCGTGATGCCCGACATGCGCGAGGCCTGGCCCAGCGTTTCTGGCCGATGCTTGCTGAGCTTTTGGCGCGCCTCAAAACTCAAGGCCGACACCTGCAGATAATCGAGCTCCAGTGGCAATTTCAGATTTTCGTAGTGTGCGGCTCGCCCGACCTCTTCTTTTTGCCGGTCAATGTAGCCCGAGTACTTGGCCACGATCTCCACCTGCTCGATTACCACGGCGACGAAGACTGCATCTGATTCCAGTGGCGTCTGGTCTTGTGCTTCACGTGAAACAACCACACTCAGGTCTGCACTGGCATACTTCCCACCCTCAAGCGACATCAGTCCGGCGTAGTTGACATCGGGTCGACGCAACAAATCAGCCAGACTGTATTCATGCTCAATCGCCTTACCCAGCACCCGCTCGGACTCAGCCACCGTCAGATTCTTGGGACTGACCCAGAGCGAGCGCAAGCGTTCTGTTTCACGTGAAACAGCCTCGCGTTTGCGGTTGAAGGCTTCCCAGCGCAGGTCATCGACCAGGCCCAATTGGCGGCCGGTCTCGGTCAAACGCATGTCGGCATTGTCCTCGCGCAGTTGCAACCGGAACTCGGCCCGGCTGGTGAACATTCGGTAGGGCTCGGTCACGCCCTTGGTGATCAGGTCATCCACCAGCACACCTAGATAAGCTTGGTCCCGACCCGGCACCCAGGTGTCCTGCGGCCAACTGCTTAGGGCGCCGGCCTGCAGCGCCGCATTGACGCCCGCAAACAAGCCTTGCGCCGCCGCTTCCTCGTAACCGGTGGTGCCGTTGATCTGACCCGCAAAAAATAGGCCACCGATCACCTTGGTCTCGAAACTGCTCTTGAGTTGCTGCGGGTCGAAGTAGTCATATTCAATGGCGTAACCAGGCCGCAGGATGTGAGCATTTTCCAGCCCCGCCATCGAGCGCACCAGCGCATACTGGATGTCAAACGGCAGGCTCGTGCTGATGCCGTTGGGGTAATACTCATTGGTCGTCAGACCTTCAGGTTCCAGAAAAATCTGGTGGCTGTCCTTGTCGGCAAAACGATTAATCTTGTCTTCCACGCTGGGACAATAGCGCGGCCCCACGCCTTCAATCTTGCCGGTGAACATCGGGCTGCGGTCAAAGCCACTGCGGATGATTTCGTGCGTGCGCTCGTTGGTGTGTGTGGTCCAGCACGACATCTGGCGCGGGTGTTGTTCGGCTCGACCCATGAAGCTGAACACCGGCATCACGGGGCTCATGCCGCCCGGCATGCCGTCACCCGGCTGTTCGCCGCAGCGGCTAAAGTCAATCGAGCGGCCATCCAGCCGTGGCGGAGTTCCGGTTTTCAAGCGCCCCTGCGGCAGGTTCAACTCTTTGAGCCGGGCGCTTAAAGAAACGGCAGGCGGATCGCCGGCCCGCCCGGCAGCGTAGTTATTCAAGCCCACATGGATCTTGCCGTCCAGAAAAGTGCCTGCCGTTAGCACCACGCACTTGGCGCGAAACTTGATGCCGACTTGGGTCACCGCACCGACCACCCGATCGCCCTCAACCATCAGGTCGTCCACGGCCTGCTGGAACAGCCAGAGATTGGGCTGATTCTCCAACCGGCGTCGAATCGCCGCCTTGTACAGCACCCGGTCCGCTTGCGCACGGGTGGCCCGCACCGCCGGGCCTTTGCTGGAGTTGAGGATGCGGAACTGGATGCCCGCTTCATCGGTCGCCAGCGCCATGGCGCCGCCCAAAGCGTCGACCTCCTTGACCAGATGACCTTTGCCGATGCCGCCAATTGACGGGTTGCAGCTCATCTGCCCCAGCGTTTCAATGTTGTGACTCAGCAGCAGCGTCTTGCAGCCCATGCGAGCGGCCGCCAGCGCGGCCTCGGTTCCGGCGTGGCCGCCGCCGACAACAATCACGTCGAAATATTGGGGATAAAGCATGGCTATGATTCAAAAAAGGGGGCAAGCAGAGATGGCGCGCGCCCCGGCACCGGATGAAATGCAACCCGCCATTTTACCGGTCAGCCAAAAAAGCGAGCGCGATGCCATAAAACCGGCCTGGCCAGCGAGGTTGGAACGAGCTCCCTATTCGCGCCTAGTGAATACCCTCAATAATCGCGCTTTTGTAGACTGCAGCGCCCGTCATGGTTTACGCTTGATGCCTGTGAAATCCGCTGACACCTTTCGCGCCTACCACCCCTTTTTTAGAAAGCTCCGAATGAACGCCAATACCCTGCGCAGCACCGCGCCGCTCACTTTGGTCAGCTCCGTTGATGACGAACTGGCGTCCACGCTCGAGTTGCAGCGTGAGGCCTACTTGGCCCACCCCAACCCCAGCTACAACGAACGCCGCGCCGACCTGCGCCAACTGCAAACCTTCATCCGGGACAAACGCGAGGCGCTGGTGCAGGCCGTCAACGCGGACTATGGCAGCCGCTCGCGCCATGAGACCCTGTTCACCGAAATATTTCCCGTGGTTGACGGTGTCGACCATGTGCTCAAGCACCTGAAAAAATGGATGGAGCCGCAGAATCGGGCCGTGGACAAGCGCAATTTTCTGGGCGCGAGCAACCGGGTCATCCCGCAACCCCTGGGGGTGGTAGGCGCCATCGTTCCCTGGAACTTCCCGATCAACCTCAGCTTCACCGGCCTGATCTACACTTTTGCCGCAGGCAACCGCGCGATGGTGAAAATGTCGGAAAACTCGCGCCACCTGGCGCGTTTGCTGATTGATGAAATACCGGCCTATTTCCCGCGCGACAAGCTGGCCTTCTTCGATGAAACCGGCAGTGTCGGCCTTGAATTTTCCAAGCTCAAATTCGACCACCTGCTGTTTACCGGCTCGGGTCAGACCGGTCGCGCCGTGATGGCAGCGGCGGCGCGCAATTTGTGCCCGGTAACGCTGGAGCTCGGTGGCAAGTCGCCCGCCATTTTGTGCGAGGACTACCCGGTACACAAGGCGGCCGAACGCCTGTTGTTTGTCAAACTGCTCAATGCCGGCCAAATTTGCACGACCGTAGACCACCTGTATCTGCCCGAAGGCAAGACGACGGAGTTTGTAGCCGCGGCCAAACAAATTGTGGCCACGCGCTACCCCTCGCTTGATTCGCCCGACTACACCGCCATCATCGACGAGCGCGCCTTCAAGCGACTCACCAGTGCCCTGGAAGAAGCCAAGGCCGCCGGCGCCAGGCTGATCAAACTGACCCCTGGCAAGAAATGGGACGCGACCACCCGCAAGATCGCCCCGCATCTGGTCATCAATGCCCCAGCGGACAGCATCCTGCGCACCCGGGAGATTTTCGGCCCCATTCTCCCCATCATCGAATACAGCTCACTGGAAGAGCCGATCGCCGCCATCAACCAGGGGCCACGGCCGCTGGCGCTCTACCCGTTCAGCAACGACAAGTACACGGTCCAGATGCTGATCGAGCGCGTTATGTCGGGCGGTGTCAGTGTCAACGATGCGCTCATGCATGTCGGCCAGCATGACCTGCCGTTTGGCGGCGTCGGCGAGAGCGGCATGGGCCACTACCACGGCTACGAGGGCTTCGTCACCTTCTCCAAAATGCGCCCGGTGTTCTACCAGGCACCGTTCAGTGCGATCAAGTTCCTGTGGCCGCCTTACGGCAAATTCGCCACCACCTACCTCGAATTTTTGACCCGCTGATCGAACGCCACCTCGGGACTGCGGCCGAACCCACGCCTCGCGCGGCACCCTGACGCCGATACTCAATCAGATACCCTTGCGCACGACACCGCCTGGTGGGAGCCGCTAGCATCAGCATGCTCGTCTTTTAATCCATTAATCCCAAGCACCCACAAGGACCTTGCATGAAGCTTTACTACTCACCCGGCGCCTGCTCCCTCTCTCCCCACATTGTCTTGAAGGAGTCTGGCCTGGCTTTTGAAGCCATTGCCGCTCCTACCAAAACCCACAAGCTGGCAGACGGCACCGACTACTACACCATCAATCCGCTGGGCTATGTGCCCTTTCTGGTGCTTGACGACGGTCGCACCCTGCACGAAGGCCCGGCCATCGTGCAGTACATTGCCGATCAGGTGCCGGACAAGCAACTGGCACCGGCCAACGGTAGCTGGGAGCGCTACAAGCTGCAAGAGTGGCTCAACACCATTGGCACAGAGCTGCACAAAGGCTTTTCCCCACTGTTCACGCCGGGCATGCCGGAGCAGGCCAAGGAAATGGCCAAGACCCGACTGATCTCGCGCCTGACCTGGGTCGACGGGGAACTCGCCGGCAAGTCCTACCTGTTGGGCGACACCTTCACGGTGGCCGATGCCTACCTGTTCGTGGTGGCGGGTTGGGGCAAGCATGTGGGCATTGACATTGCGGACCTGGCCCATCTGTGCACCTTCATGGCGCGGGTTGGCGTCCGCCCCGGCGTGCAGGCGGCCTTGCGCGCCGAAGGACTGCTTAAATAACACCGCCAAACCAGAAGCCCGCCCGCGCAATGCGGGCGTAGCCCGGCAGCTCATCAGAGCTGCGTGGTTAAGCCCACAAAATGTCTTTATATACCGTAAAGTTTTATAAAGAATTTTTCAATAATTTTTGCTTGATCTCCCGGTTGAAACAGTTTTCCCATTCGAGGAAACGCTTTTTTTAGGGGCCTGTTCTTACTCTATAAGGGGGCACTTATACCTCTGGCGTGACGTAACATCCGGCTACTTGTTCTCCCCAAACCACGATTTGAAACCCGCATCGACACTGTCCTTTTCCAAGCTCGGCTGCAACCGGGGTGGGCGTCAACTCTTTCAAAATGTGGATTGCGTGCTGGAAGCCGGGCGCTGGCTCTACGTGGCGGGCGCCAACGGCGTCGGAAAAACCAGCCTGCTGCGCATGGTGTGCGGTCTGGCACCCATCGAGGCCGGTGACATCTGCTGGAACGGAACCCGCATTCACGCCCAAGCCGATGCCTACCGGCAAGACCTGTGCTACCTAGGGCACCTCAACGCCCTGCAAGAATCGATGACTGTCCAGGAAAATCTGACTTTTACCGCGGCGTTGGGCGGCTTGGCGCCCAACGCCGCACAAACGCGGGCGGTGCTGGCGCAATTTGGCGTCCCCGGGCGCGAACGCCATTTAGTGCGGCATCTGTCGCAAGGCCAGAAGCGGCGGGTCGCGCTGTCGCGGTTGGCCTTGAGCCCGGCCCGCTTGTGGGTGCTCGATGAGCCTTTTGTTGCCATGGACGAGGCCGGCGTGCGCATGTTGGCCGACTTGATTGCGGCACATCTGACCAGCGGTGGCCTGGCCGTACTGACCAGCCATCAGCAGGTGGACATCGGCACCATCCCGGCACAAATGCTGGAGCTGCGCGCATGAAGACGCTGGGGCTGAGCTCGGTCCTGCTGGCAGTGCTGCGGCGCGAAGTCTCGCTGGCGCTGCGGCAAAAAGGCGAAGTGCTGACACCGCTGGTGTTTTTTGTCGTGATTGCCAGCCTGTTCCCGCTCGGCGTCGGGCCAGAATCTGCGCTCTTGTTGCGCATGGCCCCCGGGGTGCTATGGGTCAGTGCCTTGCTCGCGGCCATGCTGTCGCTGCAACGTCTGTTTGCCACCGATTACGCCGATGGTTCGCTCGAGCAAATGGCGCTGTCCAGCACACCGCTTGGCCTGTTGGTGCTGGCAAAGGCGCTGTCCCACTTTCTGCTGTCGGGTCTGCCGCTGGTGCTGATGGCCCCGGTGCTGGGGCTGCAGTTCGGTCTGGATGGGCGCGCGCTGGGTATCCTGATGCTCACCCTGCTGCTGGGCACCCCCACCTTGAGCCTGATAGGCAGCATCGGCGCTGCGCTTACCTTGGGCGTGCGCGGAGCAGGGGTATTGTTGTCGCTGTTAATCTTGCCTCTCTACATTCCGGTGCTGATTTTTGGCGCCGGCGCGGTAGAGGCCGACGCTGCCGGCCTGGGAATGGGCGGCCACCTGTCACTGCTGGCGGCGCTGCTGGTGCTGTCGATATTTTTTGCGCCATTGGCCACCACCACTGCCTTGAGGATTTCTTTGGAATGAATACCCGCGTGATTCACTGGTTCAAGTTTTCTTCACCCCAAAACTTCTATGTGCTGGCTGGGCGCATGTGGCCCTGGTTCACGGCCCTGGCAACGGTGCTGCTGGCCGCCGGCTTGTGGATTTCGTTTTTTGTCGCCCCGACTGACGCGCAGCAAGGCGAAGGCTACCGCATCATCTTTGTGCACGTGCCCGCGTCGCAAATGTCGATGTTCATCTACCTCGTGATGGCCGCCTGGGCCGGGTTTGGCCTGGCGTTCAACACCCGGCTGTCGGGCATGATGGCCTCGGCACTGGCGCCCACTGGCGCCTTGTTCGCCTTCTTGTCACTCATCACCGGGTCCTTGTGGGGCAAGCCGATGTGGGGCGCCTGGTGGGTCTGGGACGCACGTCTCACCTCCGAATTGATCCTGCTGTTTTTGTATTTGGGTTTTCTGGCGCTGCAATCGAGCATTGACGACCCGCGCCGCGCCGACAAGGCCTGCGCCGTGCTGGCGCTGGTCGGTGTGGTGAATGTGCCCATCATCTATTTTTCAGTCAAGTGGTGGAACACCCTGCACCAAGGGGCCTCGGTGTCCTTAACCAGGTCGCCGACGATGGCCAGCACCATGCTCACCGGCATGCTGATCATGGTGGTCGCGTTCTGGATGTACACCATTGCGGTGACGCTGGCACGCGTGCGCAACATCATTCTCGATCGTGAACGTCATACGGAGTGGGTCAAACATGCAGTGGAATAGCGTTTCCGAATTTTTCGCCATGGGCGGCTACGCCCTATATGTCTGGGGCAGCTTCGGCGTCACATCCGCCGTGATGCTGATCGAGTCGCTGCAGATTCGCCGCCAGCGGCAGGAACTTCTGCGCAATCTGCGCACCGAATTACTTTCCGAAGGAGTCTCTTGATGAAACCTCGTTACAAGCGCGCGGCGATCATTGCGGGTGGTTTGGCCACATTGGGCTTGGCGGCCTACCTGGTTCTCAACGCTTTCCAGAGCAATCTTGTGTTCTTCTTTTCTCCAACCCAGGTAGCGGCCGGTGAGGCGCCCAAAGAACGCACATTTCGCATTGGCGGCTTGGTTAAAGAAGGCACAGTCAAGCGCGACAACCTGACCGTGGCCTTTGTCGTGACCGACACTGCCAAGGAAATCCCGGTGTCCTACACCGGCATCCTGCCGGATCTGTTCAAGGAGGGCAAAGGCGTCGTGGCCCAAGGCAAGCTTGATGCCAACGGCAAGTTCACGGCCACCGAAGTGCTGGCCAAGCACGATGAAAACTACATGCCGCCTGAGGCCAAGGCAGCCCTGGACCAGGCGGCGCTCCAGAAAACCATCAAGTCACTCAAGTAGGAAACACATCATGATTCCTGAAATTGGTCATTTTTCACTGATCCTGGCGCTGTTTGTCGCGCTGGCGCTGGGTGTTCTGAGCGTTGTCGGTGGTCAACAGGGCCGCGGCGACTGGATGGCGCTGGCACGACCCGGTGCGCAGGCCCTGTGGCTGCTTACCGCGCTCTCCTTTGGCTGCCTCACCTATGCCTTCTTTACGAATGACTTCTCCGTCTCTTATGTGGCGCAGCATTCCAACTCAAAGTTGCCTGACATCTACCGCATTGCCGGCGTCTGGGGTGGGCACGAAGGCTCGCTGCTGCTGTGGCTGATGATGCTCTGTACCTGGATGATGGCGGTGTCGCTGTTTTCCCGTCAATTGCCCGAGGTGATGGTTTCAAGGGTATTGGGTGTGTTGGCACTGGTGGCGGTTGGTTTCCTGTTGTTCATGTTGATCACCTCCAACCCCTTCATGCGCTTGAGCGACATCCCGGCCGATGGGCGCGATCTCAATCCGCTCTTACAAGACCCGGGCCTGGTGTTTCACCCACCGATGCTGTACATGGGTTACGTCGGCATGTCAGTGCCATTTGCTTTTGCCATCGCCGCCCTGCTCAATGGTCGACTGGACGCCGCTTGGGCGCGCTGGTCACGCCCCTGGGCCACTGCCGCCTGGATTTGCCTGACGATCGGCATAGCGATGGGCTCCTGGTGGGCCTATTACGAACTCGGCTGGGGTGGCTGGTGGTTCTGGGACCCGGTCGAAAACGCCTCCTTCCTGCCCTGGCTGGTCGGCACCGCACTGATCCACTCGTTGGCAGTGACCGAAAAGCGCGGCCTGTTTCGCAACTGGACCATCATCCTGGCCATTACCGCGTTTTCCTTGAGCCTGCTGGGCACCTTCCTGGTGCGCTCGGGTGTGCTGACCTCGGTCCACGCTTTTGCCACCGACCCCAAGCGCGGCGTCTTTATCCTGCTGTTCTTGTCCGCCGTCGTCGGTGGTTCGCTGACCTTGTTTGCGATGCGGGCGAGCAAGGTGCGTTCTGGCGGCGCCTTTGCGCTGGTGTCCCGTGAGACCTTTCTGCTGGTCAACAACGTGCTCCTGACCACCGCCGCCGCCGCTGTGCTGCTCGGCACGCTGTATCCGCTGATTGTGGATGCGCTGAACCTGGGCAAGTTGTCGGTCGGCCCCCCTTACTTCAACTCGGTGTTTGCACCGCTGATGCTGCCGGTGTTGTTCTTCATGGTGCTCGGCTCTTATGCGCGCTGGAAGAATGACAGCGTGGCGGAACTGGCTAAGAAGTTGCGTCCGGTCGCCATTCTCTCGGTGCTGTTGGGCTGCAGCGCCCCCTTCTTAGCGGGTGCCTGGTCACCCTTGGTGGCGCTCAGTCTGACGCTGGTGTTCTGGATCGTGCTCGGCTCCGCGCAGCAAATCTACCGTCAGCTTAAGGACACGGTCAACTGGAAGTCCACCCCGATCTCGTTCTGGGGCATGCACATGGCCCACATCGGCATTGCGGTGTTTGTGGTCGGTGTCACCATGGTCAAGGGTTACGAGACCGAAAAAGACGTGCGCATGGTCGTAGGTGACACGGTCGAAGTGGCAAATTACACCTTTCGCCTGACCGGCATTCATGAAGTGCCGGGGCCCAATTACAACGCCGACCGCGGCGACGTGGAGTTGATCCGCGACGGCAAGGTGCTCAAGACCCTGCATCCAGAAAAGCGCACCTATTTCTCATCCACCATGCCCATGACGGAAACCGCGATTGACAGCAATCTGCTGCGCGACGTCTATGTATCGCTGGGCGAGCGCCTCGAAGGCGGCGACAAGCCCGCCTGGGCGATGCGGGTCTACCACAAGCCGTTTGTCGTCTGGATCTGGCTCGGCAGTCTGATGATGGCCCTGGGTGGCGGTATGGCCGCACTCGACCGGCGCTATCGCCGCAAGGTCACCGCCAGCGCAGCCGCGGTCAACGCAAAGATCAAGGGCGTTGCGGCATGAAGAAAAAACTGATCCCACTGGGCATTTTCATTGTTCTGGTGATTTTTCTGGCGATCGGCCTGACGCGCGACCCGCACGAGATTCCTTCGCCGCTGATCGGCAAGCCCGCGCCAATGTTCACCGCGCCCAAACTGCATGAGGTGGGCCAGCAATTTTCGGCCAAGGACATGCTGGGCCAGGTCTGGCTGCTTAATACCTGGGCCTCCTGGTGCGTTGCCTGCCGGCAGGAACACCCGATCCTGATGGAATTCGCTAAAACCAAGACTTTGCCTATCATTGGACTGGACTACAAGGACAAAGACTCTGAAGGTCTGAAATGGCTGGCGCGCTTTGGCGACCCCTACGACCACGCCATCACCGACCAGGACGGCCGCATTGGCATCGACTTCGGCGTCTACGGCGTACCCGAGAGCTTTCTGATCGACAAGGCTGGTGTCATTCGCTACAAGCAGATCGGCCCCGTCACCGAAGAAGCTTTGCGCGACAAGATCGTGCCCTTAATCCGGGAGTTGCAGAAATGAAATACTGGCTGGCCCTGATCCTGGCGCTGCAATTTTCGCTCTCCTCCTATGCCGCTGAGGCCCCGCTATTGGCGGAAGACCCGGTGGTGGAGCAGCGCATGATCGCCATTTCCGAAGAACTTCGTTGCCTGGTCTGCCAGAACGAATCGCTCGCTGGCTCGCGTGCCGATCTGGCGCAAGACTTGCGCCGAGAGCTGCGCGAGCTGATCAAGGCCAACAAAACCGATGCCGAAATCATGGAATACATGGTCAGCCGCTACGGTGACTTTGTGCGCTACCGGCCACCGGTTAAACCCATTACCTGGCTGCTCTGGTTTGGTCCTTTTTTACTGCTGATTGGCGCCATTTTTATGCTGGTGCGCCTGGTGCGCCGCAACCAGCGCAGCGCTGACGCGCCGGTACTCGACGCCGCTCAGCGCAGAAAAGCACAGTCGCTCCTCAAAGACTCGGAAACTCCCTCATGACCGTTTTTATTGCAATCGCAGTGTTACTGACACTGCTGGTACTGGCCTGGATCGTGCGCCCCCTGCTGCGCCCGGCACCGGTGGCGGGTGTGTCGAGCCAGCGCCTGAATGCGTCGATCTACCACGACCAACTAGACACGCTTGAGCGCGACTTGGCGCGCGGCGTCATCAGTGCCGCCGACTGTGAAGCCACCCGAGACGAACTGCAACTCCGGCTGCTGGACGACACCGAAGAGCCGGCGACGGTTCATGCAAGCAGTGACAACCGTTTCTGGACTGGGCGCCTGACCGCCGCCGTGATTGTGTTGCTGATGCCACTCGGCGCCGCTGGCATGTACTGGTGGCTGGGCGCGCCGGCTTCGATTGACCCGGTGGCCTCACAAAAAGCCAATGAAGACCAGGCGATGAAGATGGTGGACAGTCTGGCCGCTCGCCTGAAAGCCAACCCCGACAACCCCACGGGCTGGGCCATGCTGGCGCGCTCCTACAAGGTGATGGGCCGCTTTGCCGAGGCCGAGCAGGCCTTTTTGAAAGCCGGCGACCTGGTCAACACCGAACCTGACCTGCTCGTGGACTATGCCGACCTGCTGGCCGTGCGCGCCAACAACAACATCGAAGGCAAGTCGCTGGAACTCATCAACAAGGCCTTGAGCATCAACCCGCAGCACCCGATGGGTCTGATGATGGCCGGGGTAGCGGCCTACCGCCGCTCCGATTACAAAGGCGCCGTGAATTACTGGGAGACCTTGCTCACGTTGCTGGAGCCCGGTTCACCCGATGCGCAGCAAGTCGAAACCGACATTGCAGATGCGCGCGCCAAAGCGGGCCTACCCGCCGCCGCCAAGTTAAGGGCAGCCCCTGCAGCTGTTGTTGGTGGCTCCGGTGCTGAAGCAGGCAAGCTGCCACCGGTCGATCCTGCCGCTGCTGCTGCCATGACCCCGGAGATGATCAACCAGATGGTGGATCGCCTGGCCGCGCGTCAGAAGGCCAACCCGGATGACCAGACCGGTTGGGTCCGGCTGGCGCGTGCGTACAAGACGCAGGGGCGTCTGGCCGAGGCTGAGCAAGCGTATGCAAAGGCCGGCAAACTGGTGGATGGCGACCCCGACCTGCTGACCCAGTACGCCGATGTGTTGGCGATGCGAGCGGACAACAAGATTGACGGCCGTACGCTGATTTTGGTGAATAAGGCGCTGGCTTTGAACCCCAATCACCCGACCGCATTGATGATGGCTGGCACCGCTGCCTACCGGCGCGCTGACTACGCGGAAGCGGTGTCCCACTGGGAAAAAGTACTCACCGTGCTTCCACCCGGATCGAGTGATGCAGCGATGGTGCAATCCGAGATTTCTGACGCCCGGGCCAAGGGTGGGCTGGGTCTGCAGGCCAAACCTTAATCACTATAGAAAATGGAGCTGCTAGCCCAGGTAACGCTTGGGCTAGCAGCTTTTTTTTTGTAAATTTTGGGCCATGAACAGCTGATGTGTTAAGGGCCAGGCGCCGGCCCGCTCCGCTCAGCCAATGACCTCCAAAAAGAGTTGGCGGTATCAGCCAGTCGCCTGACTCGGCTCTGCCGCCAGGCCTAAATCGATAGGGGCGCCAATCCCCACTGACTTCAACAGTCACTGCGCATCAGGCGAAAGCCACCACCAATCAGGGCGATCCCGGAGCCCTGAGTCGCCGCACGCTGAGCGATAAAGCCATTCATTTCCCGCTCCTTCGCACCTTAGATTCGCGCGTCCTGTCAAAGGATAAAGCTGTGCACAATATTGGCACAACGAAGCAGTTATCCACAGTATTTTTCAATTTCCTGAAGTTGTCCAGTTTCAGGGTACAGCGCAAAAGCACGGTCACCCACATCTGTCAAAACTGTCCAAGTAATTGATTTAATGGACATAAAGAGCCTTGTCCACAGACAAGCGCCGCCCTTATCTACTACTACTATTTATAAAGAGTAGAAAGATAGAAGACAAAGTGCAAAAAAAAAATTGTCGTCAATGACAAAAATCGGTTCAATGCGCCGACACCTGAGTGACTTGGCAAGAATTCAAGGCCGAAATCAGTCAATCAAGTAAAATTCAAGCGCGGCACACACTGTTTCTCAATCTGGCGCTGTGCGGCCCAAACCGTTCTTGAATCGTTCGCTCTTGTTATAAAAGTCCCATTCCTTCAGCCATTGCCTTTTCCATGCCTGTTTCTTCTGCAGCCCATCCGTCCAACCAGGCACCGGCATCTTTTGAAATCAAAAGTGCACAACTTCCGCTCGTGGCCTTGCTGCTCAAGACCACCGACTGGGACTTGCTGGCGGTTGATCTGCTGAGGCAATTTGGCGCGGACGGTGAAAACCCGGCGTTTTTTGACCACGACCCTCTTGTGCTTGATTTCTCACCGTTGCCTGCCGACTGCCCCGTGCAGGACTTAAAACCCCTGTTGCAGACGCTGCGGGCCTGCTGCCTGGTGGCAGTGGCGGCGCGCGGTGCCAGCACCGTCTGGATGCAAGCCGCGCTGGCGGTGGGTTTGGTCGAGGCGCCGCTTGATCTGCCGCGGGTGCGCCCAGTGCCGGTGGCGCCCCTGACGCAACCGGTTGCCACGCAGGCACCGCGTGCAGCGCCTGGCGCCGCGACTATGGTGATCGACAAGCCGCTGCGCTCAGGTCAAAAAATTTATGCCCGCGGCGCCGACCTGGTGGTGCTGGCGATGGTCAATCAAGGCGCCGAAGTCGTCGCTGATGGCAACATTCACGTCTATGCCCCCTTGCGTGGCAAAGCCATGGCGGGTGCCAGCGGCAACACCCAGGCCCGCATCTTTTCTTTGTGTCTGGAGCCCGAACTGATCTCGATTGCCGGCGTCTACCGCACCAGTGAAAATCCGCTGGCGGCTGACATCCAGGGCAAACCAGCGCAAGTGCGCTTAAGCGATGATGGGCAAGATAAATTGCTGTTTGAAGCACTGAACGCCTGAGAGCAGCGCCGGCACCCCGGTAGCCGCAGCGCTCCTATTTTTTTAGTTTGAATCAACGTGAAAGACAGTTTTTCCATGGCAAAAATTATTGTGGTGACTTCCGGCAAGGGTGGTGTGGGCAAGACCACCACCAGTGCCAGCTTCGCAGCGGGCTTGGCCTTGCGTGGGCACAAGACTGCCGTGATCGACTTTGATGTCGGTCTGCGCAACCTGGACCTGATCATGGGCTGCGAGCGCCGCGTGGTGTACGACCTGATCAACGTCATTCACGGCGAAGCCAACCTGAACCAGGCACTGATCAAGGACAAGCAGTCCGACAACCTGTACGTGCTGGCGGCCTCGCAAACCCGAGACAAAGACGCGTTGACGCAAGACGGCGTTGAAAAGGTGCTGAACGGCTTGGCCGCGATGGACTTCGAATTCATCATCTGTGATTCCCCCGCGGGCATTGAAACCGGCGCGATGATGGCGATGCACTTTGCCGACGAAGCACTGGTCGTGACCAACCCCGAAGTCTCGTCCGTGCGCGACTCCGACCGCATTCTGGGCATGCTGTCGAGCAAGACCCGGCGCGCGATGCAGGGCCTGGAGCCGATCAAGGAGCACCTGCTCATTACCCGCTACAACCCGACCCGGGTCGACCAGGGTCATATGCTGTCGCTGGAAGACATTCAGGATATTCTGCGCATCAAGCTCATCGGCGTCATTCCCGAAAGTGAAGCGGTGCTGCAGGCCTCCAACCAGGGTGTGCCCGCGGTGCACATGAAGGGCAGCGACGTGTCAGAAGCCTACAAGGATGTGATTGACCGCTTTTTGGGTGACGATAAGCCCATGCGTTTTATCGATCCACCCAAGCAAGGGTTTCTGAAGCGGCTCTTTGGCGGGAAGTAGCACCATGTCTTTTTTCTCATTTTTTGCCGGTGAAAAGAAGAAATCGGCCAGTGTCGCCAGGGAACGACTGCAGATCATCCTGGCGCACGAGCGCAGCGGCCGCAACGCCGCCGAGCCCGATTACCTGCCCGCTTTGCAGCGCGAGCTGATGGCTGTCATCAGCAAGTACGTCAAGATCAATCTGGCCGACATCAAGGTCAACCTGGAGCGCCAGGACAACCTGGAAGTGCTCGAAGTCAAGATTGAACTGCCCGACAAGCGCTGACTGAGCCGAGCGCCTGTCACGCTGCAAGCCGCCACCCAAGCCGCTATCCGCGCCCAGCGTCGCCGCCATGCCTTACGCCCACACCATCGGCCTGCGGCGCTACCAGTTTGACGATCTGCGTACTTTGCTGGCGCGTGCCAGTCCGGCGCGATCCGGCGACCGCCTGGCCGGCATCATGGCGGCTTCAAAGCAGGAGCGCGTTGCGGCCCAAATGGCGCTGGCCGAGCTGCCACTCACGCGCTTCTTGAGCGAGGCCCTGATCCCCTACGAGGTGGACGAGGTCACGCGCCTGATCATCGACACGCACAGTGCGGCAGCCTTTGCGCCGGTCCGCCACCTCACCGTCGGTGACTTTCGCAACTGGCTGCTCAGCGATGCCGCCAGCACCGACACGCTGACCGCCCTGGCGCCGGGCTTGACGCCCGAGATGGTGGCAGCGGTCAGCAAACTGTGTCGCCTGCAGGATCTGGTCCTGATTGCGCGCAAATGCCAGGTTGTGACCCGGTTTCGCAACACCCTGGGTTTGAGCGGTCGCCTGGCGACCCGGCTGCAACCCAATCACCCCACTGATGATCTGGCCGGCATCGGCGCCAGCCTGCTCGACGGCCTGCTGCATGGCAGCGGCGACGCGGTGATCGGCATCAACCCGGCCAGCGACAACGTCGCGCAGGTCGTGCGCCTGCTGCAGATGCTGGGCGACGTGATCGAGCGCTACCAGATTCCGACGCAATCGTGCGTGCTGACGCACGTCACCAACACCTTGCAGGCGATAGAGCGCGGTGCGCCGTTGGACCTGGTGTTTCAGTCGATCGGCGGCACCCAGGCCACGAACACCAGCTTTGGCATCGATCTGGCGCTGCTGCGCCAGGCACATGATGCGGCCTTGTCGCAGCAGCGCGGCACGCTGTTTGCCGACGGCCAGCGCGGTGATCACGTCATGTATTTTGAAACCGGCCAGGGCAGCGCCTTGAGTGCAGCAGCGCACCACGGCTGCGACCAGCAAACCTTGGAGGCGCGTGCGTACGGCGTGGCGCGCCAGTTCAAGCCGCTGCTGGTCAACAGCGTGGTCGGGTTTATCGGCCCCGAATACCTGTTTGACGGCAAGCAAATCACGCGCGCTGGCCTGGAAGACCATTTTTGCGGCAAGCTGCTGGGGCTGCCGATGGGCTGTGATGTCTGCTACACCAACCATGCCGAGGCCGACTCGGACGACATGGATGCGCTTTTGACGATGCTGTGCGCGGCCGGCTGCAACTTCATCATGGGGGTGCCGGGGGCCGACGACATCATGCTCAACTACCAGAGCACCTCCTTTCACGATGCGCTGGCGATGCGCCAGATCATGGGCTTGCGTGCCGCACCCGAGTTTGAGGCCTGGCTGCAAGCCATGGGCATATTCGAGCCTGGACAGCAGTCGCGCCTGGCGGCAGAACTGCCAGACGGGTTTGGCGCGGTCCGCCAGCGACTGGGCGGTGCGTGATGAGCGCAGAGCCACAGGTGCCTGCGTCAGAGCCGCCAACCCCGGTAACGGCCTCGCCTTGGGCCGCCTTGCGCCAGTTCACCCAGGCACGCCTCGCGCTGGGCCGGGCCGGCCACAGCCTGCCTACCGACGCCCACCTGGCGTTTCAACTGGCGCATGCGCAGGCGCGCGACGCCGTGCAACTGCCGCTGGACAGCATCGGCCTGGCCAGCCAATTGCAGGCGCTCGGGCTTGAGTCGTTGCTGCTGCACAGCGCGGCGCTTGACCGGGCCAGCTACTTGCAGCGCCCCGATCTGGGCCGTCAGCTGGACGATGCCTCGCGGCAAGCGCTGGTGCATTGGTTCAGCCAGCAAGGCCCGGCCGCGGCCGTGGCACCGGCGTTTGACCTCGCCTGGGTCATTGCCGACGGTCTGTCGGCCCAGGCCGTGCATCAAAGCGCCGTGGCGCTGATGGCAGCCACGTTGCAACGCCTGCAAGAGAACACCGCCGCGCACTGGACGGTGGCACCCATCACCGTCGTTGAACAGGCGCGTGTGGCCATTGGTGACGACATCGGCCAGGCCCTGCACGCCAGGGCCGTGGTCGTGCTGATCGGCGAGCGCCCCGGCCTGAGTTCGCCCGACAGCCTGGGCGCCTACCTGAGCTGGGCGCCGCGCGTCGGGCTGACGGATGCCAGCCGTAATTGCATCTCCAACATCCGCCCGGCGGGTTTGGCTATCGATGCCGCCGCCCGCAAACTGCAGTACCTGCTTGAGCAGGCCAGGGCGCGTCAATGCTCGGGTGTGACGCTAAAGGACGACACGGACCCGCTGGCCGGCCTGAGCACAGCAACGTCGCGCGGCAATTTTCTGCTGCCCGGGCCGGGTTAAATCGCGTCAGAACAAACTATTACATTCATAGCTGCATAACCATATTGCACGTGGGCTACAGCCTTGTTTTGTATATATTGCCCCGATCTAGCACGGACCTCAAGTGTTCGCCCAAGTGAGTTGCTATGGAAGCGCTACGGTGTCAAGGGGTTCTGGCGTGCGAGGCCCGACGCGCTGACAGCATAGAGCCAGCTGCTTTGACATTTCCCCCGCCCGGCATGACATTGAATTCCTACAATCAGTTGTACGCACCGCCAGTCCCCCGACTGGCCCCGTCATCAGGAGAACCTTATGAAAACAAAAGCAGCCGTGGCCTGGAAAGCAGGCGAGCCCCTGTCCATTGAAACCGTCGATCTAGAAGGCCCGAAGTTTGGCGAGGTCCTGGTCGAGATCAAGGCTTCCGGCATCTGCCACACCGACTACTACACGCTCTCAGGCGCGGACCCGGAGGGCATTTTCCCGGCCATCCTGGGACACGAGGGCGCGGGCATCGTGGTCGATGTAGGCCCCGGCGTCACGACGCTTAAAAAAGGCGACCACGTCATCCCGCTCTACACGCCTGAATGCCGCCAGTGCAAGTATTGCCTGTCGCGCAAGACCAACTTGTGCCAGTTGATTCGCGGCACGCAGGGCCAGGGCCTGATGCCAGACGCCACCAGCCGCTTCAGCCTGGACGGCAAGCCGATTCTCCATTACATGGGAACGTCGACCTTTAGCAACTACACCGTGGTGCCCGAAATCGCGCTCGCCAAAATCCGTGAGGACGCGCCTTTCGACAAGGTCTGCTACATCGGCTGCGGCGTGACCACCGGCATCGGCGCCGTGATCTTCACGGCCAAGGTCGAGGCCGGCGCCAACGTGGTGGTGTTTGGCCTGGGCGGCATTGGCCTGAATGTCATCCAGGGCGCCAGGATGGTGGGCGCCGACAAGATCATCGGGGTGGACCTGAACCCGGCGCGTGAAGCGATGGCGCGCAAGTTCGGCATGACGCATTTCTTGAACCCCAAAGACATCGAGGCTGCCGGTGGCAACCTCGTGGATGCGATCGTGCAGCTCACCGATGGCGGTGCCGACTACAGCTTTGAGTGCATCGGCAATACCAGGGTCATGCGCCAAGCACTGGAATGCACGCACAAGGGCTGGGGCCGCTCCATCATCATCGGCGTGGCCGAAGCCGGCGCCGAGATCAGTACGCGCCCGTTCCAACTGGTCACGGGCCGCAAGTGGGAAGGTTCGGCCTTCGGGGGCGCGCGTGGCCGCACCGACGTGCCCAAAATCGTGGACTGGTACATGGAGGGCAAGATCAACATCGACGACCTCATCACCCACACCATGCCGCTCGAAGACATCAACAAGGGCTTTGAGCTGATGAAGCGTGGCGAGTCGATTCGCGGCGTGGTGCTGTTCTGATGGACGCACCCGAGATGCTCAGCGAGCACGCCTGTTTTGGCGGCATGCAGCGCTTTTACCGCCATGCCTCGACCGTGATCGGCTTGCCCATGCGCTTTTCCGTGTACCTGCCGCCTCAGGCTGATCCGGGCGCACGGGCCAAAGTACCGGCCCTGCTGTACCTGGCGGGCCTGACTTGCAACGAAGAAACCTTCATGATCAAGGCCGGGGCCCAGCGCGTGGCCGCTGAGCTGGGCTTGGCGCTGATCACGCCCGACACCAGCCCGCGCGGGGCCGACCTGCCCGGCGACAGCGACAGCTGGGACTTGGGCGTGGGGGCTGGTTTTTACATTGACGCGACCCAGGCACCATGGGCCCGGCACTACCGCATGGAGCGCTACATCACCACGGAGTTGCTGGCTTTGTTGGCGCAGGAGCTGCCTATCGACCTGCAGCGGGTGGGTATTTTTGGCCACTCCATGGGCGGGCATGGTGCTTTGTCATTGGCGCTCAAACACCCGGCGTTGTTCAAGTCCGTGTCGGCCTTTGCGCCAATCTGTGCGCCTCGCCTTTGTCCGTGGGGGCACAAGGCGTTCACCCATTACCTCGGTGGCGACACAGACACCTGGGCGGCGCATGACAGCAGTGCGTTGATGGCGGCCCGGGCGTCGGCACCGTTTCCGAACGGCATCTTGATCGATCAGGGGCTGGCAGACCAGTTCTTGCCGACACAGTTGTTCCCGGATGCGTTTGAGGCAGCCTGCCAGGCGGTGGGCCAGCCGCTGCGGTTGAACCGGCGGGCCGGCTACGACCATGGCTACTACTTCATCTCGACCTTCATGGCCGATCACCTGGCGCACCATGCCGCAGCTTTGGCGCTGCCAGGATAAAGTGCCTTGAGTGCTGAAAAAGGTTTGCATTCACAGCCCTTGAAGCGTCAAGAGAAATGTGCAACTTCGTCCCGCCGGGCGCCAAGCAGAAAGATCACGAGTCCAACCGATGTCAGAGCAGTTCATTGAATTCACGACCGACAAGCAGTTCATCCGGCGCGTGCGCGAACTCAAGACGATCCGCGTGATGATCGATATGTATTGTGCGAGGCATCACGGCGGCGCCCCGCTGTGCGCCGAGTGTGCGGAGCTGTTCGACTATGCGCAGCGCCGCCTGCAGCGCTGCGTGTTTGGCGACGCCAAACCGAACTGCGCCAAGTGCGTCGTGCACTGCTACAACCAGGACATGCGCGAGAGGATCAGGGTGGTGATGCGTTGGGCCGGGCCGCGCATGCTGCTCAAACACCCGATTTTGGGCATCAAGCATTTGCTGGCCGACCGTCGGCCGGTGCCGCTGCTGCCGGCCAAGCGCGGGGTCAAAACGCCCGATTCGCACTGAGCGGTTGCGATGACAGGGCCTTCTGCGTGGTACGCCCAAGCGGCTCAGTGCCTGGAAACCACCCGAAATCTTTGTAGAAAAATAGAGCTGCAAACCCAATGGATACGCGGGCTGCAAGTCAATTTCGTCTGCATTTCTACAAAACCCTTGCTGGTTCGGCCGACCCTGGGGTCAAATAAAGCTATTTCCCCGGCTTCCAGCGCTTGAGCAGCAGCGCATTGCTCATCACGCTGACCGAACTCAGCGCCATCGCCGCCCCGGCCACGACCGGGTTCAAGAATCCCAGCGCGGCCAGCGGAATGCCCGCCACGTTGTAGGCAAAGGCCCAGAACAGGTTTTGCCGGATTTTGGCCACGGTGCGGTCGGAGATGTCCAGCGCAGCTGCCACCAGGCCCGGGTCGCCGCGCATCAGCGTGATGCCGGCCGCGTGCATCGCCACGTCCGAGCCGCCGCCGCCCACATTGGCCATCGCCATGCCGACATCGGCGGCGGTCAAAGCGGGCGCGTCGTTGACGCCGTCACCGACCATCGCCACGGTATGGCCGCCGGTTTTGAGCTCCATCACCTGCGCGGCCTTGTCGCCGGGCAGCACCTCGGCGCGCACTTCGCCATCCTCAGGGCGCAAACCGAGCCGGCGCGCCATAACATTAGCCGCGCCCTGGTTGTCGCCGGAAATCATCACGGTCTTGATGCCGCGTGCGCGCAACGCCGCCACCGCGGCCTGGGCACCGGGCTTGGGTTCGTCGGCAAAGGCCAGCAGCGCCAGCACCTCGATGTGCTCGGCTTGCGATGCCGTGGCAACCCAGCGCTGCGCCAGCAGCGACACCGTGGCGCCTTCACCTTGCAGCTTGGCTGCCGGGGCGCTCAGCGCGCGCCAATCCACGCCCAGTTCGTCCATCCAGCGCTGGCTGCCGATCAGGTAGGTCGGCTGCGCTGCTTCGCTGCCATCGGATGCGCGCAGTTCGCCTTCGGTGCCGCGCCCGGGTACGGCTTGCACATTCACGGGCGGGTGGATGCGCAGGCTGCGCTCGCTGGCCGCTGCCACCACGGCGCGTGCCAGCGGGTGCTCGCTGCCGCTCTGCAGGCTCGCCGCCGCCGCCAGCAGCGTCGCTTCATCGGCACCCGCCACGGCTTGAAATGCAGTCAAGCGCGGCTGGCCCACGGTCAGGGTGCCGGTCTTGTCAAACGCCACCACATCAACCTTGTGCGCCAACTCCAGCGCCTGCGCGTCCTTGATCAAAATGCCGTACTTGGCCGCGACACCGGTGCCGGCCATGATCGCGGCCGGCGTCGCCAGTCCGAGCGCGCACGGGCAGGCGATCACCAGCACCGTCACGGCGTTGATCACCGCGACCTCGAACGGGTGGCCGGTCAGCCACCAGCCCAGCAGCGTGAGCAGGGCAATGACGAGCACCACCGGCACAAACACCGCGCTGACCTGGTCGACCAGGCGCTGAATCGGCGCTTTGGCCGCCTGCGCGTCCTCGACCAGGCGGATGATGTGCGCCAGCACGGTCTCGCTGCCCACCGCCTTGACCTGCATCACGATGCGGCCGTCGCCATTGATGGAGCCGCCGGTGAGCAGCGCGCCCGGCTCTTTGACCACCGGCAGCGGCTCGCCCGTGAGCATCGACTCATCGACCTGGGTCTGGCCTTCCTGCAGCACGCCGTCGGTGGGCAGGCGCTCGCCGGGTTTGACCACCAACCGGTCGCCCACCAGCACCTCGGCCACCGGCACATCGACCTCGCCGTCCAGGCCGATCAAATGGGCCGTGTCTGGCCGCAGGCCATGCAGCGCGCGGATGGCCGAGGTGGTCTGGCGCTTGGCGCGAGCCTCCAGCCACTTGCCCAGCAGCACCATGGTGATGATCACGGCCGAGGCCTCGAAGTACAGGTGCGGCATGACGCCAGGGGCGGCGTTCAGCCACAGCCACACGGACAGAGCCCAGCCCGCCGTCGTGCCCAGCGCCACCAGCAAGTCCATGTTGCCGGCCAGATTCTTGGCGGCGTGCCAGCCGGCCTTGTAAAAGCGCGCACCCAGAATGAATTGCACCGGTGTGGCCAACGCAAACTGCGCCCAGGGGGGCAGCATCCAGTGCCAGCCCAGCAGGCTGCCCAGCATCGGCAGCACCAGCGGCGCTGACAGCGCCAAGCCGATTGCCACCGGCATGAAGCCGGCCCAGGGCGAGGCATCGGGCGCGTCGATGGCGGCGTCGGCGGCCACCGGTTCGTAACCGGCATCACGCACCGCGCGGCGCAGGCGCGCCTCCATGTTGTCCGAGGGCGCATAGACAATGCGCGCCGATTCGGTGGCCAGATTGACCGCCGCACTTTGCACACCCGGAACTTTGTTCAGGGCGCGCTCGACCCGGCCGACACAGGAGGCACAGGTCATGCCTTTGACGCCAATGTCCAGGGAGTCAGCGGAAATAGAGGGGGTTGCAGCAGTATTCATGCCTTAAGCGTAATCCTTCCCATCATGGCAAGGTCAAGTCCTGAAATTCATCATTTGACCTTCCCACGGTGGCAAGGTTCAGGCTATGCTCTTTCATCTTTTAAGGAGTTTTCCCGTGAACCAAACTTTTACCGTCACCGGCATGACCTGCGGCCATTGCGAAAAAGCCGTCACCCGCGCCGTGAAGCAGCTTGACCCGCAGGCCGAGGTCAGTATCGACCGCGCCGCCAACAAGGTCGACGTGCAGTCAGACCAGCCGCGCGAGCTGCTGGCGCAAGCCATTGCCGAAGAAGGTTACACCGTCGCCGCATGAAATCGACCGCCCCGGCGCCGTTGCAGGCCGCCACGCTGGAAGGCACGCTTTGGCCGGTCGCCATTGGCGTCGCGGCGCGCCTGTCGAACGTGTCGGCCAAGATGGTGCGGCACTATGAATCGCTCGGGCTGCTGGCACCGGTGGCGCGCACCGACAGCGGCTACCGGCAATACAACGAGGCCGACGTGCGCACGCTGCAGTTCATCAAGCGCGGGCGCGATCTGGGCTTTTCGATGGCCGAGATTGCCGAACTGGTGGGCCTGTGGCGCAACCGCAAACGCGCCAGCGCCAGCGTCAAGCGCATCGCCCAGAAGCATTTGAACGATCTGGCGCAGCGCATTGAAGCCATGCAGGCGATGCAGCGAACCTTGAGCGCCCTGCTGCACCACTGCCAGGGTGATGAGCGGCCCGATTGCCCGATACTGGACGATCTGGCAGGCACATGCTGCTAGTATTTGTATAGCGTATTGACCATATTCCACGTGGGCTGTCGCCACTTTTTTCATGAACACATGCCCTGTCAGCCACAAGCCGCCGCGGGCGCACCCGCAAACGCCATGATGGCCGCCGTCCTGCGACCGACCGAACTCTATCCCGCGCTGGCGCACGTACAGCCGTCCCTGGCCGAGCTCGGCCCGGGCGTGGCACCCATGACGGTGCCGGCAGGCACGCTCTTGTTCAGTGAAAACGACGCCTGCCAGGGCTTTCCGCTGGTGCTGCAAGGCGAGATCAAGGTCTCGCGCAGTTCGGGCGATGGCCGCACGCTGGAGCTGTACCGGGTGGTGCCGGGTGAGTTGTGCCTGGTGTCATCCGCCAGCCTGTTTCGCGCCCAACCCCTGTCAGCCAACGGCGTCACCACCAAGCCCAGCATGCTGCTGCTGATTGCGCCCGGCATCTTCCAGCGCTGGCTCGACAACGTCGCCTTTCGCAACGAGGTACTGGGCCTGTTTGCCGAGCGCATGGCCGACCTGACCAGCCTGATCGACGCGGTGGCGTTCCACAAGCTGGACCGGCGTCTGGCCGCTGCGCTGCTCGGCCATGGCCCGCAACGCCGCGTCACGCACCAGATGCTGGCCGATGAACTGGGCACCGTGCGCGAGATCGTGACGCGCTTGCTGCGCCGCTTTGAGCGCGAGGGCTGGGTGACGCTGGGGCGCGAGCAGATTCAGATTGTTGATGGCGCCGCCCTGCGCGCCTTGGCGGCGGCGCTGGGCGCCTGATTGTTCACCCAATTTGTCAAAAATTTATACAAAATAGACTGTCAGCCCACGTCATTCAAGCATGAGTAGCTATCGAAATAGTAGTTATATCAGTGGGCCCAATTGGCGGCACTATTCCCGTCTGATGAAAAATGCAGCGCTATGATGACGCACTTTTTTTGACTCAGCGCGCTGGCGTATCAGCCGCGCGCCCCCTGAACCAAGGACTTGCGTATGCGCTTCACCCCTCTCGTTGTCGCCCTGGCCTGTGTCGGCCTGCAAACCGCTTTTCTGGCCACGCCCAGCCGGGCCGACGTCGTCAGCGCCGGTGCGGTGCAGTCCGAGCATGGCCGCTTGTCGATTCGCCACGAAAAATACAAGCTGGCCAATGGCCTGGAAATCATCCTGGTCGAAGACCACCGCCTGCCGCTGGTGGCCTTCAACCTCTGGATTCATGCCGGCCCGCGCAACGAGGCCAGTGGGCAGACCGGCTTTGCCCATCTGTTCGAGCACCTGATGTTCGCCGGCAGCAAGCACATTGCCCGGGGCGAGGCTGACAAGCTGGTCGATGCGGTCGGCGGCACCGACTCCAACGGCTCCACCGACTTTGACCGCACCAACTACTTCTTCACCCTGCCCTCCAAAGAGCTGGAACTGGGGCTGTGGCTCAAGTCCGACATGCTGGGCTACATGAGCGACGAGGTCGACTCCGTGGCCCTGGCGAACCAGCAGGACGTGGTGCGCAACGAGCGGCGCCAGTCGATTGAAAACCGTCCCTACGGCATGACCGAGGAGGCGATCTACGCGGCGCTGTTCCCGGTGGGCCACCCCTACCGCGCGGTCATCATGGGCTCGCATGCGGACATCCAGTCGATCAAGCTCGACGACGTCAAGGCTTTTGGCCGCAGCTATTACCGCCCCAACAACGCCACGTTGGTGCTGGCCGGCGATTTTCAGCCAGCGCAGGCCAAAGAGCTGCTGCAAAAATACTTTGGTGCGCTCAAGGCGGGCCCGGCCGTGCCGCCGGTGGTGGTGGCGCAGCCGGTGCTGAGCTTGGAGCAGCGCGTGCAAGTCAAGGACCGGGTCGAACTCTCGCGCCTGGACCTGGCCTGGCACACGCCGGCCGGCTTCAAGCCGGGCGACGCCGAGCTCGACATTGCCGCCAGCATTTTGGGCGGTGGCAAAGCCAGCCGCCTGTACAAGAAACTGGTGTACGAGCGCCAGATCGCCCAGTCAGTGTCGGCCCAGCAGAGCTCCTACAGCCTGGGTTCGGTCTTTAGCCTGGAGGTCACGGCCCGCGCCGGCCAGTCGTTGACGGAGATTGAAACGCTGGTGGACGCGGAACTCGCCGAGCTGGCCCAAACCGCGCCCTCCAACGCGGAGGTGCAACGCGCCCTGGCCCGCATTGAAACCGGCATGCTGGCGCGGCTGGAGAAAGTCGGCACCCTGGCCGACACGCTCAACAGCTACAACCAACAGGTGGGCGAGCCTGATTTTGTCGGCCAGGACCTGGCCCGCTACCGCGCCGTGACGCCTGAAGCGGTGCGTGCAGTGGTGGCGGCCTACCTGCGCAAGAATGCCCGCGTGGTGGTGCAAACCACGCCCGGCGAACAACAACTCGCCGCGCCGGTGGCGACCCCGCCCATGCCCACCGAGGTGGTCAAGGGCGACGCGCTCAACGTCGATGAAGCCTGGCGCGAGCAGCGCCCGGCCCCAAGCAAAGCCACGCCCCTGTCCTTGCCCTTGGGTCGGCGCTTCAGGTTGGCCAACGGCTTGACCGTGGTGCATGTGCCCAAGCCCGGCCTGCCTTTGGTGAGCGCCACGCTGGTGCTGCGCGCCGGCCAAATCGCCAACCCGATCGGGCAGCCGGGCCTGGCCAGCTTTGCCGCCGCCATGCTGCAAGAGGGCACGACGACGCGCAGCTCGCAGCAAATCGCCGACGCAATAGCCGATCTGGGCGCCGCGCTGCACAGCGGCGCCGGGCGTGAAGAGGCGCGCATCAATGTGAGCAGCCTCAAAGCCAACTTCGCGCCGAGTCTGGCCTTGCTGGCCGATGTGGCGCTCAACCCGGTGTTCAGCGCTGCCGAGGTTGAGCGCCTCAAGGGCTCGCGCCTGGGCGCCCTGGCAGAGCAGCGCGCGCAAGCCGGCGCCGTGGCCGCCGTGCTGGGCAACCAGGCTCTGTTTGGTACGGCGCATCCGCTGGGCTACAGCGCGCTGGGTGATGAAGACAGCATCAAGGCCACCGACAGCGCGGCCCTGCAGCAGTTCTGGCAAAAGCATTACCGCCCGGACCAGGCGGCGCTGGTGGTGGCTGGCGATGTCACGGCCAAAGAGCTGCGCCAGCTGGTGACTTCGCTGTTTGGCCACTGGAAGAAGCCCGCAACGGCGCTGGCTGTGGCACAGGACGCCAGCCCCGTGCGCACAAGCGCGCGCGTGCTGCTGGTGGACAAGCCAGGGGCGCAGCAAACCGCGTTGGCGGTAGTCGGCATGGGGCCGCGCGCCGCCAACCCCGAGGCCGCTTCGGTCGATGTGATGAACGCCGCCCTGGGCGGGCTGTTCACGTCGCGCATCAACACGCAACTGCGTGAAGTCAAGGGCTACACCTACGGCGTGTCTTCAAACTTCTCAATGGGCCGCGACAGTGGCCAGTTTGCCATTCGCGGCAGTGTGCGCACCGACGTGACCGGTGCGGCCTTGGGCGACATGTTCAAGGAAATTGAGGGCATGCGTGCCAAGCCGATGGCCGCGGCCGAACTCAGCCGGGTGCGCAACGCCGAACTGCTGGCCCTGCCTGGCCTGTTTGACACCAACGCCGTGGTGGCGGGCAGCTACGCCAGCGACTGGGTGCGCGGCCTGCCCCCGGACAGCATTGTCAAGCTGCCGAGCAAGCTGGCCGCCGTGAGCGCCAGCAGTGCGCTCGCCGCAGCCAGGCGCTACGTCGAACCGCAGGACTTGATCGTGGTGGCGGTCGGCGACAAAGCCAAGGTTTTGTCCCAGCTCCAAGCCTGGGGCCGCGAGCCGATGGAATTTCGCGATACGTCGGGCCAGTTGCTGGCGCCTGCCAAACCCTGAAAAATATTGATAAAAACAGGCTCTAGCCAACGTGAAATAAGCCTAAGCAGCTATTGAAATAATAGTAAACGGGGTTTGTCAACCCGGTCTTTGACGGGTGCGGCGCGCGTGCCAGGTGACTTTTGTCACAGACAAAGGGCGCCATCGGGCGTCCAATGCAGGCTCCCTAACCCTGACAGGAGTTCCTCATGAAAACAAACGAAGGCGGTCTCGACCGCATCCTGCGCATCGTCGCAGGCTTGGCGCTGATTGGTCTGACCTTGAACGGCAATATTGGCGTGTGGGGCTGGGTTGGTGTGGTGCCGCTGGCCACCGGCGCCTTGGGCTGGTGCCCGCTGTACACCCTGCTGGGCATCAATTCCTGCCCGATGAAAAGCAAAATCTGACGGGCACAGCACGCTTGGGCGCCCGACCAAGCGGTCAGGCAGCGTCAATGCGCGTCGTGACATAAATGTGCCAGACCGCCATGAACATCGCCGCGATCGCCGGGCCGATGACAAAACCATTGATGCCAAACACCACCATGCCGCCCAGCGTGGTGATCATCACCACGTAGTCGGGCATGCGCGTGTCCTTGCCGACCAGAATGGGGCGCAGCAGGTTGTCGATCAGCCCGATCACCAGCACGCCCCAGGCCGTCAGGGCAATGGCTTGCCAGAGGGCGCCGGTGACGACGAAGTAAGCCGCCACCGGCAACCACACCAGACCGGCGCCAATCGCGGGCAGCAGCGACAAAAACGCCATCAGCACCGCCCACAGCAGGGCGCCGCCGACACCCAGCGCCCAGAACGCCAGGCCGCCCAGGGCGCCCTGAATCACGGCCACCAGCAAATTGCCTTTGACCGTGGCCCGGATCACAGTGGTGAATTTGCCGATCAGTTCCTTTTTGTGTTCAGGGTCAAGCGGCACCGCGTCGCGCAGGGCACGCGCCACCGCGTCGCCATCGCGGATCAGAAAGAACGCCAGGTACAAGGTGATGAACAGGCTGGTGACGAACTCAAAGGTCAGCTGGCCAATGCCCAGCGCCTGGGTGGCGAGAAACTGGCTGCCCTGGGCCAGCGCTGCCGCCAAGCGGCGCTGCAGCGCCGCGAAGTTGACCATCCCGAAGCGATCGAGCACGGCCGTCAGCCAGTCCGGCAGGGCATTGAACACCCCTTGGAAGTAGAGCGACGGATTGATCTCACCCGACTGCATGTGCTGGTAGACCTGGGCCGCTTCGCGCGCCAGCGCCGCAGTGAGCAGGGCAAACGGCAGAATCAAGACCAGCACAATGAGCAGCAGCGTCAGCAAAGCGGCTTGCGTGCGCCGCCATTTGAGCCGTGCCAGCAGGCGCCGGTACACCGGCGTGAACAGCAGCGCGATGATGGCGCCCCACATGATGGCGCCGTAAAACGGCAGCAAGATCCAGCCAAGCGCCAGGGTCACCACCACCATCAGTGGCAACAGCGCGCGGTTTGCAAAAGCCGCAGAGGCTTGTTCGTCGGTGGGGATCATGGGCTTTTCTTGAGAGCACGCCGGGATCGGCGCACGCATCGTAGCAGCCTCAAGCCCCAGCGCGCCACCGTGCTGGGGCGCCCCCAAGACGCATGCTGACCCGAGCCGTCACGCGCAGGCCGGCAGCCCACCTCAGCGCGATAGCGCTGCGAGCTTCTCCAACAAAGCCCGGGCAGCGGGTTCTGACGAGGCCGGGTTTTGCCCGGTGATCAGCAGGCCGGCGCTCAAGACATAGGGCTGCCAGTCCGCGCCCTTTGAATAGTGGCCGCCGTTGGCCTTGAGCATGTCTTCCACCAGGAACGGCACCACGTCGGTCAGTCCGACCGCGGCTTCCTCGGTGTTGGTGAAACCGGTCACCGACTTGCCGTGCACCACGGACTTGCCGTCAGCCGTCTTGGGATGGCGCAAAACGGCCGGCGCGTGGCAGACGGCAACGACCGGCTTGCCGGCGCCAAGCATGGCTTCAATCAGCGCAATCGAAGCCCCGTCTTCGGCGAGATCCCACAAGGGACCGTGGCCGCCAGGGTAGAACACCGCGTCGAACTCGCCCGCCTTCATCGCGCTGAGCTTGTTCGTGCTGGCCAGCAGCGCCTGGGCCGCGGGATCGGCCTTGAAGCGCTTGGTCGACTCAGTCTGGGAGGCGGCATCGTCGCTCTTGGGGTCCAGCGGCGGCTGGCCACCCTGTGGCGAGGCCAACGTGATGGCGGCGCCCGCTTCCTTGAAGACGTAATAGGGCGCCGCGAACTCTTCCAGCCAGAAACCGGTCTTGGCGCCGGTGTTGCCGAGCTGGTCGTGCGAGGTCAGAACCATGAGAATCTTGTTCATGTTGTTGCTTTCAATGTGTTGAGAGGATGCTGGGCTAGCGAATGGGTCGCGCGATCAGTCTTGCGCCACGCGCACGATCAGCTTACCGAAGTTCTTGCCTTCGAGCAGGCCGATGAAAGCCTGCGGCGTGTTTTCCAGGCCTTCCGTGATGTCTTCGCGCACCTTGATCTTGCCTGCCCCCAGCCACTGACTCATGTCTTTGGCGAACTCGGGGTAGCGCTGACCATAGTCATCAAAAATGATGAAGCCTTGCAGGCGAATGCGCTTGGTCAGCAGCGTGCGCATGAGCAGCGGGCTGCGGTCCGGGCCCTCGGGCAGCGCTGTGGCGTTGTAGTGGGCGATCAGGCCGCACAGGGGCACACGTGCCGCGCTGTTGAGCAAGGGCAGCACGGCGTCGAACACCTTGCCGCCGACGTTTTCAAAATAGACGTCAATGCCCTTGGGGCAGGCGGCCA
Source organism: Burkholderiales bacterium (assembly GCA_038215405.1). GTDB lineage: Bacteria > Pseudomonadota > Gammaproteobacteria > Burkholderiales > Burkholderiaceae_C > Rhodoferax. The sequence goes on from JBBQQX010000003.1 coordinate 78,183, forward strand.
CCAGCAGCGCCGCCAGGTCCGGGCTATGGTGGTCAATGCAGGCGTCAAAGCCCAGCTCTTGCACGGCCGAGCGGCACTTGTCCGCGCCCCCGGCAATACCGACCACGCGGCAACCCTTGAGCTTGGCGATCTGACCGACCACCGAACCGACCGCGCCGGTGGCGGCAGCGACCACCACGGTCTCACCGGCCTTGGGCGCGCCAATGTCGAGCAGCCCCATGTAGGCGGTGAAACCGGGCATGCCCAGCACGCCCAGCGCATAGGAGGGGTGCGCCATGGCGGGGTCGAGCTTGGTCAGGCCGGTGCCATCGGAGACGGCATAGTCTTGCCAGCCGGTGTAGGCCAGCACCCAGTCGCCCACAGCAAAGCCGGCGTGCTGGCTGCTTTGCACCCGGCACACGGTGGCGCCGACCATGGGCGCGCCAATGGCAACGGCGGCAGCGTAACTGGCGGTGTCGCTCATGCGGCCCCGCATGTAGGGGTCGAGCGACAGGTACACGGTGCGCAGCAGCAACTGGCCCGGCCCGGCGCTGGGCACGGGGCTGGTCGCCAGTTTGAAATTGGCGGCCGTGGGGGCGCCGACGGGGCGCGAGGCGAGTTGAATCTGGCGGTTGAGAGTCGGGCTTTGGGTCATGAGAATGTCCTTCAAGAAAGAGAAAGTGAAGGGTCGCGCAAGGTTCAGAGCGCGGCTTCGAGCACGCGCCGGCTCACCGCCGGTGTCACGTCGCGGTGTTCGCTGAGCTGGGTCATGCCATGGGCTTCTAGTTGGCGAACCACCACGTCAATGGCGTCCGCACCGAGGCCATAGGCGCTCAGCCGCGTGGGAATGCCCATGCGCTCGAAGAAGTCGCGGGTGCGGTCGATGGCTGCGCTGATGCGCTCGTCATCGCTGCCGCTGCGAATGCCCCAGACGCGCTCGCCGTACTGCAAGAGCTTGGCGCGTTTTTGCACGCGGCGCTCGTTCAGCATCGCCGGCAACACGATCGCCAGCGTGCGCGCGTGGTCGATGTTGTGCAGCGCGGTGAGCTCGTGGCCAATCATGTGCGTGGCCCAGTCCTGCGGCACACCTGCGCCAATCAAGCCGTTCAGCGCGAGAGTGGCCGCCCACATCAGGCTGGCGCGGTCGTCGTAATCGGGCTCGGAGGCTTCCAGCAGGCGCGGGCCAATGTCCACCAGCGTTTGCAGCAGGCTCTCGGCAAAGCGGTCTTGCAGCGGCGCGTTCACCGGGTAGGTCAGGTACTGCTCGACAGTGTGCACAAAGGCATCCACGACACCGTTGGCGAGTTGCTGCGCCGGCAAGGTGAAGGTCTTGGTCGGGTCCAGCACGGAAAACCGGGGGAACAGATGCGCGCTGCGAAACGGCAACTTAGCGCCGATGTCGCGCCGGGTAATGACCGAGCCATTGTTCATCTCCGAGCCAGTGGCGGGCAGGGTCAGCACCGCGCCAAAGGGCAAGGCGCTCTTGATGTTGCGCCCGCCCTGCAGCAGGATGTCCCAGGCGTCGCCTTCAAACGGTACGGCCGCGGCGATGAACTTTGCAGCGTCAATGACCGAGCCGCCGCCCACGGCCAACAGAAAGTCAAAGCCGCCGTCACGCACTTTTTGCACCGCCTGCATCGCGGTATCGAAGCTCGGGTTGGGTTCAATGCCGTTGAAGGTGTCGTGCTGGCGCGCGCCCAGCGCCTGGCGGACCTCGGCCAGGGTGCCGGTTTTTTCCGCACTGGCGCCGCCGACCAGAATCAGGACTTTGGCTGCTCCAGGCACCAGTTTGGCAAGATCGGCGATGCGGCCCTTGCCGAAAACGATCTGGGTGGGGTTGTAAAAATCAAAATTCAGCATGGGGATCCTTGGGTAGTGAGGTTGAGGTTGAAGTGAATGAGCGATCAAAGTAGACCGGTCGGCTAGTATTTGGGCTAAAAAAATGGTCTGGGTTTCAATTGCTAGCTGGGCCGAGAAGCCATTCGGTGCTGCGCAGGGCGTGATCGAAGGGGCTGCCATCGCGGCGCAGCTTGGCCAGCAGGCTGGCGCCTAGCCACAGTTCGTACAAGGTCAGGGCGGTCGCGTCGGCCACCAGCGTGGACGGTACGGAGCCGTCAATGCGTGCCTCTTGCAGGCATTGGGCGATGCGCTGCACGACCCGGTCGGTGCCATCGCGCAGGCTCAGGCGCATGGCCTCCGAAATATCGGCCACTTCGGCGCTGAGCTTGACGATCAGGCACTTGGCGCCCACTTCGGACTCGCTGCACCCGTCTGGCGAGATGGCGCACTGCGTCACGTTCCAGTAAGACCAGTAGCGCATCAAACGCGCCCGTGCCGGCGTGCCGTCGGCCTTGAGCAGAGCGTCAAGTCGCCCCAGATAGCGTTCCATATAGCGCGCCAACAGCTCTTCGCCAAAGCGCTCTTTGGAGTTGAAGTAATGGTAGAACGAGCCCTTAGGCACGCCCGCCACGCTCAGGATCTCGGCCAGCCCGACACCAACAAAGCCTTTGCTCGCGATCAGGCGCTCGCCGCAATCGAGGATGTGGTGTTTGGCGCCGGATTGATCAATAACCATGGCGCCATTATGACACAAGTAGACCAGTCGTCTAGTGACGTGGATTTTTGAGTTCATGCCCGTTAAACCACGGTGGGTTTCGGCGACGGCGGTGCCAACTATCGCCTCAGACGCACCATAAAAAATTTTTGTGCTATGTGAAACATAGCTACTAACGAACGCTGGGCAAGGGCTGCAGACAAATTTGCTTCTTTTTGACGACTGGCCCGCGTGCGGGGTTGGGATACTGAAGGGGCGCTCAAATCGTCCTGCATGCCGGTCGCATCGGCCCCGTCATTCGCATGGAAACAAAAGCAAGCTGGCGAATGGTTCGGGACGGTTTTTAATAAGACAATGAAAACCTGCAGCGATCAGCGCACCTGCGACCTTGTTGGCGCAGGCAATGACGTGGCCACAGTCCGCAGATTGGTGGCGGTCAATCAAATGAAGGAATGCTCATGACACTCCCCCAGCGATTGCGGTTGACGCTGGTCGCGGTGCTGGTTTGCGCCAATGCGCTGGTGCTGGTCCTGTCCGGCAGTTCGCTCTATATCAGCCGGCAACATTACGAGCAGCAGGCGCAAACCCTGAGCCAGAACATTGCCAGTGCGCTCGACAAGAGTATCTCCGGCAGCATCGAGAAAGTTGATCTCGGTTTGCACATGGTGGCCGACGAGCTTGAGCGTCAACTCGCGGGCAAGGGCCTTGATGAGCCCGCCATGAGTGCGTTCCTGGCCCGCCAGGAGCAGCGCCTGCCCGAGGTTGAGGCGTTCCGGGTGGCGCAGGCCAATGGCCTCGTCATCCTGGGCAAAGGTTTGAATCCGCAGGACCGGGTTAGCTGGGCCGACCGGGATTACTTCATGTACCTGCGGGCGCATTCAGACGGTGGTTTGCAGATATCGAAGCCGCGCATCGGCCGCGTTGCGAAAAAATATATCGTCGGTTTTGCGCGCCGCTACAACTACCCTGACTGGCGTTTTGCCGGGGTGGTTTCTGCACCCATCGACGTCAGTCACTTTGCCAGAATCCTTGCCCAGTTTGATGTCGGACCCAGAGGCACCCTCATTTTGCGGGATGCCGAGGTGGGCTTGATTGCCCGCGTGCCTGCTATCCCGAACAAGCCGGCAGGCGAGGTGGGAAACAGCGCCGTATCCAGAGAGTTCCGGAGCATATTTGAGTCCGGCACGCCCAAGGCCACCTACTACGCAGCGGTGAGCGCGGACGGCTATTCACGCATATCCACGTTTCGCCGCCTGACAGCAGCGCCGATGCTTGTCATCGTCGCTGTGGCCAAAGAAGACTACCTCAATGGCTGGTCAGCAGAGGCCTACCGGACTTTGGCGATGGCCGGCAGCTTCCTGGTTTTGTCCCTGTTGCTGGGCGGCTTCTTGTTTCGTTTGATTGGTCAGGCAGAGAAGGATGGGCTACGCGTATCAGAGCTACAAAAGTCATTGCAGGAGCAGGCCATCCTCGACCCCCTGACGGGCCTGTACAACCGGCGCTACTTGCGGGAAACCCTGCCACGCGATTTATCACGGGCCAAGCGCGAAGGTTCTCCCTTGGTCTTGGTCCTGCTCGATCTTGACCATTTCAAATCGGTCAACGACACCTATGGCCATGTGGCCGGTGATGAGGTACTCAAGACCGTGTCTGCAATTCTGATGCAAGGGACCAGAGAGAGCGACATGGTTTGCCGCTACGGCGGCGAGGAATTCCTGATTGCATTACCCGGAATGTCGCCAGATCAGGCGTTACAGCGGGCGCAAGCCTGGCGCCTTGCACTCGCCCAAACCAGTACAAAGGTTGGTGACGCCATGGTCAATGTGACGTTTTCCGCAGGAATTGCCGTCTATCCCATGCACGGCGCGGACATCGATGCCCTGGTGGCACGCGCTGATGAGGCTTTGTATCGATCAAAGGATCAGGGGCGCAACCGCGTTACTCGGTGTGATTTCCCTTGAATCGCAGGCGTTGCAGCAAATCAATTGGATGAAACGCGCCAAGACAAGCAGCCAAAGAAGCATTGTCCAGTTGCTCGTCGGCCATGCCGATGTTGGCCAAAGCCAGCGCCGCCAAACACCCCCCGGCGCCTGGCACACTGCCGCTTCTCAATCTGCCCGTTCAGGCCAGCACCACCTCGCCACCCAGCGCCTGAAGCAAATCAGGCAGCAGTTTGCGCAGTTCACCTGTGGCAATGGCGGTATCGGTGTCAAAGCCATCGTCTTTACCGGCCGAACTGCCTTCAAACACCACCTCCAGGAAGCTCAGCTTCTTGAGTTGCAGGCCCTCGGTCAGGACGAAAGACACGCGGCTGTCCCAGGTGAGGGCCAGCCGGGTCGGCAACTTGCCACCGATGACGTGCTGCTTGACCTCGTCGTTGTCGAGTGGGTGGCGGGCATAGCGCACCACCGCCTTGGACTCGTCTGCAGCCTTGAGTTCGCACTCGCGGTCCACCGTGAAGCCGCTTGGCGGCTCCTGGTTGACCAGCCATTCGGACATGGCCGCTGTGGGCGAGACCTGGGTGTTGAGCAGCGTCACGGCCAGGCCGGGCAGTGACTTCACCAGCATGGTGACCACTTCATCGGCGCGGGCCTGGCTGGAGGCGTCGATCACCAGCCAGCGGGACTCGGGGTCCAGCCAGACCAGCGTTGCGGCTTGCTTGGTGAACGCCATCGGCAGGAGTTCCAGTCGGATGTCGTCTTTCAGGTCGCGGATTTCCTTCTTGCCCGGTTTGCGCCCGGTGCTGGCCTCGATCTGCGCCACGCGTTCCTTGACCTTGCGCGCGACCACGGAGCCCGGCAGGGCGCGGGACTCTGCCATCAACTTCAAAATCAATTGACCGGCCACGGCCTCCAGCAACGGACCATGCGCCTCGCCCCGGGGCTCGACCCAGCCGACTGATTTTTCCTGGGACGCGCCACATTCGACAAAACGGTCGACTTCAAGTCCCTCCTGCATTTGCGCCACAGTGGCAGACCAACCCGCCCCAATTCGATACACGATGATGTTCTTGAACACTTGCACTCTTTCCAATAATTGATTCAACTTCACAAGCGTCAATCATCCCATCAATTGACGTATCAACCGTGTAACTTAACTTTACAAAGGCGCTGGCCGGCGTCATGACGCCGATACATGGGGGGCGCAGACTAAGATCCAACCTGATGCCGAGTTTGTGCTTCAGACTGAACCTCAAGGAGCTACTGATGAAATCATTCTTTAAACCCGTTTTACTCGCTGCCACTTTGGCCACCGCTGGTTTTGCCGCTTTTTCGCAAGTCCCGGGCGAAGGCCCCGACTGCATGATGGGCCAAGGGGCTCAGTACGGTGGCATGCATCATGAGCGCATGGGTCAATTTGACCCGGCCAAGATGCAGGCCCGCATGGACCAGCGCGCGAACGCACTGAAGGCGCAACTCAAAGTCACTCCGGCCCAAGAGGCCGCCTGGACCACCTTTGCCGCTGCCATGAAGCCCACCGGTGCCATGCTGGCCAATCGGCCGGATCGCGAGCAACTTGCCAAGCTGACGACGCCCCAGCGCATCGACACCATGCAGGCGCTGCACACTAAACGCATGGCCGACATGAGTGCGGCGATGACGCAACGCGGCGAAGCGACCAAAGCCTTCTACGCCGTGCTGACACCGGAGCAGCAAAAAGTGTTTGACGCCAGCACCGCTCGGCACTTCGGCCAAGACGGGCGCATGGGTGGTCATCGGGGTCACAAGGGATCCATGGGTACCATGGGTACCATGGGTGCAGTTGCGCCCAAGCTGTAAAGCAGCCCGAAGACCGGTTTCCCAAGCCCGGCCGACCGCCGCTATCCGCGGAGGTCGGCTTTTATGCGTCAGGCCAACAGCTTGGTCAGTTCCCCACTGTCAATCAGTTTTTGCAGATCGCTGGCGCCGCCGACCAGCGTCCCTTTGACGAACACCATGGGCATGGTTGGCCAGCCGGTCCACAGCTTGAGGGCGTTGCGCTGACGCCAGTTGTTGAAGTAATTGCCGTATTCGAGATAGTGATGGGCGACACCGGCCGCGGCCAGGGCCTTGCGCGCCTGCTTGGGGAACGGGTTCATGGCCATGCCCACAACCACCACCGGGTACTTCGCGACAGCAGCTTGCACCTCTCGCACAATGCTTTGTTCGTGGTTGGCGATCCTGTCGCGAATGGCGGGGTGGATGTTGGCTTCGGCAAGTATCGGGCGCGGCATGGCAATCTCCTAAGGCGGCAAAAGAGGCATTATGCTTGGCTCGTGCCCATCGTCGGTGGCGCCCGCACCCCATGACTAAACTGCCAACACCCATGCACCCAACCACACCGCCGCCCGCTTCTTTCGCCCCGCCCGCCGTGCGCAGCATTGACCTGAGCCGACCACTGCACTGGCTGCGACTGGGCTGGCACGACTTGCGCCGCTGCGGCTGGATCAGCCTGGCGCACGGGCTGGCGCTGGCGCTGGTGGGCGCGGCCATAGTGGCCGGCACCTACAACCGGTTCTGGTTGCTGGCTGGCGCTTTATCGGGTTTTTTGGTGGTGGCACCGGTGCTTGCATCGAGCCTGTATGCCTTGAGCCGAGCGCTGGAACGCGGCGAGCCTGCCCAGGCCGGCGTGGTGCTGAAAACCTGGCTGAACTGGCAAAACCATCATCTCAACAAATGGGGCAACGACTACTGGAGCCTGGTGCAGTTTGGCGCCCTGCTGGCGCTGGCGGGCACGGGCTGGGTGCTGACCTCGGCGGCGCTCATCACCTGGTTGGCGCCGGTGCCGATCAACAACCCCTCCGACTTCGTTCAGCACGTGATGCTGGCGCGCAGCGGCTTTCTGTTTGAGCTGTGGCTGCTGCTGGGCGGCCTGCTGGCCGGGCCGATTTTTGCCTCGACGGTGGTGACCATTCCCTTGCTGCTGGACCGGCGGCTTGGCTTGTTGCCTGCGGTGCTGACCAGCTGGCGCGCGGTGCTGGCCAACCCCTTGCCCATGGCCTTTTGGGCCGCGCTGATCATGGGCTTGAGCCTGCTCGGCATGGCCACTGCGCTGCTGGGTTTGGTGCTGCTTATGCCGCTGCTGGGCCACGCCAGCTGGCATGCCTACCGCGACCTCGTGGATGCCACCGGTCTGCCGCTGCGCGATGCACTGGACCAGGAGGCGCGCTGATGTTTGGCTATTCGGAAGAGCAGATTGCCGGGTTTGGCCTGAGCTTTGGAATTGGGGCTTTCATGCTCTACATGCTGTTCATCATTGGGCATCTGGCCTGGGAGTCCAAAGCGGGAAAATTTGGCACCTTTGTCATCTTTCTGGGGCTGGCGTTCGGCATGACCGGCTTCGTGGCGAAGTATTTGATCCAGTGGGCGATTGGCATCAAATGAGCGGCAGGAAGATGCTCTTGGTGCCCTCGCCCTCGTCTTTTTTGGTGGCGCCTTCCTGAAAGCCCATGTCCCGGGCCAGCTTGAGCATGCGCTCGTTATGGTCGAGCACCGTGGCCACCAGCCGTTGCGTGCCCTGGGCACGCAAGTAGGTCACCAGCTTGTCCATCAACAGGCGCCCCAAACCCGTGCCCTTGAGCTCCGAGCGCACGATCACGCCAAACTCCGCGTCGATGTTGTCCGGGTCCACCATGGCGCGCGCCACACCCAGGGTCTGCAATTGGCCGTCCGGCCCCGGCGCCTGCGCGACAAAAGCCATTTCACGCGCGTAATCGATTTGCACCAGCCGCGCCAATTCGGAGCGCTCAATGCCTCGCCGGGTGTAAAAAACCCGCATCCGAATGTCTTGCGGATCGAGCTGCTGTAAAAACTCCAGGTGCGAGGCCTCGTCCTCGGGCCGGATCGGGCGCAATAACAAGTCACGTCCCTGCCACCGGATCGTCTCTTCCAGCTGTGATGGATAGGGGCGGATGGCAAAATTGCTGGCCCCAGCCGGAGTCGCCGCACTCAGGCGGATGCGTGCGTCAAGCGCCATCGCGCCCTCAAAGTTGACGATCAAAGGGTTGATGTCGAGCTCGGCGATCTCCGGGACCTCAGCGAGCAACTGCGACACGGCCACCAGCACCTGATGCAGCGCCGCTTCGTCTGCTGCGGGCGTGTCGCGCCAACCGGCCAGCAGACGCGACACCCGGGTGCGCGACACCAGCGCCTTGGCCAGCGGCACATTCAGCGGCGGCAGAGCGACCGCTCGATCGGCGGTGATCTCAACCGCCGTGCCGCCCTGTCCAAACAGGATCACGGGACCAAATACCGGGTCGATGGTGCTGCCGACAATCAGCTCCTGCGCATGCTCGCGCTGCACCATCGCCTGGACCGTGAAGCCCTGAAGACGCGCGTTGGGCTGGCGCCGCTTGATGCGCGCGAGCATGGCCCGCGCGGCGGCGCGCACGTCGGCCTCGTCGTGCAAATTCAGCGCGACCCCGCCCACGTCCGACTTGTGTGAGATGTCATCCGACAAGATCTTCAGCACGACCGGGAAACCGATCGCCCCGGCAGCCTTGACCGCCGCCGCCGCCGTCGGGCGGATGCGCCGGGTCGGCACCACCGGAATGTGGCAGGCATCAAGCACCGCCTTGGCCTCGGGCTCGGTCAGGAGCTCGCGCCCGCTGGCCAGGGCGTCCAGCACCAGTTTGCGGATGGTCGCCGTGTCGGGGCGCAGGTCGGCCAGCAAGGCCGGCGGCGTCTCGATGAGCTCGGCCTGGTTGCGCCGATAGCGCTGCAACATGGAAAACGCGCGTATGGCCAGTTCGGGCGTGTCATAGTTGGCAATGCCCGCGGCCTGAAACAACTGGCGCGCCTGCGCGACCGCCTTGTCACCAAGCCAGCAGCTCATCAGCCGGGGCGCCGCACCCGGTTGAGGCTGGGCTATTGACACCAGGGCCTGCGCAATGTCGGCACTGGGCACAATGGCCGTGGGGGCGTGAATGAAAAGAATCGCCCCGCTGTTGGCGTCGTCTTTGAGTATTTTTAACGCCTGCGCATAGCGCGCCACTGGTGCATCGCCAATGATGTCGATCGGGTTGGCGTGCGACCAGTTGGCGGGCAGCACGGCGTCAAGCTTGTGGCGTGTGCTGTCGCTGAGCTCTGCCAGTTTGACGCCGGCATAGGTGGCCGCATCGGCCGCCATCACCCCGGCGCCACCGCCATTGGTCAGAATGGTCATGCTGTCGCTGCTGTTGGTGCGAAAACGCGAGAGCGTCTCTGCTGCCAAAAACAGTTCTTGCATGGTGTTGACGCGCAACATGCCGGCGCGCGCAATGGCCGCCTCAAACACCATGTCGGAACCGGCCAGCGCGCCGGTGTGCGAGGCCGCTGCCAGCTGGCCCGGTGCCGAGCGCCCGGCTTTGACCACAATGACCGGCTTGTTGCGCGCCGCCGCCCGCGCCGCCGACATGAACTTGCGCGGTGACTCGATCGATTCGGCATACAACAGAATGGCACGGGTTTTGGCGTCGCTGGCCAGGTAATCCAGCATGTCGCCAAAGTCCACATCGGCGTGTTCGCCGAGCGAGACAAAGTACGAGAAGCCGATGCCGCGCCCTTGCGCCCAGTCCAGCATGGCCGTGACCAAGGCGCCGGACTGCGACACAAAGGCGACCTCACCGGGCTGCGCATCAATGTGCGAAAAACTGGCATTCAGGCCCTGGTGCGGTGCCAGCAGCCCGATGCAGTTGGGTCCCAGGATGCGCAGCAAGTGGTTGCTGGCGGCTTCCAGCATGGCTTGCTTTTCCTGGCCGGTCATGCCTGCCGTCATGACCACGGCGGCGCGCGTGCCCAAGCGGCCCAGGGCTTCAATCAGCCCCGGCACGCTCGCTGGCGGTGTACAGATGACAGCCAGATCGGGGACTTCAGGCAGATCCGCGGCCTTGGCGACGACCGGATGAGCGCCGAGTTTGCGGTGCTTCGGGTTGACGGCATACAACGCGCCCCGGTAGCTGCCGCTGCTCAGGTTGTGCCAGACCGTGGTGCCTACAGTCCCGACGCGCAGCGAGGCGCCAAACACGGCAATCGAGGCGGGGTTAAACAATGAGTCGAGGTTGCGGATACTCATGATTTCAACGCCTCAGGCCTCAGCCAAATGGGCGCACGCCGATCAGCAGGCCGTGCAGCCAGAGCGCAAAGCCCATCCAGGCGCCCACGCCCAGCGCCACCGTGATGCCGGTGGCGCCCGCAGTGCCACCGGGGTAGCGCGTGCCAAGCAGGCGGTCACGCCGACGTGCGGCGATGTAATCGACAACCGCCCAGGCCAAAAATGAGCCAAACAACACGACATGGTGAAGGTTGCCGTTGGCCAGCAAATGCGCCAGCGCCCAGACCTTGACCCCTAGCACCATGGGGTGGTGAACGCGTTCCTTGATGCGGTTGCCGGGAACATAGGCCGCCGCCAGCAAAACAAAGGACAGCAGGGTCAACAGCGAAGCCAGGTGGCGCATCGCAACGGGCGGGCTCCATAACTGCATCGGTTGCTGGCGTGCCAGGCCAAAGCCCCACACGATCAAGACGAAACCGAGCAGCGAGGCCAGCGCGAACAAGCCCTTCCAGGGCATCACGCCAATGCGCGCTCGGGTGCGGGTGCGCCAGTCCTCGGCCACGATGCGCACCGAGTGCACGCCCAAGAAAATGAACAGTCCGAGAATTAAATAGGTCATTAGAGTTTTGTCCTGGTTATGCGCCCAACACGCGATTTTTACCCGAGCGCTTGGCCAGGTACATGGCCTGGTCGGCACGCTTGATGGCGCTCTGACCGCTTTCGTCTGCGACCAGCTGCGCCACGCCGGCGCTGAAGGTAATCAGGACCTTCTCGGTGCCGGCCAGAAAGAAACGCTTGGTCAGTTCGCGCTGCAAGCGGGTCATGGCTTCAATGCCATTGTCCAGGGCGGTGTCGGGCATTAGAACCACAAACTCTTCGCCACCATAGCGCGCCAGCGTGTCCTGCGGGCGCATGACCTCGCGCGTCACCGCCGCCAAATGGGCGAGCGCCTCATCGCCGGTGGCGTGGCCGAGCCGGTCGTTGAGTGCCTTGAAGTTGTCGATGTCGAGCAGCGCCATGCACAGCGGCGTGTCTTTGCGCCGCACGCCGGAGACCTCGCGGTTCACCGCTTCTTCCAGCCCCTTGCGATTGAGCGCTCCGGTAAGCGGGTCATGGCGCGCCTGCGCGCTGACGCGGTCAAGCTCCTGATGCAATTTGGCAAGTTCGACCTCGGTAGTCAGCGCCTTCTCGCGCATGCCGCGCAACTCATCGCGGGCCGACAAGCTGTCGTGCGCCATGGTGCGGGTCGCCCCAACAACTTCTTTCAGGACCGGTGCAATTTCAGCCAGGGTCTTGGCCTGCTCGATCAGGCGCGCGTTTTCTTCCAGCTTGCCATGGTAGGCGCTGGTGGACTCGGTCATTTGCGACAGCCGTTCGATAAAGGTCGCCAGCATCTGGCGCATGTCTTCCTGCGCCTCCAGGGCGCGGCCCTTGGCCTCGGTCTGCTTGAAGATCACGTCCTTCAGGCGCCGTTCCACATCGTCAAGGCGGCGCAGGGTGAGTGGTGGCGTTGAGGCCGTCAGCAAGGCCTCAATCTGGCCCTGGAGCCATCGGTCGTCCAGACTGAGTTCTCCAATGTTCTCGATGATCAGGTGCAAGAGCTTGAGCAGCGTGACTTTGATCTCGGCCTGGTCTTCGGCGGCGAAGGAGAGGCGGTCGCTGAAGCTGCCCAGCATGGATTTCAGCGTCAGCACGTCAGCGCCCGGTTGGCGCAGTGCCTTGAGCAAGGTCTGGCTCTGCTCGTTGAAGCGCTCATCATCGGTGCCTAGGGCCGGCAATGCGTAGTCGATCAGCCGCGCCATTTGCTGCAAAAAATCCGAGGTCAGCGCCGGTGCGACCGCTGCGCCTGACGCGCTGGCAACCGGCGCGGGCGAGTCGGCCACGGCCCCACCCTTGGCGGGCTCAACAGCGGGTGGACTGAAGCCGCCATAAGCCATCAATGCGCTTTTGACGCCATCCCAATTGAGTTGTCCGATGGCGGAATCGAGCAGACCGCGTTGCCTTTGCTGCCCGGGTGTCTTGGTCGGCAGCGCCTCGGCAATGTCACGCAAGCGGTCGGCGGGAAACGGGGGCTCGCTGATCACCCCCGCTACTTCGTTGTAGATGGCCTGGTAGTTGATGGGCGTTGGCGCCAACTTGCGCGCGGTGATTTGCTTGAGCGTTTCACGGGCAATTTCAAAAGGCTTCTTGGCAGTCATGAGGTATCTTGGCCATCAAAAATGGCTGTATCACTAGAGTCAGCGGGAACATGACCTAAATGTAACCATGAATCCTGGCGGCGTTCATGTCAATCTGATTTGAGCCCACGCCCAAGTCATTCGCATGCGATCGGCCGATCAAGGGCGCAGGCAAAGACCTTGGCAAGGCCTCAAGCAACGGAGTCACTTGAGCACACCTTCTAACCAAGCCGGATAGTCCCACACCATTTTTGAGCCATTTAAGGCTCTAGCCCTCGTCTACATTGCCTATATAGCTATTACAAATATAGCAAACTCGATGCCCATCCGACGCTCACCGTTGCTCGAAATCGCACCCGCGGGAGCTGGCATTTTCCGCACGAGACCCGCTGTCGCGCCTGGGGGTCGTTCTCTATTGCCTTGCACACCAGTTTGTTTACACTGCAACTCTCATGTCAACAAATTAAATGGAGTTTTGATGAAGCCCGTTTCGGAATTGTTAAAGAATCGTAGTTCAACGATTTATAAGGTGAGTCCTTCCGTCAGTGTCTTCGAGGCACTCCAGTTGTTGGCTGACTATGGGGTAGGTGCGCTGACGGTGATCGAGAACGGCAAACTGGTCGGGGTGGTCTCCGAGCGTGACTACACCCGCAAGGTGGCGCTGCAAGGCAAGAACTCAAAAGAAACAAAGGTCGCCGACATCATGACCCGCGATGTCATCACGGTCACCCCCAGCACCGAGGCCAGTGCCTGCATGGTGTTGATGAGCCAGAAAAAAATTCGCCATTTGCCGGTGCTTGATGGCACTGAGGTGGTGGGCCTGATTTCGATCCGTGACCTGATGGACGACATCATCGCCGAGCAGCAGCAAACGATTTCCCAGTTGACGAACTACATCAGCAGCTAGTTCAAGCCTCCCGGTCAGCCGCCCACGCCCCTGCATCTGGCTTTCACCGTCTTGTAGATTTCAACGCCCTTCGGTGCTCCAGTCAGGGACGACGTCGGGACGAGTCGACGCTGCTGCTTCAGCGCTGCGCCGCCGTCAGCAGCACTTCGTTGGGACCAATCCAACCGTCGGCGGTCATGAAGACGCCCAGTCGTTCCTCCATCTCGGCCCAGGCTGACTGCGCCGCTTCGGCACTGAGTCGCCCGAGAATTTGCTGGATCGGGCTGGCCGACGCACGAACGAAGTCAAGGTAGTGGCGCGCCGTGGGCAGGTGAAAGGGCGCATCCAGTGCCGTGCTCGCGACGCTGCGAAAGCCCGCCGCCTGGAACAGCGCATCGGTGAGGCCCGGTTTGCCCAGGCTCAACAGGCCGCCCGGCTGGAACGGGTCGCGTGGTGCTTGCCCGGCGTGCTTGAGCGCGGTGCCCATCAGGATGCCCAGGCAGGGGTTGCGCTCGGGCCGTGAGAACACCAGGGTGCAGATGCCCCCGCCGGGCCGCAAGGCTCGCTGCATGCTGCGCAGGCCTTGCAGCGGGTCGGGGAAAAACATCAATCCTAGCCGGCAGACGACGGCATCAAAGCTGCTGGGCGGCACGGCGAGGGCCTCTCCGTCTGCGACCAGCGTCTGGACGTTGCCAAAGCCGGCGTGGCGGGCGTTCATGTCGGCCAGCGCCAATATCGCGGGAGACAGGTCGGTGGCCAGCACGCGGCCGGCCGGGCCAACGCGCTCGGCGATGTCGAGCGTCTGGTCACCGGCACCGGCGGCCACATCCAGCACCGATGCACCAGGCTTGACGCCCGCCATGTCCAGCATCGCGTCGCTGGCCTGGCGCAGCCACGCGCGAATTTCCGGGGCGTGCTCGTTCCAGCCTGCTGCCGAATGGTCCCACTGCTTGCGCACCGCGATCTTGAAATCCTGGCCATCGGGGCTGACGGTGTCGGTAGTAACTGCTGTCATGACGGACTCCTTCGGTGTATTTGTTCCTGCAATATGGCGCTGCCAGTTTAGGTAGTGCAAGGGGGCGCTACAAGCCGCGGGCTTGCATAATGGGGCCGCACAAACGCATAACCCCACCCCAATCGCCCGCCATGTTCGACTGGAACGACCTCAAATACCTGCTGGCGGTGGCGCGTCACCAAAGCAGCACCGCCGCCAGTCGCGCGCTGCAGGTTAATCAATCGACGGTGCAACGTCGGCTGGCCGAGTTGGAGCGGCGCCTAGGGCAGTCCTTGGTGCAACGCCATCCCAGCGGCTATCGCCTGACGGCTTTTGGCGAACAGCTGCTGCCTCTTGCCCAGCAGGTGGAACAGGCTGTGGTGGCATTGACGCAGCACATCGAGGCCTTCCAGCGCGAGGTCACAGGCGTCGTGCGCCTGACCTGTCCGGAGCCATTGATGTACCGCATCATCAATTCAACGCTGCTGGAGCGGTTTCGAGCGCGCTATCCCGGGCTGGAAGTGCAATTTGTGATGAGTGACAAGTACCTGGACTTCGCCAAGGGGGAGGTGGACATTGCCCTGCGCTCGGGCGACACGCAGGACAACGCGCTCATCGGTCGCAAGGTGGGGGATTCGCTTTGGGCGGTCTATGCCAGCCCGAAGTACCTGGCCCGGCGCGGCCAGCCCGATCGCGTGGAAGATATCGAGCGCCACGACTGGATCGGCTTTGACGAGACCATGGCCAAGCACCGAGCCACCCAATGGCTCCAGCAGGTGGCTCCGGCGGCCCATGTGGTGGCGCGCAATGACAGTGTGCTCGGCATGATCTATTCGGTGCGAGCCGGTGTGGGCTTGGCGGCCCTGCCGACCGCGCTGGGTGACGCCGAGCCTGACCTGGTGCGGGTGCTCGGCCCGATCCCGGAACTGGCCCGCATCTGGCGCGTGCTCACCACGCCGGCGTTACGACGCACGCCGCGCGTGGCAGCGCTGTTTGACTTTCTGGTCGATGAGGTCGAGGCGTTGCGGCCCATCATCACGGGCTAGCACGTCGCCTGCCTCCAATTTCATCATCAAGTCAGCTGCAGACCAGTGTCTTTGCACTGAAAACGAACCCCTGCCATCCAATGCGCCCATTTGCAGGCCGTGCCCTTCAGCTTCGCCAGCAACGGCGACGGCTTTGTGTTTCGTGACGCCACGCTGGCTGATGGCGTGCTGGAGCAAGACCTCATGCTCGACGAATTCCCCAGCCCCGCCGAGTTGTGGAGCCGCTACTGCACCTGGAAAGGCTGGACGCCCGAGGTAAGCCGCGTGGTGGCGTTTGACTACTCGCCCAGCAAAACCCCGCGCTATGACCAACTCAACGCCAGCAACCGCTCGGTCGAGGCCATTGCCGCAGGCCAAAACCGCGTGCTGCTCGTCATGGCCACCGGCACCGGCAAAACCTAGACCGCGTTTCAGGTCATCTGGCGGTTGGTTGTGGGAGAGTCGGGCCAAAAAGCGCATCCTGTTTCTGGCCGACCGCAACATCCTGATCGAGCAAACCATGGTCAACGACTTCAGCCCCTTCAAGGGCGCCGCTCTGGGCATGAAGGTGGCGCAGAGCCGAATCACGTTTGAGGCGAACCTCGTTGCCACGCGCAGCCACGGTCTCAAACTCAGCGCCCGCATGCTGAGTCTGGCCACCGAGGTGTTGCAATAGTCACGCGGGGCCTGAGCCTGGGGATGCTGATGTCGATCGCCAGGTAGAAACTGCTGGTGCAGCCGTCCTTCTGCCAGCCTTATTGGTCTTTTAGGGCTGTAGCCCTCGTCGTTCATGCGCTAGCAGCTATTAATTCTATAGCAAAGTCGTCTGCGAGCCTGATCTGCCGCTCTGACCGGGTCGAAATTGCGCGGCAGTCGATCCGTTATCCATGCCTGCTGACGCCAAGAATCAAAATCTCCGTACAGACCATTGCCCTCTTCTGAACCAATATTGCTCTCATGAGTTGTCGTGCTGCGGCGCAGGTCGGGCTGGCGCCGGCTAAGCCGTCCCGCCGCCGCCTGCCGACCTTGCTCAAGTCATCTTGTCAGGCACCTAACTGGGTGCGTGTGTTGTGTTACAAATGGTTAACAATGAATAGAAGTTCCTTTCTGTAAACAGGGAGTTATCAGATGCATGCCCGCGCCAGCAACGGATAGAAGAAGTTCCACATCGGCTACGCCTTCACCGCGACGCTGGGTCTTGCGCTAGTCTGCGCTGTTCCCGCCCGCGCCGCCACCGACCTGACCCTGCTCAGCCTCGAAGAACTGATGAACATCACGGTCGTCGGCGGATCCAAGTACGCGCAAAAACAAAGTGAAGTGGCGGCCGCCGTCAGCATCATCACGCGCGACGAGATTCGTGCGTTTGGCTGGCGCACGCTGGCTGAGGCGCTGGCCAGCCTGCCCGGCATTCACACCACCAACGACCGGCAATACACCTACCTTGGCACCCGCGGCTTTGGCCTCCCCGGCGACCTGACGGCGCGGGTGCTGATCAACATCAACGGCAACCGCGTCAACGACCCGGTCTATGACGGCGGCCCCGTCGGGCGCGATTTCCCGCTGGACCTGGCGCTGGTCGAGCGCATCGAGTTCATTCCCGGCCCCGGCGGTGCGGTGTATGGCCAAAACGCCATGTTTGGCGTGGTCAACGTCACGGCGAACAGCTCAACGGCGGCGAGCTTGAAGCCGGCATCCAAAGCCCGCAACGCCTAAGCGAAGGTCGCGCCAGTTGGGGCAAGCGTCTGGACAACGATGTCGACCTGCTGGTGTCGGTATCGGGCTTGCGCGCCGCTGGCGAAGACCGCTTTTTTGACTACGGCGCAACCGGCATCTCCGGCGTGGCAGCGGGTCTGGACGCCGAACGCAACCAGAAATTCTACGCCCGCATGGCGCGTGGGCGCTGGGCCTTCGAGCTGGTGCAAAGCAGCCGCGACAAGAAGGACCCGACTGCCGCGTACTTCAGTGCCCCGCTGGTGGCGGGCGACTACTTCACGGACCGCTACACGCTGGGGCAACTGCAGTACACGGACAGTTTGATGGATGGCACGCTACAGGTGTCGGGTCGCTTGTTCGTGGGCAGTTACCGTTACGGCGGCAC
Organism: Burkholderiales bacterium; assembly: GCA_038215405.1. Lineage (GTDB taxonomy): Bacteria > Pseudomonadota > Gammaproteobacteria > Burkholderiales > Burkholderiaceae_C > Rhodoferax. Next base: position 95,906 of record JBBQQX010000003.1, read on the forward strand.
CTTCACGTACAGCGGCGATCTGGTCTCGTTTCCGGCGCAGGGCGATTGGCAGGGCACGGAGTGGCGCGCGCTCTCCACAGCTGTGGCGGACCACAAGCTGATGCTGGGGTTTGAAGCCCAGAACAACCAGCACACCGATCAATTTATTCTGCACCCCGCCAATCCAGCCCAAAACGTGACCATCGCCCGCTCGGGCTACCGGGTCGGGTTTTATGCACAGGATGAGTGGAAAGTTGGCAAGACGCTGGGCGCGACGCTGGGGTTGCGAGTCGATAACAACGACAGCACCGGGTCGACGACGAGTCCGCGCGCCGCGCTGATCTGGCAGGCCACGACTGCGACCACGCTCAAGGCGCTTTATGGCCGTGCCCACCGTGCGCCCAACGTTTATGAGAGCCAGTACACCGACACGCTATCGCAGGTCGGCAACCCGGCGCTGGGCGGCGAGCGCATTGACACGCTGGAGTTGGTGGCCGACCACCGTATCGGCGCTGAGCTGGTGCTGCGCGGCTCGGTTTATGAATGGACGATGCGCGATATCGTTACCTTGGGCATTGATCCGGCCAGCGCCACTAGCGCACAACCCCTGACCCAGTACCAGCCGGGCGACACGGTCAAGGCCAACGGGCTGGAGCTGTCTGCCGACAAGACCTGGCGTTGGGGTGGCCGCCTGCGCGCCAGCCTGGCGTTCCAACATACCCGCAGCGCCAACGGCTCCGGGCTGGTCAACTCACCCCAAGTGCTGGGCAAGCTCAACTTCTCAACTCCCTTGCCTGCAGCCGGCTTGCGTCTGGGTTACGAGTTGCAGTACGACAGCGAGCGCCGCACGCGCGATGGCACCGATCTTGGCGGCTACGCGCTGTCAAACCTGTACCTTAGCACCGACAAACTGGCCCGAGGTCTTGAGGTCGATTTGGGCGTTCGCAACCTGTATGACAAGCGCTATGGGCAGCCCGCTGCCGAGATCAACTGGCAAAACGCCCTCGCGCAGGACGGCCGCAGTGTGCGCCTGCAGGCCACTTACAAATTCTGAATAGGCATGTCGAAACGCTCTGGCAAGAATCCAGGCGCGCGGGCCAGTCGGTCGAACTGCCAACGCGCATTTCTGCATCGCCTGCTCGCCACTCTCCTGGTGCTTTTGGCGTGTTCCCCCTCGGCCTGGAGCGAAGACTTGTCCGAGTACCAGCTCAAGGCAGCTTTCCTCTACAACTTTGCCGTCTTCACCGAGTGGCCACCGGAAGTGGGCAGCGTGCTCAACCTGTGTGTGTATGGTCACGATCCGTTTGGCGCCGAGATCGATGGACTCAATGGCAAGGCGGTTGGCGTGCGCAAGCTGGCCGTGCAACGCAAGACCGGCCTTGAAACGCTCAAGGGCTGCCAGATCGTGTTCGTCCCTGGCGCCGACATCGACCAGCTGGCGCGCCTGCTCGATAAACTGCGCGGCCTGCCGGTGCTGACCGTGACCGAAAGCCTAGGTGCCGCGCGTCAAGGCGCAGCGCTCAACATGACGATGGCACAGGGGCGGGTCACGTTTGAAGCCAACCTCGTGGCTGCCCGCGGGGCGCAGCTCAAGCTCAGTTCCAAGATGCTGCGACTGGCTACCGAGGTCATCCAATGACATCGCGAACGATCCCTGTGGCGATGCCCACGTTGGGCGAGCGACTCAGCCGCATCAACAACATCACGCAGGGGGCAGCCATCGCGGTGATTTCGGCTATTGTCATTGCCAGCAGTTTTGCGCTGGGTCTGTTCGCGTTGATCGATTCGAGCCGTCTGCAAGCCAGGGTGTTGGCTGACAACGTGGGAGCTGCATTGGCGTTTCATGACGCAAAGGCTGCGAACGATCAATTGCTGGCACTGCACCACTTTCCACAGGTCAGCAGCGTGACGATCCTTGACGAAGATCAATCGGTTTTTGCCCGTTATGAGGCCAATGGGCAATCAACCCCGGTTTCGGGGGCGCCGTCCATGCTCGCGGCGCAGTCGCTGAACCTGCGCAGCCTAGCGATGACGGAGCCCATCCTGATCGATGGCCGGTCCCGCGGCAGCGTTCATCTGGCGGTCGATCTGTTCGCCCTGTACATGCAAACCCTTTGGCAGTTGCTGGCAATGGTGCTTGCCGCTTGGTTGGCTTGGCAAGTCAGTCGCCGACTGCTGCAGCGGCTGCGCGGTTCGATATTGACGCCACTGGCGCAGCTGGGCGAACTCACCCAGCGGGTCTCGCAAGATGGCGACTATTGCGTTCGTGCCGCGCCCGGCACCATCAGCGAGCTTGATCATCTGGCGCGGGGGTTCAACACCATGTTGGATCAAATCGAGCAGCGCGACAAATCTCTGCAAGACCATTGTGATGACCTCATCATCAGCCGCAACGATTTGGCAAGCACATTAAGGGCAATCCCCGACTTGTTGTTTGAAATTGACCTTGATGGGCGCTACCACAGTGCCCACAGCCCGCGCTCCACCTTGTTGGTGGCCCCGCAAAACATGTTGCTTGGAAAGCTGTTGACCGATGTCATGCCGGTGGAGGCCTCGACCACTTGCATGGCGGCCCTGAACGAGGCCAACGGCAAGGGTTACTCGAACGGTCGACAAATTGAGTTGACACTGGAGAACGAACTGAAGTGGTTCGAGTTGTCCGTTTCCCGCAAGGACGGCATTGACCCCGACAACCCACATTTCATTGTTTTGTCGCGCGACATCACCGAGCGCAAGCTGGCCCAGAGTAGCCAACAATTGGCCGCCAGCGTGTTCAGCCATGCGCGCGAAGGCATCGTCATCACCGATGTTGTCGGCACTATCGTGGACGTCAATGAGGCCTTCACCCGCATCACCGGCTTCCCCCGCGACGAGGCTATGGGTCAGAACACGCGCATTCTCAAGTCGACGAGGCAGTCACGGGAGTTTTACAAAGCGATGTGGCATGAACTCGAGGTCCGAGGCCACTGGAGCGGTGAAATCTGGAACTGCCGAAAGAATGGCGAGGTCTACCCTGAGATGCTCACAATCAGCGCGGTGCGCAATATCAAGGGAGAGACCCAGCACTATGTCGCCTTGTTCACGGATATCACCGTGACCAAAGAGCACCAAAGTCAACTCGAACACATAGCCCAATACGATGCTCTCACGGGTCTGTCAAACAGGGTTCTACTGGCCGACCGCCTGCAACAGGCCATGTTGCAATGCCAGCGACGCGATCAATCCATTGCTGTGGTTTATCTCGATCTGGATGGATTCAAGGCAGTCAATGACAAGCATGGGCATGATGTCGGTGATGGATTGCTGATCGCGATTGCACAGCGAATGAAGGCGGCATTGCGCGAAGGCGATACGTTGGCGCGGATCGGTGGTGACGAGTTTGTGGCCGTTCTCGCTGATCTGAATCAAACAAGCGATTCAGATCTGGTGCTGCTGCGTCTGTTGGAGGCAGCTTCTGACCCCACGATGGTGAAAGAACAAACGCTGCAGGTTTCTGCCAGCATCGGCGTCACGTTCTACCCGGCAGATTGTGTAGACGCGGATCAATTGATGCGTCACGCTGACCAGGCCATGTACCAGGCCAAGCAGGCTGGCAAGAACCGCTTTCATGTGTTTGATCTCCTTCACGACGCGGCAATGCAGGACCAACAGCACGGGCTGCAGGACATTCGGTACGCCCTGGAGCGTGGGGAGTTCGTGCTTCATTACCAGCCAAAGGTCAATATGCGAACTGGCGCTGTAATAGGCGCAGAAGCCCTGATTCGTTGGCAGAACCCCGAGCGCGGCTTGTTACCGCCTGCGGCCTTTCTCCCCATCGTTGAGGGACACGACATTAGCTTGGAGCTGGGCGAATGGGTGATCGCCACCGCTTTGGCCCAGATGAGTGCGTGGCAGGCTGACGGGATCCACATTCCGGTGAGCGTCAATATCAGTGCGAGACAGTTGCAGCAAAGTGATTTCGTCGTGCGTTTGTCCGGGCTTCTTGCTCGATACCCTGACGTTCTGCCCAACTGTCTCGAACTGGAAGTGCTGGAGACGAGCGCGCTGGACGACGCGGTGCAGGTCTCCAAAACGATGCATGCGTGCCGGGCCATCGGTGTGCAATTCTCGCTTGATGACTTCGGCACCGGCTATTCTTCGCTTACATACCTCAAGCACTTGCCGGCAGAGACTTTGAAGATCGACCGGAGTTTTGTGCGCGACATGCTTAGCGACCCCGATGACCTCGCCATAGTCCAGGGTGTAGTGGGTTTGGCGACTGCATTTAATCGTAACGTGATTGCAGAGGGTGTCGAGACCGCTGCCCACGGGGCGATGCTGCTATCGCTGGGCTGCGAGCTGGCGCAGGGCTTCGGCATAGCGCGGCCTATGCCAGCGCTTGACTTGCCCTCATGGGTAATGAGTTGGCAGGCAAAGCCGGTCTGGACGGCTTGACGCGCAAGCTGTGGCCGAGTCGATGAAGTGCGCCCAAAAGCTTGCCGGATAATCCGCTTGAAATGGGAGACGCCGGTTGAATAAAAATAATTTATCCGAAAGCGACATCTGTGACAAGTTCATTCGACCTGCGATGGTGCAGGCTGGGTGGAACGGGATGGATCAGATTTATGCCCAGTACCCCCTGCGCGCGGGCCGCGTGGTGGTGCGGGGCAAAAGTGCGCAGCGGGACCAGAACACGGTGCTGTTTGCCGATTACGCCCTGTTCTCCGGTCTTCGACAGCTAATGACGTAAGTACCTTGATTTCATTAGGTTTGACTTTAAAACGTGCCCCTACAAGAGGCTCAATTGTCGATTTGCAGTGGGCTGTTTGACTTTCAATGCTTTGAACATTTCGTGCTGTTCATCG